>JASHRV010000322.1 GCA_030037175.1 Acetobacteraceae bacterium
GGGTTGCCGCTGCCGCCGCCCTCGCCGCCGCCGATCCAGCTCGCCACCGCGACCGCGGCGGCGCCGCCGCCGGCCGGAGCCGGCACCGGCATCGCGACCGAGGTCCAGTTCGCCGCGCTGAGCTCGAAGGCGAACGCGCTCGCCGAGTGGACGCAGCTTCAGGCCCAGCTTCCCGAGCTGCTCGGCGATCGCCAGCCGCTCGTGTCCCAGGTTCAGGTGGACGGGCATACGTTCTGGCGGCTGCGCACGGGCGGCTTCGCCAATATCGCCCAGGCGACCAGCTTCTGCGCGGCGGTGCGCGCCAAAGGGCAAGCCTGCGACATCGCGTCGTTCTGAGAACGGAAAAGAGGGCAGGGGGCTTTGCCTCCTGCACCCCAGCAAGGGGCTCTGCCCCTTGCATCCCCGCCGGGGCCTTGAGGCCCCGGACCCCCATCCGCTTTAAGCAAATGGATTGCAAAGGCTCCGCCTTTGCCGGGGTTGCAAGGGGCGGAGCTCCTTGCTGGGGTGCAGGGGCGGAGCCCCTGCATGATGATCTGATGCGATTCTTCGCTTGATGCGCGCGGCAATCGTCGGTTTGACGGGTCCGGTGCTTCTGCCGGGCGAGGCGGCGCTTTTTCGTGCGCGGCCGCCGGCCGGGGTGATTCTTTTTTCGCGCAATATCGAGGAGCCGGGGCAGCTTGCCCGTCTCGTCGGTGATTTGCGGCAAGTGCTGCTGCCGGAGGCGGTGCTGATGGTCGATCAGGAGGGCGGGCGTGTGGCGCGGTTGAGGCCGCCGCACTGGCCGGCTTTTCCGCCGGCTTCCGCGCTTGGCCGGCTCTATGCACAGGATCGGGCGGCGGGGTTGCGGGCGGCATGGCTCACGGGTGCGCTCATCGGGCTTGCGTGCGGTCGGGCGGGCTTCGACGTGGTGACGGCCCCGGTGCTTGATCTCGGGCTTCCGGGCGCGGATGCGGTGGTGGGCGACCGGGCGCTTGCCACCGAGCCGCGGGCGGTGGCGCGGCTGGGGCGGGAGCTTGCGTTCGGGCTGATCGCGTCCGGCTGCCAGCCGGTGATGAAGCACATCCCCGGCCATGGGCGGGCGATGGTGGACAGCCATCGCGCGCTGCCGCGGGTTGAAAGCGCCGATCTTGCCGCCGATCTTCTGCCCTTCGTGTACAATGCGGACCTTCCCTGGGCGATGACGGCGCATATCCTCTACCCTCATTGGGATGCAGAGAATCCGGCGACACTTTCCGAGGCCATCATCCGCCGCATCGTGCGCGGCCGTGTCGGGTTCACGGGCGTGCTGGTGACGGATGATCTTGCCATGGGCGCGCTTGCGGGCCCGCCGGCGGCGCGTGCCGCGGCCTCGCTCGCGGCCGGCGCCGATCTCGCGCTCTATTGCGCGGGCGATGTGGAGGCGAACCGGGCCGTGCTCGAGGCGGTGCCGGAGGTGGGCGCGAAGACGGCGGTGCGGCTCAAGCGGGCGCGGGCGATGGCGGCCGCGGGCCGGCAGGCGCTCGATGCCGCGCGGCTTTCGGCGGAGCGTGAGAGGCTGCTTCCCGCGTGAGCGGCATCCTGATCGGGATCGTGCTCGCCGGCGTGCCGGTGGTGCTGGCGATCACCCTGCACGAGGCGGCGCACGGCTATGCCGCGCTCGCCATGGGCGACGATACCGCCAAGGTGGCAGGAAGGCTTTCGCTCAACCCGCTGCGGCATATCGACCGGGTAGGGACGATCATCCTGCCCGGCATCCTGGTGCTGAGCCAGCTTCTGCTGTTCCGCCGCATCCTGTTCCTGTTCGGCTGGGCGAAGCCGGTGCCGGTTTCGGCGTGGAAGTTCCGCAATCCGCGCCGCGGCATGGCGGTGGTGGCGGCGGCCGGGCCGGCGATGAATTTTTTCCTCGCCTGGATCGGCGCGGTGCTGCTTTACCTGCCTCCGGTGCTGCCGGGCCTGGCATCCGATCTTGCGAGCCTGCTCTTTCAGTATTTCATCCTTGCCAATCTCGCGCTTGGGCTTTTCAACCTGCTGCCGATTCCCCCGCTCGATGGCGGGCGGATCGTCGTCGGAGTGCTGCCGGCGCCGCTTGCCATGGGCTATGCGCGGCTGGAGCGGTACGGAATCCTGATCGTGCTGATCGTGTTCTTCCTGCTGCCGGCGCTGTTGCGCGGCACCGGCATCGCGTTCGACCCGATCCAGGCGGTGCTCGGGCGGATTTTGCCGGCGGCGGCGAATTTCGTTCTTTTCCTCGCCGGCCACCGGGGCTGAGCATGTCCGAGGCATCGTCATCGGGGCAGCTGCTGCTCCGGCTGGAAGGCTTCGAAGGGCCGCTCGATCTGCTGCTCGAACTGGCGCGGGCGCAAAAGCTCGATCTGGCGCGGATCTCGATCCTGGCGCTGGTGGAGCAATACCTGGCGGTGATCGAGGGGGCGCGGGCGGTGCGGCTGGAGCTCGCGGCCGACTGGCTGGTGATGGCGGCCTGGCTCGCCTGGCTGAAGTCGCGGCTGCTGCTGCCGGCCGGAAGCCCGGAGGCGGAGGAGGGCGAGCGGGCAGCGGACGTGCTGGCGGCGCGGCTTGCGGCGCTCGAGGCGATGCGGGCGGCTTCGCTTTGGCTCGGCGGACGGACGATGCTTGGGCGGGACGTCTTTCCCCGAGGGGTGCCGGAAAGCTTCGTCGAGATCGACCGCTCGGGCTTCCGGGTCGATATGCCGGCGCTGCTTGCGGCCTATCTCGGTGCGCTGAGGCGGGCGCAGGCCGCGGTGCGGTATCAGCCGCCGCCGCTGACGGTATGGACGGTGCAGGACGCGCTCGGGCGGCTCGAGCAGCTGCTCGGCAGCGTTCCGGACTGGGCGAGCCTCGAGCAGTTCCTGCCCGAGCAACTGCTGGCGCCGGACGAAAGGCGGGCAGCGCTGGCCAGCACGCTGGTCGCGAGCCTGGAGATGGCGCGCGACGGGGGGCTCAGGCTGCGGCAGGAGCGGCCGTTCGGGCCGATCCTGGTCGGGCGGGTGGAAGGCGGAGCCGGCGGAGGGCG
Source organism: Acetobacteraceae bacterium (assembly GCA_030037175.1). Classification (GTDB taxonomy): domain Bacteria; phylum Pseudomonadota; class Alphaproteobacteria; order Acetobacterales; family Acetobacteraceae; genus JAKAWQ01. The sequence goes on from JASHRV010000322.1 coordinate 3,011, forward strand.
GTGAGGGATGGAAGACGAGCCGCCTCCCAAGGCTGAGGTGCAAGCCGAGACGGGGCCTTCCGAGCTGGCGGTCCGGCTTGCCGAGGCGCTGGTGTTCGCCTCGTCCGAGCCGGTCTCGGCCCGCGCGCTCGGCCAGATCCTGCCGGAGGGCGAGGAGGCGGAGGCGGTGCTCGCCGAGCTTGCCCGGCGCTATGAGGGCCGCGGGGTGGAGCTGGCGGCGGTTGCGGGCGGGGTGCAGTTCCGCACCGCGCGCGATCTTGCGCCGAACCTGCGCAAGGTGGTGCAGCAGCCGCGCCGGCTGCCGCGAGTGGCGATGGAGACGCTCGCCATCATCGCCTATCACCAGCCGGTGACGCGGCCCGAGATCGAGGCGCTGCGGGGGACGAGCCTTTCGCAGGAGACGCTCGATCTGCTGCTGGAGGCGGGGCTGGTCGCACCGCAGGGGCGCAAGGAGGCGCCCGGCCGCCCGACGCTCTGGGGGACCACGCCGCGTTTCCTCGCCGCCTTCAGCCTGGGAAGCCTTGCGGACCTGCCGCGGCGGGAGGATCTGCTTGCGGGCCCGCCCGCGGCCGGGGCGTAGCCGCGAGGTTTCCGGCGTGGGGGATTCCTGCTAGCAGAGGCGCCGACGGCAGGCTTGAGGCATGTTCAATTTTTCCTGGTCGGAAATCGCACTGATTGCGGTGGTGGCGCTGATCGCCATCGGCCCGAAGGACTTGCCGACCGCGCTCAAGACGGTGGCGCAGGTCATCAAGAAGACCCGCGGCATGGCCGCGGAATTCCAGACCCATGTCAACGAGCTGATGCGCGAGGCCGATCTCCAGGATGTGCGCAAGCATATCGACGAGATCCGCAATTTCGACATCAAGGGCACGGTCGAGCGGACGATCGATCCCGACCAGAGCCTGCGCAAGACTTTCACCGAGGACCCGTTCGCGACCGCGGGCAGCGCGGGCACCGCTGCGACCGCGACGACCGCTGCGCAAGCGGCGGCGGAAGCGGCGGACGGCGAGACCACCGTGCTCGAACGCCCCGATGTGGTGACGGAGATCCGGGCGGAGATGGACGCGGCGCCGGCCGGCGAGGATGCCGCGGGCGAGAATCAGGCTGCCCTCGGGGCGCCCGCGTTTGTGCCGCCGGCCGTTGCCGTGGCGACGATGCGTCCGCCTGCCTTCGTCCCGCCCGAGCTGCTCGGCCGGCGCTCCTGAGCCGCATCACGAACAGCCAACGGAGCGAGCGTGCCGCGCGACGAGAACGATACCATTGAAGACAAGCCGATGCCGCTGCTCGAGCACCTGCTCGAGCTCCGGCGGCGGTTGATGTGGTCCCTCGGCACGTTCTTCGTGGCGTTCCTGGTCTGCTATTATTTCTCGGGGAGGATCTATGCCTTCCTCGCAGCGCCGCTCGCCGAGATCCTGCGCAGCAAGGGCCAGCAGCCGCAGCTCATCTACACGGTGCTCTACGAGGCGTTCTTCACTTACGTGAAGGTCGCGATCTTCGCCGGCGCCTTCATCTCCTTCCCGGTCGCCGCGACCCAGCTCTGGCTTTTCATCGCGCCCGGGCTCTACAAGAGCGAGAAGCGCGCCATCCTGCCGTTTCTGATCGTGAGCCCGGTTCTTTTCGTGATGGGCGGGGCGCTCGCGTACTACGTGATCTTCCCGTTCGCGTGGAAGTTCTTCCTGAGCTTCGAAACCCCGCCCAACGGCTCGGGGATGCATATCGAGCTGCTGGCGACCGTGAGCCAGTATCTCAGCCTGGTGATGAAGCTGATCTTTGCCTTCGGCATCACCTTCCAGCTTCCGGTGCTGCTCTCGCTCTGCGCGCGGGTGGGGCTGGTCTCGGCAAAGCAGCTCTCTTCCTGGCGCCGTTACGCCTATGTGGGATGCTTCGTGGTGGCCGCCGTGCTGGCGCCCCCGGACGTCTTCACCCAGACCGGGCTCGCGGTGCCGCTGATCCTGCTCTACGAGATCTCGATCCTCGCCGCCCGATGGGTGGAGCCGAAGCCGACACCCGAGTAGTTCCATGCATGACATCCGTGCCGTCCGCGCCGATCCCGGCGCCTTCGACGCCGCCCTGGCGCGGAGGGGCGTGCCGGCGGCCTCCGACATGCTGCTTGCCCTCGATGCCGAGCGGCGCGCGGTGCTGACGCGGCTGCAGGAGCGCCAGGCGAGGCGCAATGCGCTCTCGCGTCTTGTCGGCGAGGCGCGGCGGAAGGGCGAGGAGAGCGCGGCGCTGGAGTCGGAGGCGGCAAGTCTCCGCGGCGAGATGGAGGGGCTCGAGGCGCGAGCGGCGAAGCTCGAGGAGGATATCCGCAGAGAGCTTGCCGCCCTGCCCAATATGCTCGACCCCGACGTGCCGGAAGGGCCGGACGAGCGGTTCAATGTCGTGCTCGCTCAAG
>JASHRV010000323.1 GCA_030037175.1 Acetobacteraceae bacterium
GCGGCGCGCAGCCGCACCCGGACCTCTCCGGGTCCGGGCGTGCGCGCGGGTTCCTCGCCGAGAACCAGCTGCTCGATACGGCCCGTGGCCGGAAAGCGATAGACCCGCATCCTGCTCCCTTTCGGCGCCATCGCGGCTGGTTCGGCCTCGCGCCACCGCGCCGGCGCGCCGGCGCGCGGCCTGGCTCGGCCGCCAACGATCGGCGCGGGCCGAAACAGCCAAGCCTGCCCGATATAAACCCTGTCGCCGAAAAGCGCAGGGCGGGTGCGGTGCGCGGGTGCGGTGCGCGGGTTATGCGGTCGCTTCCGCGGTGAGGCCGAGCTCGGCCTGCATGCGCTCGCGCATGATGAATTTCTGCACCTTGCCGGTGACCGTCATCGGGAAGGAATCGACGAAGCGCACATAACGCGGGATTTTGTAGTGCGCGATCCGGCCGCGGCAGAATTCGCGGAGCTCTTCCTCGCTCATGCTCTCGCCCGCGCGCAGACGGACCCAGACGCAAAGCTCCTCGCCAAGACGCGGGTCCGGAACGCCGAAGGCCTGCACATCCTCGATCTTCGGATGGCGGTAGAGGAACTCCTCCACCTCGCGCGGATAGACGTTCTCGCCGCCGCGGATCACCATGTCCTTGATGCGGCCGACGATGTTGCAATAGCCCTCGTCATCGATCGTCGCGAGATCGCCGGTGTGCATCCAGCGCGCCGCATCGACCGCCTCCGCCGTCCGCGCCGGATCGTCCCAATAGCCGAGCATCACCGAATAGCCGCGCGTGCAGAGCTCGCCGGGCGTGCCGCGCGGCACGACGCGGCCTTCCGCATCGACGATCTTGACCTCGACATGAGGATGCACCCGCCCCACGGTCGAGACCCTCTTCTCGAGCGGATCATCGACCGCGGTCTGGAAGCTCACGGGGCTCGTCTCGGTCATTCCGTAGGCGATCGTGATCTCGGAAAGATGCATCGTCTCGGTGGCCCGGCGCATCACCGCGATCGGGCAGGGCGAGCCCGCCATGATCCCGGTCCGCAGGCTCGTGAGATCGAACCTGTCGAAATCGGGATGCTCCATCTCGGCGATGAACATGGTCGGCACGCCGTGCAGCGCCGTGCAGCGCTCCTCCGCGACGGAGGCGAGCGTTGCCAGCGGATCGAACCCGCGGCCGGGAAAGACCATCGCCGCACCATGCGTCACCGCGGCGAGCACGCCGAGGACCATGCCGAAGCAATGATAGAGCGGCACGGGGATGCAGAGCCGGTCCTGCTCGGAAAGCCGCATCGCCCGGCCTATGAAGAATCCGTTGTTGAGGATGTTGTGGTGGGTGAGCGTCGCCCCTTTGGGCGCGCCTGTCGTTCCGCTTGTGAACTGGATATTCACGGCCTCGTCGCACTGGATGAGGCCGTCGAGCGAAGCGAGCCGCGCGCGGTCCGCGGCACTTCCGCGCGCGAGCGCTTCGGCGAAAGGAATGCAGCCCGGCACGGGCTCTCCCTCGATCTGGATCACCGCCCTGAGCGCCGGCAGGCGGCCGGCCCGGAGCGCACCTGGCCGGCTCGTTGCGAGCTCGGGCGCGAGCGCGCTCAGCATCCCGATGTAATCGCTGCTTTTGAAGCGGGAGGCCGTCAGAAGTGCCGCGCAACCCACCTTCGCGAGCGCGTATTCCAGCTCCGTCACCCGATAGGCGGGGTTGATGTTGACGAGGATCAGGCCGGCGCGGGCGGTTGCGAACTGCGCCAGCACCCATTCGGCGCAGTTGAGCGACCAGATCCCGACGCGCTCGCCGGGCTCGAGCCCGAGAGCCAGGAGCCCGGCGGCGAGGCGATCCACCTCGGCAGCGAGCTCGGCATAGCTCCAGCGAATCCCCTGCTCGCGCACGATGAGCGCCGGCCGCGCCGCATGGCGCGCGGCAATCCGGGAGAAATTCTCGCCGATCGTCTCGCCGAGCAGCGGCACGGCGCTTGCCCCATGGACATAGCTCCGGGTCCCGCCGGCGGGCGCATCGCTCATGTGTCCCCTCCCGATCCCCGCCGTTCACGCGGGTTGCCCTGGCCCCTTCGTGCGATGAGCAACAAAGGTTGTTCTTTCTTGAAAGAAAGAACCAAAGAACTTTTTTCCGTTCTCCGGACCACCGCTCCACCTCGGGCCTGCGAATGACGGCCGGAGTCCCCAGCCGACGCCCGCCCCCGGAAAACGGATAAAAGTCTTTTTGCTTCTTTTTCTTCAGAAAAAGAAGATTCTTCCTTTGAATATATTTGACCGCATGCGGCGAAAAAGAAGAGGTCCGGGACCTGCGGCCCCGGACCCCATGTTTTTACGCAGGCCGGAAGCCGCGGTTCACGTGGCCAGCTGGTTGCCGATCGGCAGGCTCCGGATCCGTTTGCCCGTGGCGGCGAAGACCGCGTTGCAGAGTGCCGGGGCAAAGGGCGGAAGCGGCGGCTCGCCGAGACCGCTCGACGGCACGTTCCAGTCGGCGGGAACGATGTGCACATTGACGTTGAGCGGCACCTCGTTGATCCGCGCGAGCAGGTAGCCGTCGAAATTGCTCTGTTGCGCGCGGCCGTTCTTGAAGGTGATCTCGGAGTTCTTCGCCAGCGCGGTTCCCTGTACGGCCGCGCCCTCGACCTGCGAGCGGATGCGCTCGGGGTTGATGTAGAACCCGCAATCGACGGCCGTATCGACCCGCGGGATGGTGATGTTGCCCTTGTCGTCCACCGCAACCTCGACCGCGGTCGCGATGTAGCTCAGGAACGAGCGGTGGGCGGCGATGCCGAGACCGTGCCCTTTCGGCAGCGTCCTGCCCCAGCCGATCTGCTCGGCCACGATTTCCGTCACGCGGCGCAGACGCCCGGTTTCGATCGGGTAGGTCGAGACCGGATCGCCGTAGTTCCAGAAGTTCGTGACCCCGCGGAATTTGGTCGGGTCGAGAACGCGGTCGGGTCCGATCAGCTCGAGCAGCATGTCCCGCGGATCCCGGCCCGTCGCGGCCGCGAGCTCCGCCACGAACGACTGGATGGCGAAGGCGTGCGGGATGTTCGAGACGGAACGGAACCAGCCGATGCGGACATGCGCCGCACAGGCCGGGTTCTCGCAGCGCAGATTCGGAATATCGAAGGGATTGTCGACGAATCCCATCCCGAGCTCGATCGGATGCTCGTGAACCTGGCTGCCGTCGAAGGTGCTCCAGAGGCTGGGCGCGACGCTGCGATGCCGCCAGGCGACCACCCTGCCGTTCGTGTCCACGCCGGCATCGATCCGCTCGACCGAGACGGTGTGGTAGGAATCGTGCTGGAGATCGTCCTCGCGCGTCCAGACGACCTTGATCGGCACGCCGGTCGCCTTGGAGAGCAACGCCGCCTCGAGCGCGAAGTCCCAGTTGCATTTGCGCCCGAAGGCTCCGCCGAGCAGCGTCAGATTGACCGTGACGTTGCTGGCCGGAATGCCGAGCACGGCGGCCAAATCATCGTGGCAGCCGCCGGGATATTGCGCCGGCACATAGGCCACGCAGGTTCCATTGGTGACATGCGCGGTGGCCGTGGGCGGCTCCATGCTGGCATGCGCGAGGTGCGGGATGTAGTAGGTCGCGGAGATGACCCGGGCGGCGGATTTGAGCGCCCCCTCGGCATCGCCGTCGTCGCGCACGACAAGGCCCGGCTGGCCCGCGCTCGCCTCCATCTGGCTGCGGAACGCGACCGAATCATAGCTGGCGTTCGGACCGTCATCCCAGACAATCTTGAGCTGTTCGCGGCCCTTGATCGCCGAGCCGGTGTTGCGCGCAATGACGGCCACACCGCCGAGCGGGCGGAACTTCAAAGGCCATGTCGCGCCGGGCACCACGACGACCTGCTCGACACCGGGCACCTTGAGGGTCTCGGTCGCGTCGTAGGAGACGAGCTTTCCGCCGACCACCGGCGGGCGGGCGATGACGGCGAACTTCATCCCCGGCATCTTGGCATCGATTCCGTAGACCGCCTTTCCGACCGTGATGTCGTAGAGATCGACGATCTGGATCGAGCCGGTGCCGATATAGCGGAAGTCGCGCGGGTTCTTGAGCTGGAGCGCTTCCACCGGCGGCATGGGCAGGGCGCTCGCCGCCGCGGCAAGCTCGCCATAGCCCGCGATCTCGCCCGTGGCGAGGTTGACCACCCGGTGATTCTCGGCCTTGACCGAGGAGAGCTCGACGCCCCAGCGCGTGGCGGCCGCCTGCTCGAGCATCATCCGCATCGCGGCACCGCACTGGCGCATCGGCTGCACCCAGTGGCGCACGCTGCGCGATCCGTCGGTGTCCTGGTTGCCCCATTTCTCGTTGTCGCCCGTGGCCTGCTGCACGTGCACGCGCGACCAGTCCGCCTCCATCTCGTCGGCCACCACCATGGGCAGGCTCGTTTTGATCCCGGTGCCCATCTCCTCGCGGTTGGCGATGATGGTGACCTCGCCCGAGGGATCGATCGCGATGAAGAGATGCGGGTTGTTCTTCGTCCCGCCGGGCATCAGCGCGGCGCCGGTCGCCCAATCCGCCCGTCCCTTTCCGGGAAGGAAGCTTGTCCCGACCACCAGGGTGCCGGCGGCGACAAAGCCTTTCAGCACGAAGCGGCGGCTCATATTCGCGACCGATCCCGGAGGAATCGGCGCAAAGTTGAATATGCCGGATTTGAACATGTGCGTCATGGCTCACACTCCCGCCGAGGCGAGGTTGATTGCCTCATTGATGCGCTGGTAGCAGCCACAACGACAGATATTGCCGTCCATGGCCGCGAGGATCTGCTCCTGCGTCGGCTTCGGCGTGCTCGCAAGGAGCGCCGATGCCTGCATGATCTGGCCCGCATGGCAGTAGCCGCACTGCGGCGCGCTGGTCTCCCGCCAGGCGACCTGCACGGGATGATTGCCGTCGGGGGAAAGCCCCTCGATCGTCACCACCTCCTTGCCCCCGACCTGGCCCACCTCGAGAAGGCAGGAGCGGAGTGCCGCGCCATCGAGATGCACGGTGCAGGCGCCGCACAGGCCGATGCCGCAGCCGAACTTGGTGCCGGTCAGGCCGAGCTCGTCACGCAGCACCCAGAGCAACGGCACCGAGGGATCACCGTCATAGGTGTAGTCCTGTCCGTTGACGCGAAGAGTGACCATGTCTTCCTCCCCAAAAGGGTGGAGCGGCCGGGGTTGATGCCGACCGCTCCGTTGCTTGTCGTCCGCGCGCCTTAGTTCGCCACGGCAGCGCGCGTGTTGACCGCGAAGATCGCGATCTCGTCACCGAAGTGAAGGCCCAGCTTCTCCATGAGGATGTTGTTGCCGTTGGCTGCGTTCCCGCCGGCCGCGACGGCGACATATTGCGTGCCGTCAACCATGTAGGTGACCGGAGACGCATTGACCCCGGACCCCATCTGGAAGTGCCAGAGCTTCTCGCCGGTTGTCGCGTTGAAGGCGCTGAACTGGCCATCGAACTCGCCGGCAAAGACGAGATTGCCGCCCGTCACCATCACGCCGCCGAGCATCGGATAGTCCGAATGGTACTGCCATTCGATCTTGCCGGTGTTGACGTTGATCGCGGAGAGCGTTCCCGAAGGCTCGATCGCGCCGGCGGTGTTCTCCTTGGACATGCCGACATCCGGCTCGCCGAGCTCCATCGGCCCCTCCGGCGTGATCGGCTGAAGAACGCCGCCGAGCCGCAGATGCCCGGTGACCGTTTCGTCCGGGTGCGCCGTGTATTCCCAGGACTCGTTGGTGCCCTGGACGTAGAAGAGGCCCGTCTTCGGCGAATAGGCCTCCGGCGACCATTCGTTGCCGCCCTGCGCGCCCGGATAAACGTTGACGTATCCGTTCTCCGGAGGCGTCGTCCACATATTGGCGCTTTGCATGACGAACGGATCGGACTTCCTGATGAGCTGCCCGGTCTCGCGGTTGACGATGAAGAGCTGCCCTTCCTTGCCCGCCTCGGCCGCCGCCGGCACGTCGTGCCCCTGGTCGTCCTTCACGGTGAGAAGAACGACAGGCGCCATGGCGTCGTAGTCCCAGACGTCATGCGGAACCTGCTGGTACCACCAGGCGAGCTTCCCGGTGTTGATGTCCACCGCGACGATCGAATCGGTATAGGCGTTGGCACCGAGCCGGCTGCCGCCATAGTTGTCCGGATTGGGATTGCCGGTGGCGAAGATCGCAAGCCCACGGGCCGGATCGATGGCCGGCGTATTCCACATCGAAGCGCCGCCGGTCTTCCAGGAATCTCCGCTCCAGCTGTCTCCGCCGGGCTGGCCGGGGGCGGCTGTCGTGTAGAAGCGCCAGATCTCCTTGCCCGTATTCGCATCGAATGCGGCAACGAAGTTCCGGGTCGGGAACTCGGCCCCCGAGGTGCCCACGAGAACCTTGCCGTCGTACACCTGCGGAGCCATCGTGATCGAGAAGGCATCGCGCGAATCGGCGACCTGCGAATTCCACTCGACCTGCCCGGTGTACGCATTCAGCGCGATGAGATGCGCATCGAGCGTGGCAAGAAAGACCTTGCCGTCCGCGACAGCGACGCCGCGGCTCTCGGGACCGCAGCAGAGCGTGTTGTACCCGAGGTCCGCCTTGAAGGACCAAAGCTCTTTGCCGTTGGTCGCGTCATAGGCCATGACATGGTCATAGGGCGTCGAGACGAACATGATCCCGTTATCGACGATCGGGCTCACCTCGAAGCTCGCCGCCACGCCGGTCTGGATGATCGCGACCGGCATCAGCGAGCCGACATTGTGGGTATTGACCTGGTCGAGCGGCGAGTAGCGCTGATTGTCGTACGTGCGCCCGTAGAGCATCCAGTTGTTCGGATTCTGGTCGGCGCCGAGCAGCTGCTGATAGGTGATATCGACATTCACCCCGATCGGGGCGGAGACACCGGCCGGTCCTCCGTTGGTCTGTGCCTGCGCGCCGCCGGTGCCGATGCACATCATCAATGCCACCAGGCTGGTGCCTGCAAGCGTTTTCGCTCTGAGCCTCATTGCTGTTTCCTCCGTTTGGCGTTTGGTCATTGTCGAGCAAGGGCCAGGGCACGATTCTCCCATCGTGCACCTCAGTGTTGCGGTTCGATCTTGATTCCTTTCAACTCCTCATCGTTTGCAGTCAGCGGGTTCTGGCCCGAGGCATAGCCGTTCGCTTCAAGAAAATAGGCCATGATATCAAGATATTGGGTCTTGGTCAGGCTTCCCGGGTCAGTCAATGGCATGTGGGTCGACATGAAGTTATAAAAGTAATCGGCAGTGATCTGCTGGTACTGCGATACGCTCAGGAACTCCTTCCCGGCCAGCGCAGGGCCCACGCCGCCCTGAAGCTGGTCGCCGTGACAGATCGCGCATGTCTGCTTGAAGACAGCGTGTCCCGCATCGGCCTGCGATTTCGTGTAGTATCCCTGTACTGCGGAAGGATCTGTCTGCGCGAATGCGCTTGCCGATGAAATCGGGAGGAGGGCGATTAAAGCCAGGACCGCCAGAGGTCCCTTTGTGCACTGCACCAGCATTCCCAGTCCTTTGGACTGCGTTGACGTTTCCCCAAACGACCAGGCGCTGGAATGCGAGGTAGCTTTCTAAAAACAGCGCCGGCGATCTACGTTTCTTCTCGGCACGACCACTTGGTGCCGCGCCGCCGCGATGACGACGCTGCCCAAATGTTGCCAAAGTGGGTACGTCAACCTCTCTGCGCTGTCAATCCGCAATTGAATCCGAATCTCAGTCTCATTTGACCCCGCAGCACTCTGCTCGGCTCTCATTGCTGCGCGCTGCAAACGACGCCGCGCAGACGACTGATATCCGGTCAAAATGAACGGCGGAGCCCGAAGCGATCGCGCAATCCATCTTATCGCGTGATCGAACGCCTCCGGTGTTCCACCTCCGGCGATCACGCACTGGAGCGGGATGGAATCGCTCGCGCTCACCCGCCCCCCTCCAGCCTTTTGTTTCCCCGCGTGATCGAACGCCTCCGGTGTTCCACCTCCGGCGATCACGCTCTAAGCCGCCGCCGCCGCCTGCCGGCTCGGGCGGGCGGGCATCTCCACGCGCGGCAGGCGCACGACGAACCGCGCGCCGAGAATCCGTCCCTCGCCGTCGCGCCGGTTCTCGGCGCTGATGCGCCCGCCGAACGTTTCGACGATCTGGCGGCTGATCGAAAGCCCGAGCCCCGAATGGCGCCCGAACTCCTCGCCCTCGGGCCGCTCGGAATAGAAGCGATTGAAGATATGCTCGAGCTTGGCCTCGGGAATGCCGGGCCCTTCATCCTCCACCGCCACCTCGACCGTATTGCCCGTGACCCGCCCCGCAAGCCGGATGCGGCCGCCGCGCGGGCTGAAGGAAACGGCGTTGCCGATCAGGTTGCGCAGCACCTGCACGAGCCTTCCTTCCACGCCTTCCACCACCAGCCCGCTCGCCGGCGCCTCCACCACCACCCGCGGATCGCCCTCCTTCCGGGTCGTCTGATGCAGCTCGGCGAGCGTGGCCAGGATCGGCGCCACATCGACCGGCTCGGTCGAGGTGCGCGACATCTCCGCATCCAGCCGCGACGCCTCCGAGATGTCGCTGATCAGCCGGTCGAGGCGCACCACGTCGTCCTTGACGATCAGCAGCAGCGCCTTCTGCTGCTCGGGATTGGCCACGCGGGCGACGGTCTCGACCGCGCTTCTGAGGCTGGTCAGCGGATTCTTGATCTCGTGCGCCACGTCGGCGGCGAACGCCTCGGTGGCATCCATGCGGCGATAGAGCGCTTCGGTCATGTCGCGCAGCGCGGCCGAC
>JASHRV010000324.1 GCA_030037175.1 Acetobacteraceae bacterium
CTCGCCGGCCTGCTTCAGCCACCGCGCCACGGTCGCCGAAGTCACGCTCTCGCCGAGCGGCGGCACCTTGATCTCGCTCGCCATTCCCCCTCTCCCCGCGCTCACGCCCTCACGCCCCGATGCTCACGCGACCGTCAACGCCCGGCGCACCAGCGCGGCCTGCTCGGCCGCATGAACCTTGGCCAGCCCCGTCGCCGGGCTCGCCGCCTCCGCCCGCCCGACATAATGCGGCCGCCGCGCCGGCCCACCGAGATCCTCGAGCACGCGCTCCAGCCGCCGGTCGACGAAGCTCCACGCCCCCATGTTCTCCGGCTCCTCCTGGCACCAGACGAGCTCGGCATTGGGATAAAGCGCCAGCGCCTGCTTCAGCGCCTTGATCGGGAACGGATAGATCTGCTCGAGCCGGAGCAGCGCCACGTCGGCGATCTTCTTCGCCTCCCGCTCGGCGAAGAGGTCGTAATAGACTTTCCCGCTCGAGATCACCACGCGCCTCACCGCTTCCGGCGCGACCCCGTTGACCTCGCCGATCACCGGCCGAAAGCAGCTCCCCTCGCCCATCTCGGCGAGCGGCGAGACGGCGAGCTTGTGCCTCAGCAGCGATTTCGGCGTCATCAGCACGAGCGGCTTGCGGAAGTTGCGCTTGAGCTGCCGGCGCAGCGCATGGAAATAGTTGCCCGGCGTGGTGAGGTTGCAGACCTGCATGTTGCGCTCGGCGCAAAGCTGCAAGTAGCGCTCGAGCCGGGCCGAGGAATGCTCCGGCCCCTGGCCCTCATAGCCGTGCGGCAGCAGCAGCACGAGCCCGGACATGCGCAGCCACTTCGATTCGCCCGAGGCGAGGAACTGGTCGATGATCACCTGCGCGCCGTTGGCGAAATCGCCGAACTGCGCTTCCCAGAGCACGAGCGAGCGCGGATCGGCGAGGCTATAGCCGTATTCGAAGCCGAGCACGCCCGCCTCCGAAAGAAGCGAGTTATAGACCTCGAACTTCGCCTGCCCGGGCGCGATCGCGTTGAGCGGGACATATTGCTGCTGGTTGCTCTGGTCGATCAGCACCGCATGGCGCTGGCTGAATGTGCCGCGCTCGGTGTCCTCGCCCGAAAGCCGCACGCGATGGCCCTCGATCAGCAGCGTGCCGAAGGCGAGCGCCTCGCCCGTCGCCCAGTCGATCCCCTCGCCCGCCTCGAGCGTCGCGCGCTTGGCCTCGAGCTGGCGGCGGATCTTCGGATTGAGATCGAACCCGTCCGGCACGCGCACCAGCGCCGCCCCCACGCGCGCAAGATCGCCGGCGCTCGCGGCGGTCGCCTCCTCCGCCTCCCCGTCTTCCCGGTGAAGCCCGCTCCAATGGCCCTCCAGCCAGTCGGCCTTGTTCGGCTTGTAGGATTGCGCCGCCTGGTAGGCCTCCTCGAGAGTCGTCGCGAACTCGTCCCACATCGCGCTGGCCTCGGCCGCGCTCACGGTGCCCGAAGCCGCCAGCGCCTCGGCATAGAGCGTGCGCGTCGTCTTGTGCGCGGCGATGGCGCGGTACATCACCGGCTGGGTGAAGGCGGGCTCGTCGGTCTCGTTGTGGCCGTGGCGGCGATAGCAGACGATATCCACCACCGTATCGACGCCGAAGGCATGGCGGAACTCGGCCGCGAGCCGCGCGCAATAAACCACCGCCTCGGGATCGTCGCCGTTGACGTGAAAGATCGGCGACTGCACCGACTTCGCGACATCGGTGCAGTAAAGCCCGGAAAAACCGTGCGCCGGAACGGTGGTGAAGCCGATCTGGTTGTTCACCACCAGATGCACCGTGCCGCCGACCCGGTAGCCGATGAGCTGGCTCATCGCCAGCGTCTCATAGACGAGGCCCTGGCCCGCGAAGGCGGCATCGCCATGCATCAGGACGCCCATCACCTTGCGCCGCGACGCGCTGTCGCCCGCCATGTCCTGGCGCGCGCGCACCTTGCCCATCACCACCGGATCGACCGCCTCGAGATGGGAGGGATTGGGCTGCAGCGAAAGATGCAGCGGCCGGCCCTCGACCTCGAGATCGGTCGAGGTGCCGAGATGGTATTTCACATCGCCCGAGCCCTGCACGTCGTCGGGCTTGGAGCTCGCGCCGCCGAACTCGCTGAAGATGGCGGTGAGCGGCTTCCTCACCACATTGACGAGGGTGTTGAGCCGGCCGCGATGCGGCATGCCGATCGCGATCTCGCTCACCCCCGCCGCGACCGCGCTCTCGATCACCGCCTGCACCGCCGGGATCGTCACCTCGCCGCCCTCGAGCCCGAAGCGCTTGGTGCCCACGAAACGCTTCTGGCAGAACGCCTCGAAGCCCTCCGCCTCCGTCAGCCGGCCGAGGATCTTTCTCTTCTCCCCGGCGCCGAAGGCGGATTCCCAGGGCGCGCCCTCCATGTGGCGCTGGATCCAGGATTTCTGCTCCGGATCCTGGATATGCATGAACTCGACGCCGATCGGCCCGCAATAGGTCGCGCGCAAGATCCCGAGAATCTCGCGTAAAGTGGCGGTCTCGCGGCCGAGCACGTTGTTGATGAAGATCGGCCGGTCGAGATCGGCCGCGGCGAAGCCGTAGCTCGCCGGATCGAGCTCCGCATGCGGCTTCGGCTGGATGAGGCCGAGCGGATCGAGCCGCGCCTCGAGATGCCCGCGCACGCGATAGGCGCGGATCAGCATCAGCGCGCGAAGCGAATCGAGCGTGGCCGCGCGCACCTCCTCGGCCGAAAGGCCCGCGCCCGCCTCCGCCCGCGCGACCTGCGCCGCCGGCTCGGGCTCCAGGATGGAAGGCCGCGGCGCCCAGGAAGCGCCGGCGGCATCGGTCAGGACGGAGCGGGATTCGTCATCCAGGCCGGCAAACAGCTCGGCGAAGCTCGAATCGACCGCCCCGGGGTCCTCCACCCATTTCGCATAGAGATCAGCCAGGAACGTCGCGTTCGCACCGCTGAACGCGCTCGCAAGAACATCAACACCCGCCATCGTCGAAACCCCGTCAGCCCCGTTTCCGGTCCCAGTCTAGAGTCACTCTTCGGTCAAAATAGGAAGAACGATGCATGCGCGCGGCGCCACTCCGCCGCCTCTGCCCTGCGCATGGCGCATGCGGCAAGCAAGCAAGATTGTTCTTTCTTGAAGGGGCTGACATAGCTAAGCCTAGCAAGGCAGATATGTCAGATGGTTACACTACGTCGGC
>JASHRV010000325.1 GCA_030037175.1 Acetobacteraceae bacterium
CTAGCTGGAGAGGGCGGCGGCGACCCAGGCGGCCCAGGCGAGCGTGGCGCGGTCCGCGCCGGCGGGCCCGACGATTTGGATGCCGAGCGGCAGGCCGCGCGGGCCGGTGCCGGCGGGGACGGTGACGCAGGGCACGTGCAGGCTCGTCCAGATGTGGTTGAAGACGGGATCGCCCGTGGAGGCGAGGCCTTCGGGTGCCTCGCCCGGAGCGGAGGGGGTGAGGAGAATGTCGAGCCCCTCCATGGCGGCCGGGAAGGCCGAGCGGGCTTCGAGGAAGCTCGTGCGGGCGGCGGCGAGGGCCGCGTGGCCCTGGGCGCGGCCGAAATCGAGGCGGTCGAGGAGTGCCTCGCTGATCTGGGCGCGGGCATGGGCGAGCTCCCAGCCCAGCGATTGGGCGCTCTCGGCGTTCATTACGATCGGGTGAGCGGTCGCGAGGCGGGGGATCGGGTCGGGGAGATCGCGGTCCGCGAGGGATGCGCCGGCACGGGCGAGGGTTTTGGCCGCATCGGCAAAGAGGGCCTGGGTTTCGGGCGCGGCGTGGGGCCATGAAGGCGAGCGGCAGAGCCCGATGCGCGGGGGGCGCGGGGACATCCGGTCGGGCTCGCCGAGATCGGCGCCGGAGACGGCGGCGGCGAAGAGCGCGCAGTCGGCGACGGAGCGGGCGAGGACGCCGATCGTGTCGAGGCTGTCCGACATGAGCTTCATGCCGGCGCGGTTGACGAGGCCGAAGCTCGGCTTGAAGCCGACGACCCCGCAATAGGCGGCGGGGCGGATGACGCTGCCCGCCGTCTGGGTGCCGTAGGCGAGCGGGAAGAAGAAATCGGCGACACCGGCGGCCGAGCCGGAGGAGGAGCCGCCGGGCGTGTGGGCGGGATTGGCCGGGTTGGCGGTGGGACCGGGGGTGCGGGTGGCGAACTCGGTGGTGACGGTCTTGCCGATGACGATGGCGCCGGCGGCGCGGGCGGCGGCGACGGCGGCGGCATCGGCGCGGGGGCGCCAGCCACGCCAGATCGGCGAGCCGTATTCGCTCGGCATGTCGGCGGTGTCGAGCACGTCCTTCGCGCCGATCGGGAGGCCGTGGAGGGGGCCGGGCTGGGGCTGGGCGGCGGCGGCGCGGGCGGCGTGGGGATCGAAATGGGCGAAGGCGCGGACGGTCGGCTCGCGCGCGGCGATGCGCGCGAGGCAGGCCTCCATCAGCGCCTCGGGGCGGAGCTTTCCGTTGCGGATGAGGGCGGCGGCTTCGGTGGCGGCGAGGCGGGAGGGGTCTTGCATCAGGGCATAGTGCCCGGGGCGGGAAAGGATGGAAATTGCCCCCCGGAGCACCATTCGGAACGCTATTTGGCGCGATGCTTCGAATGAAGGAGTAGGCTGGCGAGGGGATTCGAGCGATGGATCAGTCAATGCCGATGGGGCCGAGAACGGGGACGCCGAGCGTGCCGCGCCTGCCGGGCGGGCTCGATGCGCGCTCCGCCGCCATCCTGCGCGAGATCGTCGAGCAATATGTCGAGACCGGCGAGCCCGTGGGCAGCCGCACGCTCTCGCGCAAGCTGCCGATCGCGCTTTCGCCGGCGACCATCCGCAACGTGATGGCCGACCTCACCGATGCCGGGCTCGTTTTCGCCCCGCACACCTCGGCCGGGCGGCTGCCGACCGAGCGCGGGCTGCGGCTCTTCGTGGACGGGCTGCTGCAGTTCGGCGAGCTTTCCGAGGACGAGCGGGAGACGATCAGCGCGGCGCTGGGCGCATCGGGACGGAGCCTCGAGGATACGCTCGCCGAGGCGGGGACCATGCTCTCCGGGCTCTCCTCGGCCGCGGGGCTCGTGCTCGCGCCGAAATCGGAAGGGCCGGTGAAGCATATCGAGTTCGTGCCGCTCGGGCCCGGGCGGGCGCTCGTCGTGCTGGTGAGCGCGGACGGGCATGTCGAGAACCGGGTGATCGAGACGCCGGCGGGGCTGCCGCCCTCGGCGCTGCAGGAGGCGGGGAATTTTCTCAATGCGCGGCTCGCGGGACGGACGCTCGCCGAGCTGCGCGGGGTGGTGGCCGAGGAGATGGCGGCGGACCGCTCGGCGCTCGATGATCTGGCGGCCGGCGTGGTCGAGGCCGGGCTCGGGACCTGGACCGGCGAAGGGCGCGGCGGCAGCCTGATCATCCGCGGCCAGGCGCGGCTTCTGGCGGATGTGACGGAGATCGAGCGTCTGGAGAGCATCCAGCGGCTCTTCGAGCGGCTGGAGACCGAGGAGACGATCCTGCGGTTGCTCGAGCTCGCCGAGCACTCGGAGGGGGTGCGGATCTTCATCGGCGCCGAAAGCGGGCTTTTCGGGGCCTCGGGGGTTGCGATGGTGGTGGCGCCGGCGCGCAATGCGGCGAACCGCATCGTCGGCGCGATCGGGGTGATCGGGCCGACCCGGATCAACTATGGGCGGATCATTCCGGTGGTCGATTACACCGCGCGCGTGATCGGGCGGTTGCTGGGATAGAAGGCCCGGCCGCGAATCGAGCCGGGGGATGAAGACCCGGGTTGTGCGGAGACGCAGGGCACCTTAACTGAGCCGCGCCATGATGATCCATGAACCCGAAATGCGCGAACCGGACGCGGCCCCCGGGGCAGCCAATGACGATATCTCCCGTGAGGCGGGCCCGGGCGCGCCGCCCGAGACGCAGGAGGAGCTGATCCGGGCGGCGACGGCACGGATCAAGGAGCTCGAGGCCGAAAAGGAGTCGTTTCGCGACCGCTGGATGCGGGC
>JASHRV010000326.1 GCA_030037175.1 Acetobacteraceae bacterium
GCTACGGCGAGCAGGTGTTCGAGATCAATGTCCCACTCGATGGGCTGGATTGGCACGCCGCGGGCCTGGAGACAGCGATCGCCGAACGATTCCATGCGCGCCATGAGCAGCTCTTCACCTACGCCTTGAGGGACGAGCCGGTCGTGCTGGTGAATGCGCGCCTCTCCGTGGTCGGCACGCTTCCGCCCCTGGCCGAAAAACGGTCGTGGGGCGGGACGGAAGCCGCACCTGTGGCCGAGCGGCGCATCCTCTTTCCCGTCTCCGCAACGGTGCCCGTCTACGATCTTCCGACCCTCCGTCATGACCAGGCGATCCTCGGTCCGGCCCTGATCGAATCGCCGCACACCACCGTCCTCGTTCATCCGGAGCAGCAGGCTTTTCGCGACGAAAGGGGCTGGCTGATGCTTCAGAGGGCGACGGACCCTGGCGCCCGCGAACCCTCCTGCAAGCAGCTCGTTGCCGAAACGTAAAGGGCCCGCGCGCCCTCCTCAGCCGAACGCCCCGCGGCCTGGAATGGCCTGCGCTCCATGGCGCGCGTCCCATTCGTCCTGCACCGCCTGAAGCACGCCCATCGCCGGCAGCACCGAGGGGCCGGAAGCGCGCGGCTTGCGGCCCGCGCGCACGGCATCGAGAAAATCGAAGATGATGCGCGCCGCGTTCTCCTGCTCGGACTCGATCGCAACGGTGCCCGAAGCAGTGCGCAGCGTCCCGGCGAGAATATCGAAGAAATAGGTGTCGCGATCGGTCACGATCAGCTTGTCGTAGAAACGATAGGAGGCATGGTACGAGCCGTGCACAAGCAGAGTCGCATCGCGCCCGGTCTCCACCATCACGACGCACTCCATCGGGATTCCCGTCCGCTCGTGGAGCGGGCCGAGATGGCCGACGACCCGCGCCAGCGGTTCGCCATCGAAGAGAAAAAGGCCGAGATCGACGAAATGACAGAAATGATGCCAGAGGATATTGTCGGTCCAGCTCCGAACATAGCCCGTCGCGCCGATATTCTTCAGGCGCGGGATGAAGAATCGCCCGGCAATGTGCCGGATCGCCTCCTCCCCGGCCGCCAGCCGCGCGCGCAGCGCCTCCCGCTCGGCCCGGAAGCGCATCGGATGGCTGAGGCCATAGATCCTGCCGCTCTTCTCCCCTGCCGCCACCACGCGCTCCGCGCCCGCGAGGCTCATCGCGATCGGAATCTCGATCAGCGTGTGCTTGCCCGCTTCGAAGCAGGCAATCGCCTGCTCCTCGTGCTGCTCGCTCGGCGTCGCGAGCACCACCATGTCAACCTCCGAATCGGCGAGCGCATCGTCGAGCGAGACCGTCCATTTGCGGTACCCGAAGCGCGTGGCGAATTCCTTCACGGCTTCGGGCCGTCGTCCGACCGCGGTGTGCAGCACGGCATCGGTCCGCGCGAGCGCCTCGGAATGCCAGACGCCCATCATCCCGTAGCCCACCATGCACACATTCACGGCGCGTCTTCTCCGATTCTGAAGCCCACCCGCTCGGCGGCTGCGCGCAGATGGGAAAAACCCTTGCGCGCATAGGTGAGCGGGTGCGCTTTCGCCGGGTCCTGCTCCGCCTCCACGATCAGCCAGCCCGCGTATCCGGCCTTCGCCACCGGCGCGAGTGCCGCTTCGAAATCGACCATGCCGTCGCCCGGCACGGTGAAGACGCCGCCCACCACCGCATCGAGGAAGCTCCAGCGCTCGCGCCGCGCGCGGGCAAGCACCTCCGCCCGCACATCCTTGGCATGCACATGATTGACCCGCCCGGCCCAGCGTGCCGCCACCTGCGCCGGATCCTCGCCGGCAAAAACGAGATGCCCCGTATCGAGCAGCAGACCCACGCTCGCCGGCGTTCCTTCCAGCAGCCGATCGATCTCCTCCGCCGTCTCGATCACCGTTCCCATGTGATGATGGAACGCAATCGCCACGCCCCGCTCCGCCATCCATTCGCCGAGCAGGCCGAGACGGTCGAGAAAGCCGGGCCACTCCGTCTCGCTCATCCGCGGCCGTTCCGCAACCGGCACGTCCCGCCTTCCCTGCACGGTGCCGAAGGTTTCGGCGAACACCATCACCTTGCAGCCAAGAGCCTTGAGCAGCTCGAAATGCGGCTGCATCGCCGCGATCTCCTCCTCGACCGACCTGCGCCGGAGCTCCGCTCCGTACCAGCCCGAAACCAGGGCAAGGCCGTGGCGGCCAAGCACTTCGGCCAGCGCCGCCGGCTCGCGCGGGAACTTGTTGCCCATCTCGATGCCGGTGAAACCCGCCTCGCGCGCCTCCGCGAGACATGTCTCGAGCGGCGTCTCGCCGCCAAGCTCCGGCAGATCGTCGTTGCTCCAGGCAATCGGGTTGGTACCGATGCGCACGCTCACCGCTGACGCTCCCCCTCGCTTTGACGGCATTGATCGAGCAGTAGACGGAAAAAGAAGAAAAGGGAAAGGTCAGATCAGTCCAGGCCAGGGGCTCTGCCCCTGGACGGGCTCCCAGCGCGCTTGCCGGGGCTCCCAGCGCGTACTGCGCGTTGGGGACCCGGCGTCGGGGGCAGGGCCCCCGACCGGAGCCCCGCCCCTCCCCTTCCTAGTGCGCGGCCACCGCCCCGCCCGCCTTCGGCCGCGGCACCAGTGCCAGCAGCACGATCGAACCGATCAGCACCACGCCCATCCCGAAGAAGCAATCGCCGTAGGTCATGGTGTAGGCCTGGCTCCGCACCAGGGATGCGAGCTCGCCCAGCGCCTGCTGCGAGGCGAGCCCGATCGGCGTGCCGCGGGCGATGAGAAGATTCGCCGCATGGTCGAGCCAGGCATGCACGTCCGGGGAGGTGATCGTCAGGCGCTGCGAAATGATGTCGAAATGATAGTGCTCGCGCATCGTCGTGAAGGTCGAGAGCATGGCGATGCCGAGCGAGCCGCCGAGATTGCGGAACATGTTGAAGAGTGCCGAGCCCTGCGCCTGGTCGGCCCGCGCGAGGCCGCCCGTGGCGAGCGAGGAGAGAGGCACGATGATGAAGGGCTGGCCGAGCGCGCGGACGAGCTGGGGCAGCCTGAGCTCGGGGCCGGCGGTCAACGGGCTCATATAGCCGTTCATCACGCAGCTCACGCCGAAGAGGAGGAAGCCGAACGCCACCAACAGCCGCGCATCGACCCGCTTCATGATCATCGGCACGAAGGGGATGATGAGAAGCTGCGGCGCGCCGGCCCACATCACCACCTCGCCGATCTGCAGCGCGTCGTATCCCTGCACCTGGCCGAGATAGACCGGCAGGAGATAGACCGAGCCGTAGAGCCCGAGCCCCATGACGAGCCCGAGCAGGGAAGAGGCGCCGAAGCCCCGCCGCGCAAGCAGGCGAAGATTGAGGAAGGGCTCGCGGCGCACGAGCTCGATGATGATGAAGGTCGGAATGGCGATCGCCGCCGTCGCCGCTGCGTAGCGGATCCACTCGGTCGTGAACCAGGCCTTCTCCTCGCCCTCCTCGAGCATGGCGATCAGCGAGCCGAGCCCGGCCGCCATGAAGAGGATGCCCCACCAGTCGCCGTTCTTCAGCAGGTGAAGCTGCATCTTCTCGCGCGCGATGCCGTACCAGACGGCGCCGATCACGGCCAGCGCCGGGATCACGTTGATGAAGAAGATCCAGTGCCAGGACCAGGTATCCGTGAGCCAGCCGCCGATGGTCGGGCCGATGGCCGGCGCGAAGGTCGCGGTCACGCCGAACATGGCAAGCCCGACCGGCTGGCGCGCGGGCGGCAGCTTGCTGAGGATGATCGTGAGCGCGGTCGGGATCAGCACGCCGCCGGTGAAGCCCTGGCCGACACGAAAGAGGATCATCTCGGTCAGGCTGCTCGCGGTCCCGCACAGCATCGAGAAGATCAGGAAGAGCACGGTGTTCACGATCAAGTAGACGCGAAGCGAGAAAACGCGCGAGAGCCAGCCGGTGAGCGGGATCACCACGATCTCGGCGACCAGATAGGCGGTGGAGATCCAGCTCCCCTGGTCCGAGGAAGCGGAGAGCCCGCCTTCGATATCGCTCAGCGACGCGTTGGTGATCTGGATGTCAAGCACCGCCATGAAGGCGCCCAGCACGCCGCCCAGGACCGCGATCCAGTCCCGGAGCGAGACCTTGTCGGCGTTCATCGTGAAGCGTCCTGGGCGAGCGCCACCGGCTCGCCCGCGGGCGCCGGCGCGGTGTTGACCGTCGCCTCCACCGAGAGCCCGGGCCGGAGCTCCCTCACCATCGGGTCGCTCGCGTCGAGCGCGATCTTCACCGGCACGCGCTGCACGATCTTCGTGAAGTTGCCGGTCGCATTCTCGGGCGGCAGCAGCGCGAACTGCGAGCCCGAGCCCGGGGCGAGGCTTTCCACCGTGCCGTGAAACTCGTGGCCCGGAAAGGTATCGACCGAAAGCGTGACGGGCTGGCCCGTCCCCATCTGCCCGACCTGGGTCTCCTTGAAGTTGGCGGTCAGGTAAATCTGCGCGCCCATCGGCACCACCTGGAGAAGCGGCGTGCCGGGCGCGACATAGGCGCCGAGCCGGACGCCCCGATCCCCGACCACGCCGTCGAAAGGCGCGGTGATCACGGTGTAGGAAAGGTTCAGCTCCGCCGTCTGCAGCTCGGCCTCGGCACCCTTGAGCGCGGCCGCGGCCATGGTCCGCTCCGCCGCGAGCACGCCGATCTGCCGCTCCGCCGCGGTCAGCGCCGCCTCGTCGCTCGCGAGCTTCGACTGGCTCTCGCTCAAGTCCGCCGCGGTCCGCTCGGCTGTCTGCACCGTGCCGAAGCCGGTCCGGCTCAGCCGGGCATAGCGCGTCGCGTCGGCCTGGGCGAAGGAGATCGCCGCCCGGTCCGCCGTCAGCACGGCGCGGCTCGAAGCGACGTTCGCCACCTGCTCGGCGATCTCCGCGCCCACATCGCCGAGCTTGGCTTCCGCCGAGGCGACGTCCGCCTTCGCCTTGGCGACGGCCGCCTGGAACGGCCGGTCGTCGATCCGCGCCAGCACCTGTCCCGCCCGCACGGGCTGGTTGTCGGTCACATCGAGCTCGGCGATCGTGCCCGCCACCTGCGGGCTCACGCTCACGCTGTCGGACTGGAGATAGGCGTCGTCGGTCGAGACCAGGAACTTCGTCGCTTCCCACCAGCGATAGCCGACCAGCCCGAGCGCGCCGGCCGCGAGCAGCGCCGCCGCCCCGATCAGCCGCCGCCGGTGCCGGCGAAGCCGAAGCTGGCCCGGC
>JASHRV010000327.1 GCA_030037175.1 Acetobacteraceae bacterium
GCTCGGCGCCGGCGCCGCGGCGACGCTGCCGCTCTTCGGCCGCACGGCGCGCGCCGCGGAGCCGATCAAGCTTGGCTGGGTCGGGCCGCTTTCGCCGCCCGGCGGCTATGCCGAAGGCCTGCTGATGAAATATGCCGCGGCGATGGCGGCCGACGACATCAATGCGAAGGGCGGCGTGCTCGGCCGGCCGATCGAGATTCTCTACCAGGACACACGCGGTCTCCCGGCCGAAGGGACCGCCGCCGCCGAGCGGCTGATCGTGCAGAACAAGGTCGTCGCCATTTTCGGCGAGTTCCACAGCGCCGTGGCGCTGGCCGAGATGGAAGTCGTGCACAAATACAACGTGCCGTTCATGGCGTGCGACGTATGGTCGCAGGAGATCACCGCCAAGGGTTATCCGCAGGTCTTCCGCAACTCCACCACCTTCCCCCTGCTCGACACCATGATCGGCCAATGGATCGTCGCAGCCGGCTTCAAGAATGTCGCCCTGCTTTGCGAGCAGGACGATATCGGGCTCGCCGGGCGCAAGATCGCGGCCGAGGTGCTGACGGAGAACAAGGTTCCGTTCAAGCTTTACACCGCCGATCCCCAGGCGACCGACTTCACCGCGCAGATCCTGCGACTGAAAGCGGAGAAGCCGGCCTTCGACTTCTTCTTCATTCTCTATGCCGAGGCCGGCGCCTATCCGATGGTCACGGAGTCCCGCTCACTTGACTTCGCGCCGACGCCACAGACCGGCATTTTTCTCTCCGGCGGCGACGGTGTCGATCCGACGTTCTGGAAGAATGTCGGCAAGGCGGGCGTGTGGCTGCTGTGCGAGAATGTCGGCCTGCCGAAGTCCGGCTGGAACGACACGACCAAGGCGTTCGTCGCCGCATTCAAGGGCAAATACAAGACCGACCCGCCTGGCTCGGCGATGGAATCCTACGACGCTGTCTGGAGCATTGCGGAAGCGATCAAGAATACCGGCAGCACGGCGCCCGAGGCGATCATCCACGGCCTCGAGACGCTGCATTGGGTCGGCACGCGCGGCCTCTACACCTTCTCGACCAGCCACACGCCGGACTGGGCCTATCACCAGTTCATGGACGCGCCGGCGACAATCCTCCAGTACGACCAGGAGAATCAGTCCTCGTTCGACGCGCCGATCGTCTGGCCAAAGAAATTTGCGACCGCTTCCTATCTCTACAAGGTGCCCCCGGCCTGAAATTTTCGCACGGTCGGAAGCGGAGCATCCGCGCCGCTTCCGATTCTGCCAAGCGTCGCTGCAAAAAAGGCGTGCATGCTCGATTATATCCTGATCCAGGCTGCGAACGGTCTCGTCATCGGCGTTCTTTTCGCCCTCATCGCGACCGGGCTCACGATCATTTTCTCGATCCTGAAGATCGTGAATTTCGCCCACGGCGAGATCTACATGATGGGCGGCTATTTCGGGTACTATGTCATCACGCTGCTCGGCGTGCCGCCGTTTCCCGCCGTTCTCGTCGCCATGGCGATCACGTTTCTCTTCTCCGTCGGCCTCGAACGCGGCCTGCTCACGCCGCTTTACAGCCCACGCATCGAGCGCAAGGCTGATTACGGCATCCTCATCACCTTCGGGCTCTCGGTCTTCCTTCGCAACATCGCCATCATCCTCTTCGGACCGTTCCCTCTCCGTCCGCCCTCCTTCATCGAGGGCGATCTTATCATCGGCGGGCTGATCATTTCCTATGACCGGCTGGTGGCCGCGGGTGGGGGGATCCTGCTGCTGGGGGCGCTCATCTATTTCCTCAACCGGACGGTCTGGGGCCAGGCGCTGAACGCGGTCAGCCAGTCGCGCGAATCGGCTTCGATCGTCGGCATCAATTCGGAGCGGATGTACATGCTCGCCTTCGGGTTGGGCGGCGCGCTTGCCGGGGGCGCCGGAGCGCTGATCGCGCCGATCTACTCGCTCTCGCCCTCGATGGGGCTGGTGCCGGACACGCAGGCCTTCGTCATCGTTATCCTGGGCGGATTGGGCTCGGTCTCGGGGACGATCATCGCTGCGCTGCTGCTCGGCCTTTCGGAAAACCTCTTCATAGCGCTGCTGCCCGACCCGAGCCGTGGCCCTTCCTACGCCAATGCTTTCGGCCTTTTCATCATGATGCTGGTGCTGCTCGTCCGGCCGACGGGGATCTTCGGCCGTCAGCACGTCGCGATGGAATAACGGGGTGCGCCGCCTCGACATCGCGCTCGGGCTGGTGCTGGCGATCCTGGCCGCGGCCTTCCCCTTCCTCGTCAATGCCTACTGGCTGCACGTCATGATCATCGGGATGATGTCCGCGATCATGGCGGCGAGCTGGGCGTTGCTCGCGGGCTATGCGGGTCAGTTCTCCTTCGGCCACATGGCCTTCGTCGCTATCGGCGGCTACACGGCGGCGTTGCTCGCGACGGACGCGGGCCTGCCGCTGCCGCTCGGGATGCTGGCGGGGGTGATCGCCTCGGCCGTGTTCGGCGGCATCATCGGCTGGACATGCCTGCGCATGAGCGGGCCCTACCTCGCCATTTTCACCATGGCCTTCTCCGAAGTTCTGCGCATCGTCATCGTGACCGAAGTGGAGGTGACAGGCGGCGCGGGTGGCATAACCGTGCCGCAACTGTTTCATGCCCAAACCGATTTTCCGTACTACTACCTGATCCTCGCGCTGCTCATCGTCTCGGTCGGCGGGATGATGCTGGTGGTCGCCTCGCGCTGGGGCCTTTTCTTCCGTGCCATTCGGGAGAACGAGCAGGCGGCGGCTGCGGCCGGCGTGAAAGTGACGCGCTTCCGCATCATCGCCTTCGCGATCGCGAGCAGCCTCGCCGGGCTCGCCGGCGCCTTCTATGCGCCCTATATCGGCATCCTCACGCCCGATGTCGCCTCGCAGGACCAGATGGGTCTCGTCGTTGCCATGGCGATCGTGGGCGGGATGGAGAGCCTGCCCGGCGCGGTCGCCGGCGCGATCGCGGTCGAGTTCCTGGTCGAGGCGCTGAGAAGCTACGGCCAGTGGCGGCTCGTGCTCTTTGGTGCGCTGCTTCTCTTCACCATGCGCTTCGCCCGCAACGGGCTGATCACGCCCGGCTGGCTCCGGCTGCGCGGGCTCGTGGGCCTCGGCGCCGCGCGGCTCGCCAGGGAGGCCGCGGACTGATGAACGATGCGTCCCCGCTGATCGAGGCCGCCGGATTAGCCAAGCATTTCGGAGGGATCTTCGCCGTCGATCATCTCGATCTTGCCGTGCGCGAGGGTGAGCTGGTCGGGCTCATCGGCCCGAACGGCTCCGGCAAGACAACGACCATCAACCTGATGACGGGTCATCTCAGGATCGATGGCGGTGCCGTGCGCGTGCGGGGTCATTCGGTCGGCGGGCTGCCGGCAAGCGGCTTCGCCGGGCTCGGAGTCGGGCGCACCTTTCAGATCACCCAGCTCTTCGGCCGCATGTCGGTGCTCGAGAACATGCTGGTGCCGGGGCTGGCCCGCCCCCGCGCACATAAGGCGCACGTTATTCGCGAGGCACGCCGACATCTCGAGTTCCTCGGACTCGCCGCTCTCGAGAACCTGGCGGCAAAGAACCTTTCCGGCGGCCAGCAAAAGCTGCTCGAGCTCGGCCGCGCGCTGATGCTGGAGCCGCGCATTCTTTTTCTCGATGAGCCGTTCGCCGGCGTGAACCCATATCTGCGCGACGAAATCATCCGCTTCGTGCAGACCCTGCACGCCGAGGGCCGCACCTTTGTCATAGTCGATCACGATCTCGACGCGATCCAGCGCCTCGTCCACCGACTCGTCGTCATGTCGCGAGGCAGGAAGATCGCCGACGGCCCGCTCGCCGCGGTGCGCGAGAACCAGGACGTGATCAGGGCCTATTCGGGAGCGTGACGTTGGCCGGAGCTTCCTGCCTTTCCGCGCGCAATCTCGCTGCCGGCTATGTGCCGGGGATCGAGATCCTGCACAGCGTCTCGGTCGATGCCCATGCGGGAGAGATACGCTGCGTGCTCGGACCGAACGGCACCGGCAAATCGACCCTGCTCAAGGTGCTTTATGGGTTTCTCAAGCCCTCGACAGGGGAAATCCGTAGCGGTGCCACCGTGCTCACCGGCGTCGCGCCGCACGCGATGGGCCGGCATGGCGTTGCCTACCTTCCCCAACGGCCGAGCGTCTTTCCGTTCCTTTCGGTGGAGGTCAATCTTCGCCTCGGCGCCTGGAGCTTCCGCCGCCGCAGCGTCGAGGTGAAACGGAAGATCGAACGCGCCTACGCGCAATTCCCGATCCTCGCCGAGCGGCGGCATCAGACCGCGGGCACGCTTTCGGGCGGCCAGCAACGCCAGCTCGAGTTCGCGCGCAGCCTTTTCACCGAGCCCAGGGTCTTCCTGATCGACGAGCCGACGGCCAGCATCGAGCCGCGCATCACCGGCCAGATCTACGAACTCATCCGCGGCCTTGCTCGCGACGGCAAGGCGATCCTGCTCGTCGATCAGAACATCAAGGGTGCGCTCGGGATCGCCGATTACGTGTACGTGATGCGCACGGGCTCGCTCTACACCGAGGGGCCACGCTCGGAGTTCGGCGACGACGTGGAGTTGCTGGTGAGCCAGTGGCTCTATACGCACCACCACGGGGCTTCGCCCGCCGGACCCGCATCCGCCCTCTAACAGCTCCTAGAGCGTGTTCAGGCCGGCTGAACACGCTCCAGCAGCCCGGCCAGCAGGCGTGCGCGCGGGGCGAGGTCCTGCCAGAGGATGTGCTCGTTGATGGCATGAGCGCCGCCGCCCGGGCAGCCGAGGCCGTCGAGCGTCGGCACGTTCATCGCGGCGGTGAAGTTGCCGTCCGAGCCGCCGCCGCGATGCTGTTTCGGAAGGTCGATGCCGAGTGTCGCCGCGATGGCTTTGGCCTTGGCGTAGAGGCGTGCGATTGCCGGTGATTCGGCAAAGGGCGGGCGGTTCATTCCACCCCGCACTGTTATCCGACAGCCGGATGCGCGGGATTCGAGGCCGAGGATGCGTCGTTCGAGGCGCATGCCGGAGTCTTCGTCCGGCACGCGGAGGTCGATCTCGCAGCCGGCCTCGGCGGCGATCACGTTCGGCCGCGTGCCGCCCCAGATCGGGGCGACGTTGAGCGTGATACCGGCTTGCGGATCGACGAGGCCGTGAAGGGAACGGATCTGCTCGGCGAGCTCGACCACTGCCGAGGTGCCGTCCAGGAAAGCGCTGCCAGCGTGCGCAGCCTGTCCTCTGACGGTGAGGACGAAGCGCCCGACACCCTTGCGGGCCGTCACGCAGGCGCCGCCCGCGCCCGCGGGTTCGAGCACGAGCACTGTCGCGGCATCGCCCGCCGCCTCCTCGATCAATGCGCGGCTGGTGGGGCTGCCGACTTCCTCGTCCGGAGTGAGCAGGAGCGCCACCGGATACGGTGTCGTGATGCCCTGGCAGAGAAGCGAGCGGAGCACATGGAAGCCGATGAAGCTGCCTGCCTTCATATCGTAGATTCCGGGGCCGTAGGCTCGGGGCCCCTCCACGCGAAAGGGCATCGTGGCGAGCGTGCCCTTATCCCACACGGTGTCGAGATGGCCGAGCAGCAGGATGTGCCGGCCGGGATCGGCGGAGCTGCGGGCGAGCAGCGCGTCGCCGTAGCCGTCTCGGCCCGGGACGCGGCGGAGCACGGCGCCGGCCGCGCCAAGGCCGGATGCGGCGATATCGACGAGACGACTGACCGAAGCGGCGTCCGTGGTGGGCGTTTCCATGCGCACCCATCCAGCCAGCTCCTCGAGCAAGGTCCCGGACTCGCCCAACTCCATCATCGGTATTCTCTCCCCTGGAGGATGCGATCATTGAAAAGGAAAACTTCTTTTTCTGAAGAAAAAGAACCAAAAAGACTTTGAGGCTGGCGTAGCTAAGGTTGAAGTAGAACCGGCTGTAGCGGCTGTGCTGTCGGAGATGTGGATAAGTGGCCTGCCGGCGGCCGAGCAAAATGCCCGCTCACAGCCGGGCCACTTATCCATATCTCCGACAGCGCCACAGGCGGCGTATCATCATGGTCCGATCCATATAGTCCGATCCATTCGATCAGCGT
>JASHRV010000328.1 GCA_030037175.1 Acetobacteraceae bacterium
GCCACGGCTTCGGCCGCAAGCCGCGCCCGCAAGGAAGCCAGCACCGGCAATAGCGGATCGGCGATGATCGCCGACGCCGAAAGCCCGTGCGTCGCCAGCACATCCTCCGGCAGCAGCACTCTGCCCTGGCGCGCGAGCGCCGGAATGCTCCGCAGCAGCCGCGCCGCGCCGTACGCAGCGCCATAAGCCGCGAGCGCCTTCTCCGCCCCGGCCCCGAGCACGCGCCCCGCCTCAACCGCAAGCCCGCCCTGGCTCGCGAACAACATCCGCCGCCAGTCCGCAAGTGTCGCGATCTCCGGTGCCACCTCGTCCTCGCGCGCCGCGATCAGCCCGAGCAGCGCCTCCCGACCGAGCCGACCCTCGGCCAGCGCCGTCGCGAGCGGTGTCGCCACCTCGTGCCGCCGTGCCTTGCCTTCCACCACCTCGCGCCACCAGGCGAGACGCAGGAACGCCACGTTCGTCTCGCCCGCCATCGTGCACGCGCGTGCAAGCTCGAGATTGAAGGCATAGAGCACGAACAACGTCTCCCGCGCCGACGCCGGCGCAAACAGCGTCGCCAGGAAACGATCGGGATCGCCGCGGCGAACGAGCGCGCCCGCCGCGCTCAGCGCCATATCCGCTCCGTTCCGCTGCCTTGACGGGTCTCGCCGGCGGTCATAGCTACCTCAATACCGCTCGGGTCCGCTTTGCTCTCCGGCGGTCCCGCTCATGTTCGATGCCCCAATCCATTTTGGAGGACGTGCCCCATGGCCTTCGAACTTCCCGCCCTTCCCTATGCCCATAACGCGCTCGCCGCCAACGGCATGTGCCAGGAGACGCTCGAGCTCCATCATGGCAAGCATCACCAGGCCTATGTCACCGCGCTCAACGGCTTCGTCGAGAAGAACGATGCGCTCAAGGGCAAATCCCTCGAAGAGATCATCCATTTCTCGTACAACAAGCCCGACCTCGCCCCCGTCTTCAACAATGCCGGGCAGCATTGGAACCACACGCTCTTCTGGCCGATGATGAGCCCGAACGGCGGCGGAATCCCCGGCGCCCTCGAGAATAAGCTCACCGACGATTTCGGCTCGGTCGCCGCGTTCAAGGACGCATTCAAGACCGCAGGCGTCGGGCAGTTCGGCTCCGGCTGGGCATGGCTCGTGCTGGCGCACGACGGCAAGCTCAAGATCACCCGTTCACCGAACGGCTCGAACCCGCTCGCGACCGGCGAAGGCAAGGCCCTTCTCGGCTGCGACGTGTGGGAACACAGCTACTATCTCGATTTCCGCAACCGCCGGCCCGACTACCTGCAGAACTGGCTCGACAAGCTCGCCAACTACGAATTCGCCGAGGCCGCGCTCAAGGCCGCTTAGTGCGTCAGCACGAATCACCGAAAAGAAAATCTGACAGTGTCGAAGGCCAGGGGCTTCGCCCCTGGTCGGGGGCTCTGCCCCCGACACCCCCGGCAAAGGCGGAGCCTTTGCAATCCATTACTTCTAAAAACGGATGGGGCGGGCACCCAACGCGCTTGCGCGTTGGGAACCCGTCTGGGGCCTCAAGGCCTTAAGCCGAGGATGCAAGGAGCAGAGTTCCTTGCCGGGGGCCAGGGGCAGAGCCACTGGACTGCCTAGAGCAGATCGCGATCAGCCGGGTTCGGCTGATCGCGTGAATCTGCTCGGAAAAACAAGGAGCGAGAGTGGTTTCCGTGAGCCGGAGCGAACGGAAAACGCTCTAGCCGCTCTTCGCTTCGCTTGCCGGCTTTGAATCGTTCGCCGCCTGCGGCTTGACGACGCCGGTGATGGTGTCGCGCACCACCTGAACGCGCACGTTGGGTGCGATCTCGACCTCGACTTCGGTCGTGCCTTCGCGCACGCGCTGCACCGTGCCGATGATGCCGCCCGCGGTGATCACGCGGTCGCCCCGCTTGATCGCCGCGACCTGGCGGCGCAGCTCGCGTTGCTTGGTCTGTTGCGGGCGGATGAGCAGGAAATAGAACACGGCAAAGATCAGCACGAGCGGCAGGAACTGCGTGGCCGTGCCGAGCATGTTGCCGGAGGCGGCCTGCGCGTAGGCCGGAGTGATCAGCATCTGGGAAACCCGGGTTGCGGTGATGGGCCCGGGACCATAGTGTCCGCCCCTTTCGCGTCAACCCCGAGGCCGCTTCCGCCGATGGAACAGCACCTGCTCGAGTTGGCGAGCCGGATCGCCGACGCCCTGGAGCGCCTCGCGCCGCCGCCGCCCGCCCCACCCGATTTCGTCGCCGCCGATGCCTTCGTCTGGCATCCCCGCCCGCCGCGCCTTGCCCCGGTGCGCGTGGTCGCGCGGGTGGACATCGCGCTGCTCAAGGGCATCGACCGTCAGCTTCGCATCCTTTGCGACAACACCGCCCGCTTCGCCGCCGGCCTGCCGGCGAACAATGCCGTGCTCTGGGGCGCGCGCGGCATGGGCAAGTCCTCGCTCGTCAAGGCCGCCCATGCCGCCGCCAATTCCCCTGCAGGCAATTCCTCCATTGGCCGCCTCGCCTTGATCGAGATCCACCGCGAGGACATCGCCTCGCTTCCCGCGCTGCTCGATCTCCTGCGGGCAGGCCGCCGCCGCTTCCTCGTCTTCTGCGACGATCTCTCCTTCGAGCGCGAGGACACGGACTACAAGGCGCTGAAATCGATCCTCGATGGCGGGATCGAGGGAAGGCCGGAAAACGTCCTCTTCTATGCGACCTCGAACCGCCGCCATCTGATGCCGCGCGAGATGATCGAGAACGAGCGCTCGACCGCCATCAACCCCTCGGAAGCGACCGAGGAAAAAGTTTCGCTTTCGGATCGGTTCGGCCTCTGGATCGGCTTTCACAATTGCGACCAGGAAACGTTCTTCGCCATGGTCGAGGCCTATGCCGATCATTTCCACCTGCCCATCGGGCGTGAGGCGCTGCATGCGGAGGCGGTGGAATGGTCGGTCACGCGCGGCGCGCGCTCGGGCCGCGTCGCCTGGCAGTTCATCCAGGACCTCGCGGGCAGGCTCGGCGTCGCGACCGGATCGGGCGCCGCGGAGACCCGGCCCGCGGCCTGAGCCTCCCTACCCTGCCGCAGCCCCGATGCGCTCCATCCCGCCCGTATAGGGCCAGAGCACCTCGGGCACGAGGATCGATCCATCGGCCTGCTGGTGATTCTCCATCACCGCGATCAGCGCCCGCCCAACCGCCACCCCCGAGCCGTTCAGGCTGTGCACGAGCTGCGGCGCGCCGCCATCGGCCGGGCGGAAACGCGCATTCATCCGCCGCGCCTGAAAGTCGCGGCAATTGGAGCAGGAGCTGATCTCCCGCCAGGCCTGCTGGCCGGGCAGCCACACTTCGAGATCGAACGTCTTCGCCGCCCCGAAGCCGGTATCGCCCGCCGACAGCAGCACCCGCCGGTAGGGAAGCTCGAGCAGCCTCAGCACATCCTCGGCGGCGCGCGTCATCCTCTCATGCTCCGCGTCGGAGCCCGAAGGGTGCGCGATCGAGACCATCTCCACCTTGCGGAACTGGTGCTGGCGCAGCATCCCCCGCGTATCCCGCCCCGCCGCGCCCGCCTCGGCGCGAAAGCAGTCGGTGAGCGCGGTCATCCGTATCGGCAGCCGCGCCTCGGGCAGAATCTCCCCGGCCGCGAGGTTGGTGAGCGGCACCTCGGCGGTCGGAATCAGCCAGCGCCCGTCGGTGGTGCGGAAGAGATCGTCGGCGAATTTCGGCAGCTGGGTGGTGCCGAACACCGCCGCGTCGTTCACGAGCGAGGGCACCGCCATCTCCTCGTAGCCGTGCTCGCGCGTATGCAGATCGATCATGAACTGCCCGAGCGCGCGCTCGAGCCGCGCCAGCGCCCCGCGCAGCACGACGAAGCGGCTGCCCGCGAGCTTCGCCGCGGCCGTGAAATCCATCATCCCGAGCGTCTCGCCGAGCTCGAAATGCTGCCGCGGCGCGAAGCCGAGATCGCGCGGCGCCCCGGCTTGAG
>JASHRV010000329.1 GCA_030037175.1 Acetobacteraceae bacterium
GATTCCGGCGCGATCGATCTTCGTCATCCCGCCACCGGCTCGGAACGCTCGACGCCGGCCAGGACGCTGGCGGACACCGGCATGACGTCGAGCGCGAGCTCCATTTCCGATAGATAGTCCAACGTGACGGACTCTGCCGTTCGCCGCGCGAGTGCTGCCAACAGTGGCAGGCTGCGCGTCGCGGGCGAGCTTTTGCGCAATGCTTCGAGCGTCGGCGCGGTCATGAAGGACGCCGCACCCGATTTCGGCCGCAGCTTCATTTCGACGCCGGCAATCGTTGCTGCCGTGGGCGCTGGCGCCAGCACCAGGGCCACGGCAAAGGATGCGCCGATCGGCCGCACGGTGCTGAGCGGTGTTGGGTATTGCACATCGTAGGCAAGCAATGTCACGGCCCGTCGTTCGGCCGTCATTTGGACCGCAGCCTCGAGCAAGCCGGCCGTGAAGCTGTCGTCATGGCAGCAGAGGCTGCTCGACGGTGCCCGCGATTGCGTGGCGATGCTCCAATAGCCGGCTGGCGCGTTGTGCACCGAGTTGTGAAACCGCGTGGGCGAGAGCTCGCGGTTAGGCGAGGCGAGCACGCTCAGAATCTCGTGGATGGTTTCGCCGTCGCCGCCGGATGAGGCAAAGATTGTCGCCGTCTCGCGGGCATCCCGGCCGGAAGCGGCGAAGGCCTCCGATCCCACCGCCAGCGCCAGCCGCACGGTCTGAACGGCGCGACGGCGCTCGTTCGGCGGCAGCAGCACGCTCGGCGGCACGCGGATCGGTGTGGGAACATGATCCGCGACCCCGCTCAGCACCGCCACACTCGCCCGCCACCCATCGAGTCCGGGTCCGCACAGGCCGACAGCTTCGATAAAGGCGGGGATCACGCAGCCCGCCCCAGCACCAGGCTGCAATTGGCGCCGCCGAAGCCGAAGGAGTTGCTGATGGCGCGGTCGATCCGCGCCCGGCTGCCCTCGCACACATAGCGGCTGCGGAACGCGGGATCCACGGCGCGCGTATGCGGGCTGCCCGGCATGAAACCATGCAAGATGCCAAGCGTTGAGATCACGGCTTCGATCACGCCCGATGCGCCGAGCGTGTGACCGGTGAAGCCCTTGGTCGAGCTGCAAGGAGTTGCTGTGCCGAACAGATCCACGATCGCCCGGTCTTCCGCGGCATCGCCGACCGGCGTCGCCGTGCCATGAAGGTTGATATAGTCGATATCCGCGGCGCGCAGCCCGGCCGCGGCGAGGGCGCGCTCCATGGCCAGCCGCGCGCCGATACCGTCAGGATGCGGCGCCGACATGTGATAGGCATCGCTGCTTTCGCCGACGCCGAGCAGGAGTACCGTATCCTCGTCGCTCGTATCTCTCGGCCGTTCGAGCAGGACAAATCCAGCGGCCTCACCGAGTGAGATGCCGCGCCGCTCGACGTCGAATGGCCGGCACGGCTCCTCCGACATCACGCCGAGGGAACTGAAGCCGTAAAGCGTGGTGGCGCACAACGTATCGGCCCCACCGACGACAGCGGCATCGCAGAC
Organism: Acetobacteraceae bacterium; assembly: GCA_030037175.1. Taxonomy (GTDB): domain Bacteria; phylum Pseudomonadota; class Alphaproteobacteria; order Acetobacterales; family Acetobacteraceae; genus JAKAWQ01. Next base: position 1,523 of record JASHRV010000329.1, read on the forward strand.
ACCAGCGGCGATCATGCGCGCGGCACTGCCGAAGACCTTGGCAGTCGCGGCGCACGCCGTTGAAACGACAAACGCAGGTCCGGCAAGGCACAACGAAGCGCGGACGAAGCGCGCGAGCGAATATGTGTCGTGCGTTCGCTCATAATCGAAATCGGACGGCAGATCGCCGGTCTCATTATCGCGGCGGCGATAGGCCAATTCCGTCTGCCGCAGGCCCGACGTGCTCGTGCCGAGAAAGACGCCGATACGTCTGGCGCCGTAACGCTCGCGTGCCGCAGCCGCGGACTCTACAAAGCCCTCCTCTCGAAGTGCCACCGCCGCAAGCCGGTGGTTACGGCAGTCGAAAGAAGCGAACTCGTCGTCGAGCTTCACGGCATCGAGGTCGGCAAACTCGCCTGCGTAGGTCACAAATGGCACGGCATCGAAGGTGCATGGGCTGAGGCCGCTTTTTCCCTCGCGCAGCGCTGCGATGGTCGTGGCGCGGCCAGCGCCGAGGCTGGTGACGACGGTGAAATCAGAGAGAGCGAGCGCCGGGAGGTCCGGCTGCCTTGCGACGCTGCTCATGGGAGCGCCTCTGTCGGCGCGGCGGCGGGCGCGGACAGCATGGCGAGCTGGCGTTCCACCTCCTTTGCCGCGCGCGCGATATAGCGCTCGTAGCTTACGTAGAAGCGCTCCCGTTCCGGGGATGTGGCGGCGGAAGCCCGCACCGCCCGACGGGCCCGCAGCGCCAAGGCATAACGCGCCCGGAAGTACCTGAGCCCGACGCGATGATCCAGATAGCGCGTCTCATTGAAGATGCGTGCAAAATGGTCGCGATATCTTCCCCACAAATAGTGGTCGTAGAAGATCAGACGCAGCTTGGCGATGTCATAGACCGCATTGTCCTCTATGGCGCGGTCGGCGGCAGCCAGTGCGCCTGGCGCCGTCGGCAAGGTGTCGTGCTCGAGCAGAAGCCACCGCGCGATCTCGTCCTCGTAAATTGCCTCCGGGTCCTCGATTGGAAGATCATTCGTCCGTAGCACGAGGTCGACGAACTCGTTCTTCGGCACCGGGAAATTGAACGCGGCTGTGGCGAAGAACTGGCCGGTCGGCCAAGGTCGCCAGATCCCGGCCGCTGACAGTGCATTGTGCGCGACGTGCGAGCAATTGTCGTTGAACAGGCGCCAGCGGTATTCCTTCCTGCCGTCGCGGTAGAGCTCATTCAGGCCGTTGAGACAATCAACCAGTCTTCCCATCCGCGCGCGATCCAGGGGCACGCGCACTCGATAGACGTCACGGCCGAAACGGACGGCATAATCGGTCGCCACTGAGATTTCGTACATGTAGTCGCGCTTCGACATACCGGGCGGCTTGCCGCGGAACAGCCGCTCGTGGAACTCCACGCCATCGAGCAAGCCCATCTCCTTGGCGTGACACTGTGTCCGTTCGTAACCCGCGCGCGTCAACTTCTCGCCTGGCGCGAGCAGGCCCTGGAACACGAAGTCCCTGCCTTCGGCCGCGACCCAGTTGGCGTTTCGGTAGTGTGAGTTGGCGCTGATGCTGGCACCGGAGCTCGCGGCCTGCAGATCCGACTCGCAGAGCCTGAGCGTCGGATAACCAGCACCCTGGTCGCGGCAGACACCGTTAAGATAGAGCAGGGAGTGGCCACCGCGGCCACTGCGGAATCTGGCGCCGAAGCCGGGTTTCTTCCGAGCCTCCGACAGAGCGCAGAGCTCGGCGTAATAGGGATAAAGCCGGGCATAGGGGACATTGTCCGCGACCGCCGTCGTGGCTAGGGCGTTGCTGCCAGCCCGCCGGCCAAGGGCGAGCCCGTCGCGGCCGAAACGCATTCCCTCAACCTCTCGCATTTATTTATTTCCCAGCAATGTCCCGACATTCGCTTTTCCCGGCCGGCGTCCAGTTCGCCTAGCCGGCATTTCAGGCGCCATTGGGACATATTTGTCAAATGATTCAGCGTCGAGCACCAACTCCCAAAGCCTCGCTCATGTGCCCTGGTCGTGGTTGCTTTCTGCCGTGACCATGGGGTCACGGGGCAGAAGGTCCGCGAGCAGCCGATGGCCACGCGCAAAGCGGTCATCGCTTCCGTAGCCGAGATAGAGCAAAGGGGCCGCGAGCGGCTCAGCCAGGAGCGTCTTCAGCCATAGAAGCAGCCGGCGCTCCGCGTCCGTCGTGGTAGAGCCCTTCGGCGACCACGCTGCTAAGCCACCGGAAGCGGCGATCCCAACCACTGTGCCTTGCGTGCCGAGAAATGGCGCCAGGCAGCATGACGAGCAGCACACGCTTGCGCGCTTCAGTCGGCGCGCGGTGATGAAGGCAGGCGATCATGGCGGGCCTGCCAGGGAATGCGGCGCTTCACCTCCCACCAGACGTTCGAGCGGAACGCGTACGCTCACGATCGCGGCAAAGATGAGGCTCAGGAATGTTCCAGCCGCCACGGTGACGCCGATGTCGTGAAGCACCGGAATGCCCGAGAGCGACATTAACCCGTAGGCCGAGACGGTGCAAAGATTGGCAAGCACGATGGATGCAACCGAGCGGCGTTGGCTCTCCGGAGTGTGGTAAAGGCGCTCGAAGAAAAGGCAGTAGTTGGAGCCGACCGCGACAATGAGCAGAAAACCGACGACCATGAAGATCGAGAGCCTGCCGCCGTTGAGCGTGAGCAGCGCGGCCGTCACGATCACGGATGCCGCCAGCGGCGCGACCACGAAAGCGACCCGCGCGGGCGCGCGCAGACCGATGAACAGCAGAATGACGATGGCTAAGCTGCCGATCGAGGCCAGGAGTGTCGCTTCGCGCTGGTAGGTATGCAGCAGCCGATCGGACTCCTGGTGGATATCGACAAAGGTCAAGCCTTGTTGACCGGAGGCGGCGAGACTCGCAACGATGCGCTTGGGATCGGCCACATCGGTGAGCGGGGCGACCACGTTCCAGCCATCGTCCCGCTCGAACAGCATGGAATCGAACTGGAGCCGCAGCGGGGCAGGCAGGTCAGCCCGCGTCAGCAGCCTCGCGCGCTTTGTGGCGGCGGTGTCCCGGAAGAACGGCGCGAAGATACCTGGACGGAACGGCAGACCGGCGAGTGCGAGGGCAAAGCGCGCTCTGAGCTCGCCGGCATCCGGCAGGGTCGCCCGTCGTTTTCGCTGCGTGCGGTCGCTCGGCAGAATCTCGCTCGGCACATCGAAGCCGCCGAGAGTGTGCGTCGCCACCAGCCGCTCGAGCAAAGCCGCCGCCGCCTCGCTTTCGGCGAGCGCGACCTGCTCGCCCGATCGCCGGAACACGACGAAATAGCGAAGATCGGGCACGCCGGCCTCGTGGCGCAGCGCCTGGTCAAGACGCTGCTCCGCTGCCGGAATCGGGCTCATCTTCGTCAGGTCCTCGTCCCAGAAACCGCCGCGGTGCGCGAGAAGGACGACGGACGCGGCGAGCACTAGAAGCGCCACGGCCGGCCGCAGCCATTGGCGGCGGCTCATGACCACGAGGAGCGGCCGCGCCAGCACGCCGGCGCCGGTCGCGAAGAAGTCGGGCGGGGTGAGGTCCGGCAGCACGAAGCGCGTCACGCCGGCGGCGGCTACGAGGCCCGTGATCGAAAAGAGGCCAAGCTGCGCGAAGCCGACGAAATCGGAGAACAGCATAGCGCTGAAGCCGACGATCGAGGTAAGCGCGCCAAGGCGCAGAGTGGGCCAGATGCGCGCAAGCGTTGCCGCAGCGGAATCGCCGTGCATGGTCTGGGTGAAAAGGTAGATCGCATAATCGACCGATTCGCCGATCAGCGTCACTCCGAAGCCGAGTGTGATGCCGTGCACGAAGCCGAATCCGAGCGACACCGCGGCAACGGCAGCGAGCGCGCCGCTCGCCACCGGCAGCAAACTCAGCACCAGGACCCGCGCCGAGCGATAGGCATACACCAGAAGAGCGGTAACGACCGCGGTCGCGAGCAGCGAGAATCGGGTCGCATCGCGTTTCATAGTCGCGCGTGTCTGAACGGCAAAGACGGCAGGGCCGCTTTCGACCAGTCGCACCGCGGCGGCGCCAGAAACCGTCCGCCGGCTATCCTGGAAAGCGGCATGAATCTGCGCCAAGGCTGCTTGCTGGGCGTCGATGTCGAAGCCGGCGGCCCGCGTGTATACGAGCAGCAGCGCACGGCGCCCGCCCGCTGAGAACCAGACTCCGTCCTGACTGCGCGGCCGCGGGCTACGCGCTAGACGCTGCGAAAGACTCAGCATCTCGCCCGTCGGATCGTTCGGCAGGCTCCCTTTGATCAGGGCGCCGAGGTCTGATCCGAGCAACCCGAGATCTTCCTGCAGGGCGGCATGCAGGCCGGGAATAGTGAAACGGTCGGCGACGACGCCAGGGCTCAGCAGGTAGCGGTTGCGCCAGAAATAATCGCGCGTGCCGGTGAGTGACGCATCATCGCCATTTGCAACATAAGCGAAGGCGATTTGGCGCCGCAGCCGTGCGGCGAGGGATTTGCTCAAGGCCGCAAGTGTTGCCGGCGGCGCGCCTTCGATGCCGAGCAGGATGAGACGGGCGGCAACGCCCCTGGTCACCTGTTCGGTCAGAACCTGCTCGGCGAGCGAAGCGGAGCGCGGTAGAAACGCAGTCATGTCGGTCTCCAACCGCGTCCGCGCGATGATGACGATGCAGACGATGACTGCCAGCAGCCAGACACCGAGCGCGACACGCCTAGCCTGCATTGTGAACATCTTCGACGATGCTCATCTCCGAACGATCGCCGTCGCTTTCCTCGGTGTCGATGGCACTGATGCGATTCTCGCTGCCGACGATACGAATCCATTTCACGAATCGGGTGAGACCGGCGCTCTTCGGACGCAGCAGTAATTGCCAGTTCGCCGCATCGCCGGTGAGAAGCAGCGCGTAGTACCGATCGAGCGTCAACAAATCGCCAGCGAGCGTTGCCCGAATTCCTTCGACGAGACCACCGATCTCAGGATACTCCGCGAGCGTGAAGCTGTGGATCTGCTGATCTGGCCCGCTCACCATCGTCACCCGATCGCCCTCGAGAACGAAGCGCTCGGGAAAGGGTGAGAAGGTTATCTTCTGCAGTTGATCGGGCGCGCGATAGCTCAGTGTGCCGGTGGACACCAAGGGCGCATTCAACATATGGAGGGTCTGACGCTCCTCAAACCGGCCCGAAACCGATTTAACCTGCGCGAGCGCTTGCATGAGCCGCGTTACGGTCCATGGGGTGGCCGCTAGCGCCGGCATCACGCGCAACACCGCGCAGAACGCCGCGGCCAGCCATGCCGCTGGGCGGCTCAGGCGCATCTCATGCCCAGAAGTCGTAGAAATTGAACCAATTGAACGGCGCCGCACGGCAGTAATGCTCAAGCCGCTCGACATAGCGGCTCATCGCCCGGGCAATCGCGGCATCGGCGTCTGCCGCGGCGGTCTCGGACGGAGCGAAGAGTGACTCAAAAAAAATCTCGTAGCGACGACCGCCGCGATAGATGCCGATCATCATGACAACGGGCTTCTGGAGCAGCATGGCCATACGAAACGGTCCTCTCGGGAACCGGGCTGGCGTGCCAAGGAACGGATAGCGCACGAGATCCTCGCTGCTCACGTTGCGATCCGGCAGCAAGCCGACGAAATGGCCGCGGTTGAGGCGCTCGGCGACGGTCAACAGCGAATCGAGGCGCGCAAGGCCGATCACCTCCGCCTCGAGCCTAGGATTGATCGCCGCCAGCGCGGTGCGGATCTTGCGCGCGTTCTCCTCGTACATCACGAGACTGATCGGCGCGTCGCGATGGCACCGGCCGATCGCGCGAGTCACCTCGAAGCTGCCGAAATGCGCGCCAAACAGCAGGCAACCGCCGCCACGGCGCATGATATCGAGCATGACGCCTTCGCCGTGGACAGTGAGATCGAATTGATCGATCTGCTCGTTGAGCAGGAACACCCGGTCGAGAATGCAGGACGCGAATGTCAGATAATGCCGGAAGACATCCGCCGGGCTTGGTCGGCGGTCGAGCGCGCGTTCGAGATACTGGCGCGAGCTGCGCGCTGCCTTTCGGGACGAAAGCAGGAAATAAAGGCAGGTCGGATAGAGGAACAGCCGCGCGGCACGCCGGCCGAGACGAAGTGCTATCCACACGCCGAGCCTGATCAGTGGCAGGGAGCCGCGCTCCGATCGAACCGTCCATTCCTGAACCAGCGGCTTGTCACTCATCGTGTGCCGCGCTCGAGCGCAATCGTGCCGGCGGCGGCAAGATCGTCGGAAGCGGCGAGCCGGCACTCGAACCAGATCTCGCCGCCGGCCCCGAACTGCCAGCGCACGACGACCGTCTCGCCGGGACGGACGGGGCGAAAGAATTTTGCGGCGTGGATCACGATCACGCCATCACCCATCGCCGTGCCGGCAACCGCCTGCACCACTTCATCGAGCAGGAGCGCGCCGGGAATGATCGGGTTGGCGGGAAAGTGCCCTTCTGCCGTGGGGTGATCGGCCGCAAAGCGCACCTCGTTCGATTGCCACATCGCTAGAAAGACCGGCTCTGCGCCGCGAGCCGCAGCAGCGTCTCGCGCGGGAGCTTGCCGAGCGCATTGCGCGGCAGCGTATCGACAAGGATAAGCGGCCGCGGCAGGAAGGCAGCGTCGACGCGCTTTCGCAACGCCCGGAGGATGGTCTCCTGCCGCATCCCGGGTGCGACGGCGAAAGCGATCAGCCGGGTGACCTCTCCGCCGGCGCCGTCCGGCATGACGAAGACGCCGTCCTGCACTCCCTCGATGCTGAGGAGCTGATGGTTGAGGTGCGCAAGCGAGGTGTGCTTGCCGGCCACGTCGACGAGGTCGGCGACGCGGCCACTCAGAACGAAGCGGTCCGGACCGGTCCGCTCGATCATGTCCTGCAACAATGTTTTTGTCTCGACACAGGGTCCGCTGGCCCAGGACCCCTCCTCGTCCTGTTCCACAATGACGCCATCGAGAGAGCGCCAATGCGGCTCCTCTGCGGTGCGACGCGTTGCGAGCTGCCCGGCCTCGGTGCAGCCATAGATCTCCATCAGCTTTGCGCCAAAGCGCGCTTCGGATTCGCTCGCGAGCGCAGCCGTAAGCGGCGCTGTCGCCGAAAGAATCAAGTCAACCACGGGTATATCCTCGGGCTCGGCCAGCAATGCGCGGATATGCACGGGCGTCGTAACAAGGATGCGGGGACGGGGTGCCGCGGCAATGCTGGCGCGCACATCGCCGGGATAGAACGGACGGCTGGACTCAATCGCGAGCCCATGCTGCAGGCCGAGTAGGATCGTCGATTCCAGGCCATAGCTGTGCTGATGCGGCACGGTGCCGATTAGCGTGGCGCCGGGCAGACCAGCGACGTTGAGCCGCCCCCCCGCCGACCGCGCGCTCCGTACGAGCGCGCCCCACGATTTCGAGGCCGGCTTCGGCCGGCCGGTCGAGCCCGAGGTGAAAAGAATAAGCGCCGGTTGCGCAACCGGCACATGCGGCACGTCGCCTTTCGTGCCATCGCCGAGATCGTCCGGATACGCCACACTCGCTAGCGAGGGGTGGGGCGAATCCGCAAGGCAATAGAGGTCGGGATAGTCCGCGGCCACCGCCTCGAGCGCGCCTTGCGTTTCATTGGGCGGCAACAGGCTGATCTGCTGCCGGCAAAGGGCGGCGGCGACACCGACCGCGAAACGATAACGGTCCCGGCACAGATTGACCGCGTAGCGCCGCGTGGGCAAACGCGCGGCGAGCGCCGCAACGTCACGCAGAAAGTGCCCGACCGCGATCGGGCGGCGGTCGCGAAATGCAACGACGGCGTGTTCATCGGCGTGAGTGAGGATCGGATAGGTTGCCGCCCGTACGAATGCCTGCGCTCCCGCAACATCATCGGGCGGGTCGCTCGGCGTCATGAGAGCGAGGCCGCCTCGCCGCTTGGCTTGCGGACCTCCGCGATCACACGCACGATCTGCGCTAGCGACTGCCGCGGCGGGTTCTTGAGGCACCAAAACCGACAAAGATACTCGGCTACGAACATCGTCGCCACCAGCGGCAGATCGAGGATATTGACGTAGAACGACCAGACGACGAGCGGCGCGAACAGGAAGAGCGTCACCGAGGTCATGAGCTGGGCCGCGAAAAAGCCGCACCATGCAAACGTGGCGCGCCGCGTATAAACCGCGACCTCCTGCGAGATCGCGCCGTGCAGCTTGCGCGCCATCTTGGTGAGCAGCGCCTCATGGCCGGGCCGCAGCGTCAGCCCGAAGGTCAGGAGAAGACCACCATAGATGGTCCAATGCGTGAGCGCGGACGCTGTGACGACACCGAGCCTGAACAAGTGGACAATGCCGAACACCTCGCCGCTATGTCTGCGGCTCGTGGCAACGATCGCCACATGGATCAGCACTGGAACGACACCCAACGCCGTCACCACCGGAAGCGCGGCTCGCGTCGTCGCGGACAGCGACATTCAGGTGCCCCGGTTCTGCTGGATATAGGCACTGAGGCTGCGCAGAGAGCTGAAAATCTTGACGTTATCCTTGTCATCCGCGCGCAGCTTGACGCCAAACTGCTGCGATACGGCCAGCGCGACTTCCAGCATGTCGATCGAGTCCAATCCGAGGCCTTCCGCATAAAGCGGCGTCTCTGGATCGATTTCCATGGCGGGCACCTGAAGGTTGAGAATTTTCACGATCAGGCGTGCCAGCTCGGCTTCCTGTGCGTTCTGCGCGCTGCTATCGTTCATCAGACGATGAGTCTCGTTTCGCCAACCGCAATCCCCGCAGGTGATCTCAATGAGATGACTGGGGCGATGACTGTGTCGGGGGGGGTAGGGTCTTGCTTTCGTTCGAAGAACTGTCCCCGCCATTGAACTTGGAGGCGACAGCAGCCGCGCCCGCCTGGAGGGCGTGCCACGTCATGATTGCTCCCTGTTTTATGCCTTCGCCGATCTGCGCGGCGCCCTGGCCGACCTGGTTCGCGCCGGACTGGAATTGCTGGCCCACGCCTCCCGAGCTCTGCGGGCCCTGGGAGCTCTGCTGGTTCGGTGATGTTTGCGCCATGGAGGCAGCCGACTCGGCCAGCGTCGAGGTCGCGATCGCGACCACCAAGAGAACTCTTACCGAATATTTCATAAGGTTCTCCAGCTCCGTGGAATGGCGATAAGTCGAATTTTAACAGACCGGCCAACGGATGTAATGGGTAGGTTTATGCCGCCGACTAGTGGAAAAGTGACAATTCTGTCAAGCATGAGGGGGCAGAATATAAGAAGTTTTTGCCTCATGCCCCCCGCTGAGGGCCAGCGACTTTTGGACTTCGCGCTCAGCCTATTTTTCCGCATCGCTTGTCCCTCCAAATCGGCCTCTTCGTTTCGCGCCAGCGCAGCGGAAGAACCAGACGCGGGGATCGAAGCGATCGCCGCGATGCTCGGGTCAGACGCGTTGCATTGCACCAGCATGCTGTGAAGCTTGGTCTATCGGATCGCGTGAAGGCATCCGTTACATCGGCGCGATGGAAGTCGCTCATGCGCGGTGGCCGTAGACGGATAGGCATATTGAAGGATGCCTGCTAGCCACAGTTGGAAGGTGCCGAATCTCTCATGAGCAATCGTCCAACGCATCGTGTCGGCAGATCTCATTGCGCGGAATTCCATACATCCGCCCTCCGCGTCGCAGGCTACACGCGCGATGAGGTCTTTGCTTCCCTCATCCGGCCGGACTTCAAGATCTTCGGTGCGGATGGCGAAAGTGCGACCGGATTTGGCCTATTTGGGGCTCATCGACAGTCACGCAGAATCGCCATCTCCTGAAGAAGGCCCGAGGGCCGATCACTGGAGGCGGAACCGGGAGATCGCGGAACAATGACCCAACGGCGCGGTTATCGCCACTGGCCACCGCGGCGGCGCGGGCGCTGGTCGGGCGGTTCGTGCGCAGCGGCGCGGCCCTGGAGAGCCTGCTCGCGTTGGCCTCGGGGCCTCTGGCCGATGCGGTTGCCACCACGGCGGACTATGCCGGCAAGGCAATCGCCCCGGGTACCGTCGCGACCTACAAGGCCGATTGGGCGGATTTTTCGCAGTGGGCGCGCGCCCACGGGGTGTATCCTGCGGCGTTGCCGGTGCATCCCGTCGTGGTGGCGGCGTGGCTGGCGACGCTGGCCCCGGCAATGGGCGGCAGCGCGCTGCGCCGGCGGGTGGCGGCGATCGCCTGACATCACCGGAGCCTCGGCCATGCCTGGCCGTCCGGCCATACGGCGATCTGCCGGACGCTTGCCGGCATCGCCCGTACCTATCCGCGTCCGGTGCGGCCGGAGGCGGCGCTGACCTCCGCCGAGGCCAAGAAGCTGATCGAGGTCTGCCCCGGGCGACCTTGCCGGATTGCGCGACCGGGCGCTGTTCCTGGTCGGATTAGCCCGGGCTCTTCGCCGCTCGGAGTTCGTCGGTATCGATATCGAGCATCTTCGGTTCGACGCGGCCAGCGTCAGGGTGCACCTGCCGCGTTCGAAGACCGACCAGGCAGGGGAGGGGACTGATGTCTCACTGCCGCGCATGCGCGGCGAGGAGACCTGCTCGGTGCGGGCGCTCGAGGACTGGCTCAGGCGGGGAAAAATCCGTCGCGGGCCGGTGTTCCCGCGCATCACCGCTGCGGGCACGATCGAGGGCCGGCTGACCGGGGACGGAGTCTACAAAATTCTTCGCGCGAGGGCCGCGGCGGCGAAGCTTTCCGTTCCCGAAACGGGGCGCCTTTCGCCGCATGGGCTGCGGGCGGGGCTGATCACCGAGGCGTCGCTGAACGGAGCGCTCGATGAGCAGATCGTGCCGCGAGTGCGGCACAAGGACCTTGGGACCATGCGCCGCTATCGGCGGCGGGCGCGCATCATGGTCGACAACCCAGCCGGGCTGCTGGATTTGTGACCCCGACGGAGACCGCGGCACCGGGCTCCGGCCGGCTTGGCCTCGGGGCGGACCGGGCCCGGAACGGAGCCTCGGCCCTGGCGCACACCGACTGGCTGCGCAACCTATTGACGGTGAGCGGCCCGGCCGCGGAGGTGGCGCAGTTCTGCGTCGCGGCGCGGGGGACCAACGCGGTCCCCTAAGTTGTTTAGTCCCGGCATTTGATGGAGCGGGTTGAGGATGAATCGGCGTGGTTCTTTTGTCCAGGCTTTGCAGATGAACTCGTATGGGGTGAGGCCTCGGAGTGTCTTGAGGCGTCTGGCGAAGTTGTAGGCGTCGACGAAGTCGCGCAGATGGGCCCGCAACTCATCGTGGGTTTCGTAGAAGTAGCGTTTGACGGTCGCGTCCTTGATGGTTCGGTTCATCCGTTCGACCTGGCCGTTATCCGGTATGAGATCGGCGGCGCCTCGTTGTCCGCCTGTCCCCGGAAGGGAACCGGCGATATGGTGAGCCCATCCGGGACACGGGGCGCCGGGAGCACGAAGGTGCGGGCAGGCCGTCGATAGACCGTGGGCCGAGAGCCCGAGCTCGTTACATGGCCGCCTCTTGCGACTTTCCCGGATGCGCCGCGAGCGCGGATCAGTAGATGTCGTGTCGCCCGCCAGCTCCCTTTGAAGGAACCCGAGACGGAGGGAGCAGGCATGCGCATCATTGGGCTGGATATTCACCGCGCCTTCGCCGAGGCGGTCGCCTGGGACGACGGCAAGCTCAAACGGCTGGGGCGCGTCGACATGCGCCGCCATCTTCTCGAGGCTTTCGCGAAGAAGCTCTCGAAGGAGGACGTGGTCGTCGTCGAGGCCACCGGCAACGCGTCCTCGGTCGCGGGGGTGATCACGCCGCACGTCAAGCGAGTCGTGATCGCAAACCCCAAGCAGGTGCGCGTCATCGCTCACGCGAAGATCAAGACCGACACGATCGACGCCAGCGTGCTCGCCCAACTTTACGCCAGCGGCTTTCTGCCGGAAGTCTGGATTCCTGACGAACCGACACAAGCGCTTCGCCGGCAGGTGACTAGGCGCAACCAGATCGTCCGGCAGCGCTCGCGCTTGAAGAATATCATCCAGTCGATCCTGCATAGCCACCTGATCCCCTCCTGCCCGCACGCCGATCTTTGCGGGGCAAGCGGACGCGCCTGGCTTCTTGAACAGGTCTTGCCAGAGGATGAACGGCTCGCCGTCGTGCGACACCTACGCGAGTTCGACCGGCTCGGCGAGGACCTCAGGGTCATCGAGCGCGATCTTGCGCGTTCGGCGTTGGCGGACGAGGGCGTCAAACGCCTGATGACGATCCCCGGCGTCGACATGATCGTGGCGCTCGCCATCGTGGCGGCGATCGGCGAGG
>JASHRV010000037.1 GCA_030037175.1 Acetobacteraceae bacterium
TCGCGGCCAAGAACGCGGCGCCCAACATCCCGCCGAAGGTCACGCGCGTGTGGAAAAACTGCTTCTCCCCTTGCCTCTATAAAAGCCGGAATGCCATCGAGCGAATGTTCAATCGCCTCAAGGACTTTCGCCGTATTGCCACCCGGTACGATCGTCTCGCCATCAACTTCCACGCCGCCGTCTGCATCGCCGCAACCGTCAGCTATTGGTTATGAGTCCCAGCCCTAAGGCGACCTCAGCAACGTGGTCGGCACGGACTGGCTGCAGCCGGGTCCGGCCGCCACCAATCAACGGTACAAAGGACGATGCCATCGCCAGCGCGACGAGCGTAGCGAGGAACCCACCGCCGTGCGCGAATATGACACTCGGTCGGACCACAATCACTGGGGCAGAGGCCTAGCACCTGCTGCTCACACCGGACGCGCGCGCGGATGTAGGGGGAATCCGGAGGCCGAATCCACGCCGATCGCAGAGATGTGGACGCGCCTCCCGATCTTCCGCCCCTCCGAGGCCTCGGGGACGTTCAGCGCGCCCTGCACGCGAACCGCCCGATAAGTCACCACGCCACTCTCGATATAGGCGAAAATCGTGTTGACGACCCCATCCACGCCGAGGACCGGGGCGGCAACTCTCTCTGCGTCGTGGATATCGGTTGCGACCGGAATTGTGCGGCCGGGTTCCGCAGAAGAGAACGCGGAGCCGGCTCGGACCGGATGACGAGCCGCGACCCGGACGACGTCCCCGGCGGCGTCGAGGCGCTCGACGATGCGGCGACCAAGAAAGCCGGTCCCGCCAAAGACGGTGACCAGCGCGATTCCGACCCCCCGTGACCTGCGGCTTGTGCGAGAGAACCTCCGGTGCTGCCGCGACCCGCTCTGCGTGACTGCTTACCCCGTCGCTTGGTCAGTCAACAGGCATCGCCACCGGAGATTGCAGCGATGTGACGGCCTGCGAACTGTGGATAGCCACGGTTGGCGCAGCGGACTCGCGGAGATGACGATTTGGCAGGCGGGATCTATCGAGGAAGGTGTATGGATCTGCGGGTCCAAGCGGCCGAAGACTGCGCCGGAGGGCAGGGGGTCGCAGTCTATTGATCCGGAACTCCCGTAACCTATCGATCGTTATGCTCCCATGGGCCCTACTTCGTCGCCATCATCCTCGCTTGTGATCGAGACTGCCAGCATGTTTGGAGAGGTCGACACGTCATTGGCATCATCCGAAGCGAGCGACGAGCTGATAGCCCAAGCGGTGGAGGACGGCATCCGGCGCTACATTAGGGCGCGGCGACAACGCGTGCCTGCGTTCATCAATCGCAATTTCAGCCTGCGTGGCAGCCTCGCGGTCCATCGCCTGGCCCTCGGCTTCGATCTCCTGCGCGCCCCAGCAAACCTAGTGCTCATGGGACCCCATGCGGGAATGAAAGCGGCAGGTGTTCTCGCCGACAAGCTCGGGGGCCACCGGATCGCGCGCCGAATCGAGGCGCGGAGCCTGCTAGTGCGCACCGACGTCTCTCGGCGGATCGAATGGCTCGTATTGACCGACCTCCTCGAGCTCCCCTGCTCTCAGCGTGACCAAAAGTCGCACCGCGATGCCCTTGCCGAGACGATTCTCGATGACCCGAGGCTCGTGGGATTGGCCGAGGAACGATTGCGCGCGATCGGCCGACGAGCGGACGACTCAGCGTTCCGCGCCAGGCTGATCGAGACGCTGGCCACCTACGGAGCCACACGGGCCGCGGCGGCTGAGATCACCACCTCCTTGCTGACACTGAGTTCCGGGGCGCTCGTGTTGAAGCAGCTTACGCCCGGGGCCGTGACCCTCGGGCCGGCCCTTGCTGCGCTGATCGCCCAGCAATCGGCCATTGGTGCCTTTCCACTCGGTGCTAGCCTCGGCGGGCTCTGGTACTCCGTGTTCCCGGTAGCGCCGTCGGCCATGCTGGTGGTCGGCCTAACAGGTGGGCTAATGATCGTCGCTTCCTGCGCCGCTGCCTTCGCCGGCGTGGCCACAGACCCGATCCAGCGGCGTCTTGGGCTGCACGCTCGCCGTCTCAGGCGCCTCCTCGACGCAATCGAACGCCAGATGCTCGACCCCGACGCACCGGCCTTCTCGGTGCGCGACCATTACGTGGCGCGGTTGTTAGATCTCTTCGACCTCCTTGGCTCTGCGTATCGTCTGGCACAAGGGTGATCGAGAGCTCGCCGTTCAGCGTTTGTCCTGCCAGGCACGCCGACGGGCTGCAGCTCCGCCAGGCCATCATGCGAGATTGTCAATTTAGCCAGCGCGCAGCTTGTCTTGCGCAATTTCCTTAGCCCAAACAATTTGCACATGACCAAAGGCATCAGTTGGCACCGTCGAAACGAGCCTAAATTGCGGAACTTCATTCCGATTCTAGTTAGGTTGAAAATGCCGCGCGCGGTGATCACGAACTGGCAGGCCAAAATGACACCTTTCTTCCTCGCTCTCCGCAGCCGCGGGCCCGATAGAGCATTCCTCCTGCTCGAGGAAGTCTTCTACCTTGACTGACCAGGGCCCTTTGCTCGTTGCTGATGCAGTGAGCAAATCCTTCGGCGGCGCCGTAGCCCTGCGCGCGGTTTCGCTCACGCTTTTTGCCGGCGAAGCGCACGGGCTTTTGGGCGAAAACGGTGCCGGAAAGAGCACGCTCGTGCGAATCCTGGCCGGCGTCATCCGGCCCGATCACGGGCGCCTGCTGCTGGATGGCAAGCCAGCAACGTTTCGCAGCCCCGCCGAAGCACAGGCTGCGCGCGTGGCGGTGATTTATCAGGAGCCGACGCTATTCCCCGATCTCTCGATCGCCGAGAACGTGCTGATCGGAAGGGCCCCTCGTCGCAGTCTGGGCAGGATCGATCATCGGGCTTCGCGCGCGAAAGTGGCGGCCTTGTTCGCCGAATTAGGAGTGGCGCTTGATCCCGCGCGCGCCGTCCGCGGGCTTTCCATCGCCGGCCAGCAATTGGTTGAAATCGCCAAGGCTCTCTCCAACGAAGCGCGCGTGCTAATCATGGACGAACCGACCGCCGCGCTGACCGGCGAGGAGACGGCACATCTGTTCGAGGTGGTGCGGCGCTTGCGGGAGCGCGCAGTCGCAATTCTGTTCATCACCCACCGGATCGAGGAAGCCTTTGCCGAATGCCAGCGCCTCACGGTGCTGCGCGATGGGGCGCTGGTCGCCAGCGGTCCAATCGCAGGCTTCACGCCCGCGGAGGCGGTACGGCTGATGGTCGGCCGGGCGATTGATAGCTTCTATCCGCCACGGCGCTCCGAATGCGGGGAGCTTGCATTGTCGGTACGGAATCTTTCGGCGGGCGGCGCCTATGCGGCGGTCGATGTCGACGTAAATAAAGGCGAGATCGTCGCCCTGGCGGGCCTCGTCGGCGCGGGACGCAGCGAGGTCTTACGCGGCATCTTCGGCATCGACCCGCGCGGGGCCGGCACCGTCCGCGTGTTCGGGCGGGATGTGCCGCCCGGCGATCCGCGCGCTGCCATGCGCGCTGGTCTGGCGTTGGTGCCGGAGGACCGGCGCCAGCAAGGGCTCGTGTTGGAGCTTTCGGTTATTCGCAACGCCACGCTGGCGATACTTGCGCGACTCCGCCGCGGTCCCTTTTCTTCGCCAGCACGCGAGCGCGCGATCACCGCGGAATGGAGTGTGCGTTTAAAGCTGAAGGCAAGGCGCCTTACCGATGCCGTGGCCACGCTTTCGGGCGGCAACCAGCAGAAGGTGGTGCTGTCGAAATGGCTGGCTACCGTGCCCAAGGTGTTAATGATCGACGAGCCGACCCGCGGTATCGATGTTGGCGCCAAGGCCGAGCTGCACCATTTGCTCGCAGCGCTGGCCCGCCAGGGGTTGGCGGTGTTGATGGTATCCTCGGAGCTGCCTGAGGTTCTCGGCATGGCTGACCGCATTCTGGTGATGCGCGAGGGTCGCATAGTGGGTGAACTTTCGGGCGCTTCGGCTAGCCAGGAAGCGGTGATGGCCTTCGCAACGGGTCATGAGGCCATATTGCAGTGCGGGGACGAGCCCGCATGAGCCCGATGCTTTCGCTGCGCCGGGGTGCGTTTCTTACCGCCGTGGCGCGCGCCCGCGAAGCGGGATTGTTCGCCGTACTCGCCGCCTTGATGCTGGCGACGACGACGGTCAATCCGCGCTTCCTTGGGGCGCAAGGCATAAAGGACATCCTAGAAGACGTGGCGGTGACGGCGCTGCTCTGCATCGGCGAGACCATCGTGCTGTTGATGCGACAGGTCGACCTTTCGGTCTCCTCCGTGCTGGGGATTACGGCCTATGCGACTGGGGCGATTTTCGCCACCCATATGGGGGCGCCGATCGCGCTTGTTATGCTGGCTGGACCGGCGGTGGGCGCGGCGCTGGGGGCGCTGAACGGCGCGCTAGTGGCTTTCGGCGGTGTGCCATCGCTGGTCGCTACACTGGGCACGCTGTACGTTTTCCGCGGCGCCGAGTTCGCCTTGGTGAAAGGCGGGCAGATCAACGCTACCAGCCTGCCAGCGGATCTTCTGCGCCTGGCCACGTCAGGGATCGGGCCCGTACCTTACGTCGGGCTGATCGTGCTGGCGCTGATTGCCCTCGTTGGCTATGGCCTGCGCCACTATCCTGGCGGACGAGAATACTATGCGGTCGGCTCCAACGAGGAAGCCGCGCGGCTCGCCGGCATTGATGTACGCCGGCGCCTGATGTTGGGCTTTCTCTGTTGCGGCGCCATCGCCGGGTTTGCGGGCGTGCTGTTCACCGCACGTTTTGGTACCGTGGACGCCACCGCCGGGACGGGAATGGAACTGCACGTGATCGCTGCCTGCGTGGTCGGCGGCGTCGCCATCACCGGCGGTGTCGGCAGCGTCGAGGGTGCGGCGATCGGCGCTCTGCTGCTGGCGGTGATCTCCAATGCGTTGGTGTCGCTGCGTGTGCCTGTGTTCTGGGAACAGACCATCGAGGGTGCGCTGCTCTTGGGGGCGATCAGTCTCGATCTCGTCATCTCCCGTCGTACGCTCGCCTTGGTGCGCTCGGTCCGAGCCCTTGGCTGACGCACTCACCGCGCTCAGACGCTGGGAAGTGGCGATCTGGGTTCTGGTCGCCGCCGCGCTCGCCTTCGGTAGCTACGTCTCGCCCGCGTTCCTGACTGCCGACAATCTCGGGAATCTCACCGCTAATCTGTCCGAAATCGCGCTGATGGCATTGACCTCGACGATGGTTATCATAGCCGGCGAGATCGATCTCTCGATCGCCTCAGCCTTGGGCATGTGCAGTTGCACCTTGGGCCTTTTATGGTCGTATGGGCTGCCGATGCCGCTTTGCATGCTCGCGGCAGTTGCGACCGGCGCACTGGCCGGGGCCGGGAACGGCTTGTTGGTTACCTGGGTGGGGCTGCCTTCGCTCGCCGTCACCATTGGCACGCTGGCGCTTGATCGCGGGCTTGCCTTCGGTCTCCTGGGCGACCGGGCTGTGGCGGATTTTCCGACCTTCTACACCAATCTCGGTTTTGGCGCCATGCCGGGGACCACTATCCCCAACCCCATGGTGCTTTTCGCGGTACTGGCGGCGCTTGCCATCGTGGTGCTGCATGCCACGCCATTCGGCCGCGCCTTGTATGCGATCGGCGCCAATCCGCTGGCAGCGCGCTTTTCCGGCCTGCCGGTCGCGCGGTACAAGTTTCTTCTTTTCGTGTTGTCCGGGGCGATGAGCGGGCTGGCGGCGATTGTCTATACCTTTCGGTTTTCCAGCGCGCGTGGTGACAACGCGCTGGGCTTCGAGTTGCCCGTAATTGCCGCCGTGCTGCTGGGTGGAGTGTCGATCTTCGGAGGCAAGGGCAGCGTGATCGGTGTTATCGCCGCCGTCTTCCTGATCGGGGAGTTGCAGAATGCGCTGGCGCTGGTGGACGTCTCGAACGACATTCTCACCGTCGTCACCGGTTCGGCGCTGATCGCCTCGGTGCTAGGACCCAACCTGGCGATGCGGGCGGAAAGCCGCCTTAACCGCTACCGCCGCGCCGCAGAGGCCGGCGAGGAACAAAGGCAAAGGGAGAACGAGCCATGAAGCGACGTAGTCTGATGATCGGGGCGGCCGGATCGCTGCTGGCAGGCAGGCTGCCGGCTGACGCTGCCGGCATCAAACGTGGGCTCTCCATCGCCTTTCTGCCCAAGCAGGTGAACAATCCCTATTTCACTATCGCCGATGAAGGCGGTATCGACGCCTGCAAGGAATTCGGCGCCGCGGGCAAGGAAGTAGGGCCGTCGAACGCCGGCGCCTCCAGCCAAGTTTCGTACATCAATACACTGGTCGCGCAGCGGGTCAGCGCCATCTGCATCTCCGCCAATGACCGCAATGCGCTGGTGCCTTACCTTAAGCGCGCGATGGCGAGCGGCATCAAGGTCGTCAGCTACGACAGCGATGTGGCGCCGGCGGGACGCGATTTGTTCTGCAGCCAGGCCGACAATCAGACGATCGGCCGCGACGAGGTCAGGCTGCTCGGTAAAATGATCAGTGATCAGGGCCAGATCGCCATCCTTTCGGCGACGCCCAACGCCACCAATCAGAATACCTGGATCAAATATATGAAGGACGAGCTGGCGAAACCCCAATATACCGAGATGAAGCTGGTCAAGATCGCCTACGGTAACGACGACGATCAGAAGAGCTTCACCGAGATGCAGGGCCTGATGCAGGCTTTTCCGCATCTCCGCGGCGTGATCGCGCCCACCACGGTCGGCATCAGTGCCGCCGCGCGCTACCTTTCGGCCAGTCCCTACAAGGGTAAGGTTGTGCTCACTGGGCTGGGCACCCCGAACCAGATGCGTGAATACATAAAGGACGGCACGGT
>JASHRV010000330.1 GCA_030037175.1 Acetobacteraceae bacterium
TCAAGCGCTACTTCTATGAGACGCACGACGACCTACGCACACATCTCAACGACTTCGTCTCAGCCTACAATTTCGCACGCCGGCTCAAGACCCTCAAAGGCCTCACCCCATACGAGTTCATCTGCAAAGCCTGGACAAAAGAACCACGCCGATTCATCCTCAACCCGCTCCATCAAATGCCGGGACTAAACATCTAGAGCGGCGCGGTGCACATCAACGGCGCGGCATCGGGATGCTCACCCGGATGAAGACAGACGCTTTCCTGGTGTGCGGTTAGGCTGCGAAGGCAATGGAGAGAAGGTGTTGGTTTCAGTCGCAAGCGTGGCCGAGAAGAGCGGCCTCGGCGGTTTCCTTCAGGCGTAGTCGGTTATGACCACAACGAGCTTCGAGCCGGGCCAGACATAAGCTACCGGTCAACGCACTATGTCGGTAACCGCTTCGCATCCAAGGACTTGTGCCAACCGGTCAAGCCTTCGGAGCACCCCCTCGCCGGCGAAAACACCTGTGCTCTCAGAAAGCCGGAGCACAAGGCGTGAACCTTCAAAAGAAAGGCTGGTACCCGCGAGCAGAGCTGGCATGCCAGCCGAGAGCGTGTAAGCGAGGCGAAGCGCGATACCGAGCGCCTCGGCGCGGTTCGCCGCGGCCATGTCGAGCAGCGAGCGCACGGGGGCCAGGAAGGTTGCGCCGCGATCGGCTTCGTAGCGGAGCGCGAGCACAAGGGCGAGAAAGGCGCGCGCGTGGTGGTCGAGGCCGATTCCAGGTTGGCGAAGCACGCGAAGAAATGTCTGTTCGGCGCGGTATTCCGGATGGTCTCGGCTGCCGATATCGCTCATCCAGCATGCCGCTTCGCGCAGCCGCGTGGCTTCGAACGATTCAGCAGGAAAGAGAGGCAGAGTCCAGGTCATCAGCACTGGGACGAGCCTAGAATCGCGCCCGAGCCGATCGCCGAATTCGCGTGCTGCGGCTAGCAACGGGTCCTCTGCGCGCACGCTCTCAGGGACGTGGCGAAGAAACCACCCTTCGCGCAGACCATTGGCCGAAAACACGACGCGCGACGCGGCAGTGGCGCGCAGGAGGCGCCGAAGCGTCACTGCGGCGAAGGGGAGATCCTCGAGCCGCCGCCGCGGCGCACCTGGGAGCCGCTCAAGCGAGCGCTGTGAAGCCGCGGCAATGACGCCAGTGAGGTCGCGCGCCTCGTCGCGACCGAGCGTGTAGTGGTGCACCATGGCCAGCGGATAGCTCGTCTGCGCGATGTGGATGCGTGCGAGTGCACGGAATGTGCCACCCACCAAATAGAGGTCGCGACCCGCACCCTCCGCGAGCCACTGAACGCCAGCAAGATCGCTATCTACAATGCCGCGGGCGCGCACGATGTCGCTGCGGGCGCGCTCAGCAAGCCGGATCACACCCAGCCGCAGTGTGGCTGCCTCGCCCGCCCGTCCATGATCCAGCCGAACCAGTTCGAGCGAACCCCCGCCGACATCGGCGAGTATACCATCGGCGGCAGGAATGCCACAGAGCACGCCTTCAGCGGAGAGTGCCGCCTCCTCTTCCCCGGAGAGGATCCGGATCCTCACCCCTGGCATGCGCACGGCGAGACGAGCCACGAACTCCCTACCGTTCTCAGCATCGCGCACCGCCGAAGTTGCCAGCACCTCGAATGGCGTCGCGCCCATCGCAGCAACGATCGCTTGATAGCGGTGCATCACGGTCATCGCCTGAGCCATGGCGCTGGCATCGAGCCTACCGGTTGTCTCAAGCCCGCGGCCAAGACGAATCACAGCCTTCTCGTTGACGATCCCGAGCGGATTGCGGCCCCTTCCCTGGAACACGACGAGCCGCACGGAGTTCGAGCCAAGATCTACCACCGCCATGCGAGAGAGAGGGTCACTCTCGACGCAGCGCTGCGAGCTGCTTTCGATATCGGCAAGCAATTCGGGCGCGCCGTACACCGCTCTTTCATCAAGGTGTGCAGGCACTGCTCAGTCCTGGCTGACCCGGTCAGGCCGGCGTACCGGCAACGGTGATGCGTGGGCCAAGGGGCCGTGCAACGCCGAACCGCGCCCGGAAAGAGAAGGATTGGTCATGAAATACTCGTGCGCAGAAACCGGTTTACGGCCGGGCTCAAGCCGCTGCCAGACTGCATCGGGACCAAGCTCCCATGACTGCATATTATCGCGCAGGTTTATCACCATGATCTGATCCAGCACCTGTGCATGGACGGTTGGGTTGTGGATCGGCACCAGCGTCTCGATACGCCATTCCATATTGCGCGTCATCCAATCGGCGCTGCTGATAAAGACAAGCGCCCGGCGTGAGGGCAATGGATGGCCGTTGCCGAAGACACAGATCCGCGAATGCTCGAGGAAGCGCCCGACGATCGATTTCACTCGGATATTCTCCGAAAGTCCCGCAACGCCCGGGCGAAGGCAGCAGATGCCGCGGACAACCGCCATCACCTTCACTCTAGCAGCAGACGCCGTATAGAGCTGGTCGATTAGCTTTTCATCCACCAAGCTGTTCATCTTGAGCCAAATACCTGCAGGCTTGCCCTCGTGTGCGAAGGCAATCTCGCGTTCGATCAGCTCTTCAAGCCGGGAACGGATTGTGAGCGGCGAAAAGGCGAGCGCATCCATCTTTTCCGGCTCCGCATAGCCAGTCATGTAGTTGAAGAGCCGTGCCGCGTCGCGCGTTAGATCTGGCTCACAGGTGAAGAAACTAAGGTCGGTATAGATACGCGCGGTGATGGGGTGATAGTTGCCGGTACCGAAATGCGCGTAGGCACGCACGCCACTACCTTCGCGTCGGACCACGAATGAGAGCTTTGCGTGTGTCTTCCTGCCTGGCATGCCGAATACGACCTGCACACCCGCCGCCTCTAGGCTGCGCGCCAAACGGATATTCACCTCCTCGTCAAACCGTGCGCGCAACTCGACCATGGCAGTGACCGATTTACCGGCTTCCGCAGCCTCGATCAGCGCCTTGACGATCGGGCTATCGCGCGTCGTCCGGTAGAGCGTCTGCTTCACTGCGACCACATTTGGATCCGCGGCGGCCTCGCGTAAAAACTGGACGACCACATCAAAGCTTTCGAACGGATGGTGGACGATGATGTCCTTGGCGCGGATCGCAGCGAAGCAGTCTCCGCCGAAGTCGCGGATACGCTCGGGAAAGCGCGGCGCGAAGGGAGAAAACTGCAGATCAGGTCGATCCTCAACGATAAGTGCACGCAGATCGGCGAGGCCGAGCATGCCGGACTGGACAAACACGTCCTCCTCGGGCACGCCGAGAGCATCAGCGACGAGCAAGCGTAGGTCGTCAGGCATCGTCGATGCCACTGAAAGATGAATAGCAACACCGCGCCTGCGGCGCTTGAGTGCGGTCTCGTACGAGCGCACCAAGTCTTCGGCTTCCTCCTCGAACTCAACATCGGTATCCCGGATTAGCCGGAAGAGACCACTGCCGAGGCGATGGAAACCGGGAAAAAGGCGATCGAGAAAGAGATCGACCAGCTCCTCGAGCATGATGAACCGGATCGGTTCGCCAGCGGCGGACGGCAGGCGCACAAATCGCTCGATCTGCGCCGGCATTGGCACGAGCCCACGCATTCCGTACTGGTCGGCTTCGCGTACCAGCCTGAGTGCCAGCACCAGGCCCATGTTGGGAATGAACGGAAAGGGATGGGCAGGGTCGATTGCGAGCGGCGTTAGTACGGGAAAGACCCGCTCCATAAACCAGGTCTCGAGCCAAGCGCGATCGGCAGCTGAGAGCTGCACTGCCTCCAAAACTGTGAGGCCAGCGACCTCGAGCTCCTCGCGCAAGCCCGACCAGACGCGGTTTTGTTCGGCCATCAGTGCCCGTGCGCGCACCCCGATCTCAGCGAGTTGCTGGGCCGGCGTGCGGCCGTCGGGCGAGAGCGCCGCCACACCCGCCTTGGCTTGGCCGATCAGGCCGGCGACACGTACTGAAAAGAACTCATCGAGGTTGGATGCGCTGATCGAAACGAAACGCAGCCGTTCGAGCAGCGGGTGGCGTCTGTTCTCTGCCTCCTCGACGACGCGGCGGTTAAAATCGAGCCAGGAAAGCTCGCGGTTGATGAACCGCTCTGGGCTTGAGCTCTCGATGGCAGAGTGGGAAGCCGGTGCTACAGCGAGCGCGATTGTGGGGGGCATGGCTTCTCTCGACGCCAGTTTCGGTTCGTAACGTTCTCCGGAGGGTACGCTACCCATGGGATTTTCCCTTATCCGAAGGCTGATCCTACAGGAGCAAGGCGGTGGCTGGGGAGGTGGGCACAGAATCGTCATCTCTCAGCAACGGGGCAAGAGCCGCGATCGCCATTGGCCGTCTTATGCGATGCCCAGCCGCGAGTGAGGCCCGATCAAGCCGGGCGACGGCCTCGGCCAGTGCTTGCGGATGCCGCGGCAGTCGCGTCAGTAGCCAATGTTGCAGTGAAGGTGCGACGACAAGCTGGTGAGCCGAGAGGAGGCGGGCGAAGATCATCCCGAGCTGCGCCTCGTCCGGTCCTTTCACGACGACTGCATGGATGGAAGCAAGTCGGCTCGCCAGGTCGGGAAGCCCCACGTTCCAACGTGCCGGTGGCTCACGGCCGACCAATAGCACGTGCAACCCCGCATTGCTTGCGGCATTGAGAAGATGGAGGAGCGATGCCTCTTCGGCCAGCAGATCGGCATCATCAACCGCGATGGGTCGTTGCGGCACCAGCGGTAAACCGCGCAAGGTCGGCCCAGCAAGCACTGCCGCTTTCTCGTTTTGTGCCCAGATATGCAAGAGATGTGACTTTCCTCCCCCTGCCTCGCCCCAAAGTGCAAGTCGCCGTTCCGGCCAGTCCGCGGGCCGCTCCAGCCACCGTCTGGCCGCTTCGTTGGCCGGCGCCACGATGAAATCGGCCTCGGAGAAATCCGCCGCAAGCGGAAAGGGTAGCGGCAGCTGGCGCGGTGCGATCACTATCGCTCCGGTGCTGGAGGCTGGTCGAGATAGAGGGGACTCTGCAGATAGCGACGCAGCCAGAAACGGGCCAGCACACCGATTACCGCGGTCACCGGGACAGCCAGGAGTACGCCGAGGAAACCGAACGCTGCCCCGCCGGCAAACAGGGCGAAAATGACCCAAACTGCATGCAGCTCTACCCGATCGCCGAGGAAACGCGGATAGATCACATAGCTCTCGATCAGGTTGCCAATCACGAACACGGTGCCGACACGGATCAGCCCGGACCAGAGCGGGAACTGGGCTAGCGCCAACCCCACCGAAACTGCTGCCCCTGTGATCGTGCCGACATAGGGAATAAACGAGAGCAGTCCCGCCGAAAGGCCAACGATAAGGCCGAGATCGAGCCCGATCAGCGACAGGCCAGCTGCATAGAAAAGGGCAAGGAACAAGCAGCACAACAATTGACCGCGGAGCCAGGCGGAAAGAATCCGGTCAACCTCGTGTGCCTGCGCCCGCAGCACCGCGGCATAGCGGCGTGGCAGCCAAGAATCGACGCGCGCCACGACTTTCGGCCAGTCACGGAGCAGATAGAATGCGACAACCGGGGTCACTACGGCGAGCGAAAGGACATTGAAGAGCGCGACGCCTCCCGTGATCAGCCGCGTCAGCGCCTGTGCGACGAAGCTCAAGATCGCCCCGGCCTGACTGGTGATCAGCTCCTGAAGTTTGCCATTGACATAGTCGGGGCCAAGGCTTGCTTGGAGATCCGCGACAATTTTCTGCGCAAACCCCTTGAGACCAACCACGTAGTCTGGCAGACGCGCGGCGAGCACGCCGACCTGCTGCACGACCAGTGGATAGAGCAGCAGCACGGTCAGAAGTCCGACCGCGATCAGGCCGATGATCAGGATGAAGGCGGCCGCCGCACGCGGCAGCCCGAGCCGAGTCAGTTGATGCGCCAACGGATCAAGGAAGTATGCGATGCCGGAGGCCGCAACGAAAGGCAGCAGGATCGACGAGAAAAGCGACAGCACGAGCCAGGCAACGACAGCGAGCCCCCCCATCAGCGCCCAGCGTTGGACCCGGGTTGCCTGCGGCTCCTCTTCCGATCCGCTCGGCGGGGTCAGCGGAGCCATGCCGTCCGGCGGACATAGGCGGCACCCGAGACGAGCGTGCTGACCGCAACCACCCAAAGAAGCGGAGAGATCAGTCCATGAGCCGGTAGGTCGAAAGCGGTGAATAGGAGTACGGCAGCAACCAGAAAGATTTGCAGAGTGGTATTCACTTTGGAGATGAAAAGAGGGCGGATCGCCACCGGCTGGCCCACGACCCCGAGAAGCAGTACCCCACCAACGATGAGAAGATCGCGAAACACCACCAGGATGGCGATCCAATCCGGCAACACATCGATCGACGCCAGCGTCACATACATACTGACCAATAGGACCTTGTCCGCGACCGGATCGAGCACCGCACCGATCGCGCTTGCCCGCCCGTGACGGGCAAGCCAGCCGTCTACAGCGTCGGTCGCTCCGGCAGCCACGAAGAGCCCGAAGGCGGCGCCGAGGTCGTGGCGCAGCACCAGCCAGACTGCGAGCGGGACGGCACATAGGCGAGCAAGCGTGATCGCATTGGGCAGAGTGAGAAGCCCGGGGGAAACGCCCGCCGCGCGCGAGCCGTCAGCCATCCCGGCGCCCCGCCTTCCAACGAAAAATCACGTTCACCATACTCGCCGTCACGGTGGCATTTTTTTGCGCAGCCGAGTATCCGATCCATTCCGGCAGCTGGAACCGGCCTCGCGCGTGGGTCAGGCATTATCGTCCCCCACCGTCGCGGTCGGGCCTCTGCGGGCATCAGCCGTGGGTGGTAGCTTAATGGAGACCATGAGAGACGGCATCACCTATCGTGCCGCCGGCGTAGACATCGCGGCTGGGGGCGCCCTGGTTGAGGCTATCGGACCGCTGGCCGCCGCCACCGTCCGGCCAGGCTCGCTCGGCGGGATCGGCGGTTTCGCTGCCGCCTTCGATATCCGTGCCGCCGGCTATGCCGATCCGATTCTCCTTGCAACCACGGATGGTGTCGGCACCAAGCTCGCGCTTGCCCAGGCTTGCCATCGACACGAGACGGTCGGACGCGATCTCGTCGCCATGTGCGTGAACGACCTCGTCGTCCAAGGAGCCGAACCTCTTTTTTTCCTTGATTATTTCGCAACCGGCCGCCTGCGGCCCGACGAGGCGGCATTGGTGATCGGCGGCATCGCCGCAGCCTGCCGGGAGGCCGGCTGCGCGCTGGTGGGCGGCGAGACAGCCGAGATGCCCGGGATGTACGCCTCCGGCGAATATGATCTTGCGGGGTTCGCGGTCGGTGCCGCCGAGCGGGGACGATTGTTGCCCCAAGGAGTCGCCGAGGGCGATATCGTGCTCGGCCTCGGCGCCAGTGGCGTGCATTCGAACGGGTTTTCGCTGGTTCGCCGCATAGTGGCGGAGGCCGGCCTCGATTGGGACCAGCCCGCCCCTTTCGCCCCTGGACAGACATTGGGCGAAACACTTCTCACGCCAACCCGCCTTTATGTCGCTCCGGTGCTAGCGCTCGCCCGTGCCGGGCTGCTTAAAGCCGCAGCCCACGTCACCGGCGGCGGCTTACCCGGCAATCTACCGCGGGTATTGCCAGACAACACCACGGCCATGCTCGACTCGACGGCATGGATTGTGCCGGCCGTGTTCCGTTGGCTGGCACGCGCAGGCGGCGTCGCGCCAGGGGAAATGCTTCGCGTGTTCAATTGCGGAATCGGCATGGCGCTGGTGGTCGGGAGGGCAGAGGCGGACGAGGCCGAAGCGAGGCTCGCGGTGGCTGGCGAACGCGTCTTCCGTATTGGCAGGATCGTTGCCGGTTCCGGACCGCCCTCGGTTGCAATCGCTCCGCCGGCCGGCTGGCCGGAATGAGGCACCGGACCGCGATCCTCATCAGTGGGCGTGGCAGCAACATGCTGGCGCTGATAAGCGCCGCCGCCGATCCGGCCTTCCCGGCCGAGATCGCTCTCGTCCTCTCGAATCGCGTTTCGGCGCCGGGGCTCGCTCTCGCGGTCAAGGCAGGGATCCCCACCGCGATCATCGAGCGCAACGGAGCGACGCGGGAGTGCCACGAAGCGGCGATCGACGGAATTCTCCGTCGCCAGGAGATCGCTTTCGTCTGCCTCGCAGGGTATATGCGTGTCCTCTCGCCCTTCCTGGTTCAACGCTGGGAAAGGCGGATGCTCAACATCCACCCAAGTCTCCTGCCTGCCTTCCCAGGACTGGACACGCACGCAAGGGCACTGGCCGCCGGGGTCAAGCTGCACGGCTGCACGGTTCATCTTGTCAGCGAGGAACTGGATGACGGGCCGATCATTGCGCAGGCGGCCGTGCCGGTGCTGCCGGACGATACGCCTGAAACCCTTGCCACCCGGGTTCTCACCCAGGAGCACCGCATCTATCCGCTGGCGCTCCGGCTCGTTGCCGGCGGCAGCGCAGCGCATCCCGGTGCTGATGCTGCACTTTTGAACCCCTTGCCCACGGCCCGGCCGGGGTCATAGAAATTGCTCCGGACGTCCGCGCGCTCTGCGCGGCGGAGAGGAAACGAGGCGCCGCAATGGCCGAAGCCGCAACCCCTGCCCCCGCTGCCGTCACTCCGGAGGCGTTTCTCGACGACCGCCAGCACTTCTGGAGCGGCTTCTATCATTTCGTCTGGACGGTTGCAGCCTGCCTTATCGTACTCCTGGTTCTGATGGCGTATTTCCTGCTGTAATCGCTGTCGACTCAGCCGGCCGCCGCCAGTGCGGCAAGCAGCAACAGCGCTACGATATTGGTGATCTTGATCATCGGGTTTACCGCGGGTCCGGCTGTATCCTTATAAGGGTCACCCACGGTGTCACCGGTGACAGCGGCCTTGTGTGCCTCGGAACCTTTGCCGCCATAGTTGCCTTCCTCGATATATTTCTTGGCGTTGTCCCAGGCGCCGCCGCCCGAGGTCATCGAGATCGCAACGAAGAGGCCGGTCACGATGGTGCCGAGCAGCATCGCCCCAAGGGCTGCGAACGCCGCACTTCGCCCAGCTGCGCCCCAGATGACCAGATAGAGGACGATCGGCGCGAGGACCGGCAGCAGCGACGGGGCAATCATCTCGCGGATCGCGGCGCGCGTGAGCAGATCAACGGCGCGGCCATAATCGGGCTTGCCGGTACCCTCCATGATGCCGGTGATCTCGCGGAACTGACGCCGCACCTCGACGACAACGGCCCCCGCGGCTCGGCCGACCGCCGTCATGCCGAGCGCTCCAAAAAGATAGGGCATCATGCCGCCGATGAAGAGCCCGATCACCACATAGGGGTTCTGGAGGAGGAAGTGCACCGAGAGCTTCGGGAAGTCATGCTGCAGGTCCTGCGTATAGGCGGCGAAGAGCACGAGCGAAGCCAACCCCGCCGAGCCGATCGCATAACCCTTGGTCACTGCCTTGGTGGTGTTGCCGACGGCATCGAGCGCATCGGTGGTACGACGGACCTCCTTCGGCAGATCCGCCATTTCGGCAATTCCGCCAGCGTTGTCGGTGACAGGTCCATAGGCATCCAGCGCAACGATCATTCCGGCCAGCGCCAACATGGTGGTCGCTGCAATCGCAATGCCGAACAAACCAGCCAATGCATAGGAGAGACCTATGCCGACGCAGATGACGATGACCGGCGCAGCGGTCGCCTCCATGGACACAGCCAAGCCTTGGATCACGTTGGTGCCGTGGCCGGTGGTCGAGCTGCGAGCAATGCTCTGCACCGGCCGGAAGTTGGTGCCGGTATAATATTCAGTGATCCAGACAATGAGCCCGGTGACGCCGAGGCCGACCACGGAACAGAGGAACAGGATGAATCCATTCACCATCTGTCCGGTCGTCATCGCGATCGGCGCGGCGACCCCGAGCAGGGCAGCCATGAGCAGGAAGATCGCAACCGCCGAGATGAGGCCGGTTACGAGGAGCCCCTTGTAGAGGGCCCGCATGATCCCCTGGTCAGGACCGATGCGGACGAAGTACGTACCGATCACCGAAGCGATGATGCAAACACCGCCTATGCCGAGCGGCAGCATCAAGAGTGCGTTCTGGACCGGTCCGGCGAAGAAGACCGCCGCAAGCAGCATGGTCGCAACGAGTGTGACCGCGTAGGTCTCGAAAAGGTCCGCTGCCATGCCGGCGCAATCCCCGACATTGTCGCCTACATTGTCGGCAATCACCGCCGGGTTGCGGGGATCGTCTTCGGGGATGCCGGCCTCCACCTTGCCGACGAGATCGGCGCCGACATCGGCGCCCTTGGTGAAGATGCCGCCGCCCAGACGGGCGAAAATCGAGATCAGAGAGGCACCGAAGCTGAGGCCCACCATCGCCTCGAGGACCTGGCGAAGGTCTGCCGCGGGGGTGATCGCTCTCAGGACGAAATAGTAGATGGCAACACCGAGCAGGCCCAAGCCGACGACCAGGAGACCGGTGACCGCGCCGGCCTTGAAGGCGAGACCGAGCCCGGCATCAAGTCCGTTGCGCGCGGCCTCCGCGGTGCGAACATTGGCCCGCACGGAGACGTTCATCCCGATATAGCCGGCCGAGCCGGAGAGCGCGGCGCCGATCAGGAACCCGATCGCGACGCGGATGCCGAGTGCGACTCCGAGCACGATCAGGATGACCACCCCGACAATGGCGATCGTCCGGTACTGGCGGTTGAGGTAGGCTCGGGCACCCTCCTGGACGGCGGCAGCGATCTCCTGCATCCGCGCGCTGCCGGCATCGGCTGCAAGAACCTCGCGGCTGGTGCGGAAGCCATAGGCGAGTGCTAGGGCGCCGCAAAGGACAACGACGATGCCCAGGAGAATCATTCCAGAAAGATCCCTTCCTATGGAAGCGAGGGGGTGCGGGAACACGAGGCCTGAAAGCTGGCGGCTAAAGCCGCCAGTCAAGGCGGGCGGACCATGCCAGAAGCGGATTGCCGAGGCAACACGATGACACTTCTTGGGACTTCCCTGCAGATCCTCCCTTCGGGCCCTCGGTGCAACTTGCCAAGTCTGCGCGAGCGGGTCACAGATCGGTCGTCGGCGCCCGTAGCTCAACTGGTCAGAGCGGGCCGCTCATAACGGCTTGGTTGCAGGTTCGAGCCCTGCCGGGCGCAAGCCCGACGTTAGAGCCGGAAGATGCCGCCCGGCCTTTGCAAAACAGACTGCAGGCACAATGTTGCGGCGAACTTCCTTTCATCGTTGCCGGCCCCTTGCCAGTGCCGAGCCTGGGCCGCGGAGCGCACGCGAATGCCGAGCTATCAGTACGTCTACGTGATGCGGGACCTGACTAAGGCCTATCCCGGAGGCCGGGAGATCTTCCGTGGCATAACCCTCTCCTTCTTGCCCGGGGTCAAGATCGGCGTGCTTGGCGCCAACGGCGCCGGCAAGTCTACCCTCCTCCGCATCATGGCCGGCCTCGATCCCGAGTTCGGCGGCGAGGCCTGGCCGGCAGCGGGCGCACGCGTCGGCTATCTGCCGCAAGAGCCAGTGCTCGATCCTGAACGCACAGTGGGTGAAACAGTGACCGCGGCCTTCACTCCGCTCAAAGAGGCGCTCGATCGCTTCAACGCCGTTTCCGAGCGTTTTGCCGCGCCCCTCGAGGAAGAGGAGATGAATTCCCTGCTTGCCGAACAGGCAGCGCTGCAGGAACGGATCGATGCCGAGGACGGTTGGGAACTCGACCGCCGTATCGAGATCGCGCTCGATGCGCTGCGCTGCCCACCGGCCGAGCAGAAAGTGGCCACTCTTTCAGGGGGCGAACGGCGGCGGGTGGCACTCTGCCGGCTACTCCTCGAGAAGCCGGACCTCCTGCTTCTGGACGAGCCAACCAATCATCTCGATGCCGAGAGCGTAGCATGGCTCGAGCGCACACTCCGCGACTATGTGGGCACTGTCCTGGTGGTGACCCACGATCGCTATTTTCTCGACAACGTCACAGGCTGGATTCTCGAAATAGAGCGCGGGCGTGGAATCCCGTTCGAGGGCAATTATTCATCTTGGCTCGATCAGAAGCGGACGCGGCTCCTTCAGGAAGAAAAGGAGGAGGGCGCGCGGGCACGAGCACTGGCGGCAGAGCGCGAGTGGATCGCCGCTTCGCCAAGGGCAAGGCAGGCGAAGTCGAAAGCACGGATCGCCCAGTACGAAGCAATGCGGGCCGCTGCGGAGACGCGCGTGACGAACGGAGCCGAAATCGTAATCCCATCCGGCCCCCGGCTCGGCACGACGGTGATCGAGGCCAAGCACCTGACGAAATCGCTCGGAGATCGACTCCTGATCGAGGACCTTTCCTTCACTCTGCCGCCGGGCGGCATCGTCGGTGTGATTGGCCCTAACGGCGCCGGCAAGACGACCCTCTTGCGGATGATCGTAGGCGAAGAGAAACCGGACCAAGGCACCCTCACCATCGGGGAGAGTGTTTGCCTCGGCTATGTCGATCAGACCCGCGAATCACTCGATTCGACGAAGACCGTGTGGGAAGAAATTAGCGACGGCGCCGATGTCGTGATGCTTGGTAAGCGCGCGATGCCCTCGCGCGCCTATGCCAGCGCCTTTAATTTCCGTGGCCCGGACCAGCAGAAGCGCGTGGGAGACCTCTCGGGCGGAGAGCGCAATCGGGTGCATCTTGCGAAGATGCTCAAGTCGGGTGCCAACGTGATCATGCTCGACGAGCCAACCAACGATCTCGATGTGGAAACGCTCCGCGTGCTGGAGGATGCCTTGATGGCGTTCGCGGGCTCCGCGGTCGTTGTCAGCCATGATCGTTGGTTCCTCGACCGACTGGCGACGCATATTCTCGCCTTCGAGGGTGACAGCCGCGTTGAATGGTTCGCCGGCAACTTCCAGGACTATGAGGCCGATAAATGCCGCCGGCTGGGCCCGGAAGCTATTGAGCCTCACCGGTTGCGCTACCGGCCGATCACCTGGTAGCGTCGCTCAGAGAAAGTACTGCCACCTTACACTGGCAAACGGATGCGTGCGCGCAGTCCGCCAAGGGGGCTCTCCTCAAGCAGGATGTCACCGCCATGGGCACGGACAATGTCGCGCGCGATGGCAAGCCCGAGGCCGGTGCCGCCTGCGTCCCCACTCTGGAAGGGGCGGAACATCCCCTCGCGCTGCTCCGGCGGGATACCGGGCCCATCGTCGTCCACCGTTACCTGAACGCTGCGGGCGGAGAGCCGAACCGCCGAGAGTGAAATCTGACGGGCGTGCCGCTGCGCATTGTCCACGAGGTTGGTTATTGCACGGCGAAGCGCGTCCGGACGAAGTGGCAGCATGAGACTGCCAGGCGTCTCCAGACTCACGTCCGCGCCAGTGCGCCGAGCGCCGACCGCAACCTCCCCCAGCATCCGTGAGAGATCGACTTGACGCACCTGTTCGATTCCCTCGCCGCGGGCAAAGGCTAGATAGCCTTCGACCAGCCGCTCCATCTCTTCGAGATCGGCAGTCATCGCAGCAATGTCCGGCGCCAGCTCCGGTCGCAGGGGCAGCATCGCGAGTGCCAACCTGAGGCGGGTGAGCGGCGTGCGCAGGTCATGCGAGACTCCCGCCAGGAGCTCCGTGCGTTGGGCAAGAAAGCGGCGAATGCGTTCTTGCATCCGGTTAAAGGCCGAAGCAGCGCGGCGCACCTCGATCGCCCCCTCGGGCTTGATCGCGCCCTGATCGCGTCCCATGCCAAAGGCTTCTGCCGCCCCTGCAAGGCGGCGAATCGCGCGGACCTGATTGCGCATGAAGAGAGAGGCAATCGCGAAAAGCAGCACCGAAGTGCCGACCACCCAAGCGAGGAACACGTAGATCGTTTCGGCATAGAGTCGTTTGTGTGGCACCAAAATCCTAAGCACACCATCGGGAAGCTGCACACGCAAGACCACCGGCTTTGGATTCGCGGCCCAGACCATGGTAAAGGGTCGATGCACAAGCTGCTGCATGGCGCCGGCGAGGTCATTGTCAATAGGCCCCAACACATTAGGCGCCGGCCGCGGCGCGAGTTGCGCTCCCGACTCAAAGTTCATGGCGAGCTCAAGGTTCTCGCGCGCGAAACGCAAGACCGCTGCTCTGTCTGATGGATCCTTTTGGTATTCGAACATCCGAGCAACGAGCGCCACTTCGCCGGCAACAGCGCCCGTCAGTCGCCGCGAGATCAGATTGAGATGGCTGCCGTAGAAGATTTGCAGCGTTACCGCCTCAAGCAGCACCAGCGGTAGTAGAATCATCAAGAGGCTTCGCCCGAGCAGCGAGCGTGGAAGCACCCGGCGCAACAGCCTTTCGGGCAAGGGCAGGGCTATTCGCATCAGACACTTGGCTTTAATACGTAACCGCGCCCACGCACCGTGTGCAAGAAGCGCGGCTCCCGCGGATCAGCCTCGATCTTGCGGCGTAACCGTGTCACCTGCACATCGATCGCTCGCTCGCTGGCATCCGACATGCCGAGCACGGAAGCAATCTCCTCACGCGACAGCACCTCGTTCGGCTTGCGCGCGAGAGCACTGAGGAGAGCGGCCTCACCGCCGGTCAGGCGTACGGTTCCTGCCTCAGTCGTGAGCTCGGCCCGTTCAAGGTCGAAAACAGCATCTCCCAGCGGCAATGGCCCGGGATCTGGCTCGGCCACGGCCGTGCGGCGCAGAAGTGCCCGGATGCGCAGCACGAGCTCGCGAGGGTCGAAAGGCTTGGGCAGATAGTCGTCGGCCCCTGCCTCGAACCCTGCGACGCGATCGTCTGGTCCGCCGCGGGCGCTAAGGAGCAGGACTGGTAGTTCCCGGGCGCGATCCTGGTGCAGCGATTCGGCAAGCTGAAGGCCCGATTCTCCTGGCATCATGACATCAAGCACCAACAAATCGGGTTTGAGAAAGCTGAGCTTTTCTCGCGCCTCGGCCGCATTCTCCGCCACTGTTACGCGGAAGCCGTGCTCGGCAAGATAGCGCGAGAGCAGACCGCGAAGCCG
>JASHRV010000331.1 GCA_030037175.1 Acetobacteraceae bacterium
GCGACGCTCATCGGCGCCTTCGCCGTCGGCCTCCTCGCGTCCTTCCTGCAGCGCCATCCGCAGCGCGGGTTCGGTCCGCGCATCGTGCTCACGGTGCCCGGGATCATCATCATGGTGCCGGGCACCTTCGCCTTTCAGGCCGTCGTCCTGTTCGACGAGGGACAGGTGATCGGGGCGCTCAACGCGGCGGTGCTCGGCGGCTTCGTCGTCGGCGCCATGGCGCTCGGCCTGGCGCTCGCGCGCTATGCGACCGAGTCGGAATGGCTGGTCGAAAGCTAGGGTGAGGCCCGTGGCCAAAGATCTGTACGATCTGGCCCGTATTCGTGTCCCGTTTGGAATTAATTAGTTGAAAATAAACTATATTTCCCGTGAGGTCGGATATGGCTCATTGCCCGGATCGGCCACAGATTCATGGGGGAAGGCTGTTCTTTTTTGAAAAAAGGTACTTCTATCCGTTGTCAGTCCGTCGTTCGGAGTCCCGAGGCGGCGCCGGGTCCGGAAAACGGGAAAGAGTCTTTTTGCTTCTTTTTCTTCAGAAAAAGAAGGCTCTTCCCCTCCTTTTCAATTTCAATGCTTCATCCGGGGGAGAAAGATCGATGTCGGTCGCTGATCTGCTCGAACGGCTGCGCGCGGCCCGGGTCGTGCCGGTGCTGCGCACCCATGATCTGGGCCATGCCGAGACCGCGGCGCGCTGGCTTCGCGAGGCCGGGCTCGGCGTGCTCGAGATCACGCTCACCATTCCCGACGCGCCCGCGCTGATCGGCCGGCTTTCCGCCGAGCCCGGCCTGATCGTGGGCGCCGGAACCGTTCCTTCGGCCGCCGATGCCGAGGCGTGCCTCGCCGCCGGCGCCCGCTTCATCGTCGCCCCCTGGGTCGATCCCGCCCTTGCCGCGCCCTGCCGGCGGGCGGGGGCGGCCCTGATGCTGGGCGCGCTGACGCCCACGGAGGTGCGTTCCGCCCTCGCGGCCGGCGCGGACGTCGTGAAGATCTTTCCCGCCTCCTCCGCCGGCGGGCCGGCGCATATCCGGGCGCTTGCGAGCGTTTTTCCGGGCGTCGCCTTCTGCCCGACGGGCGGGATCTCGGCGAGGGACATTCCCGCCTATCTCGCCGCCGGCGCCGCCTTCGTCGGCATGGGCGGGGCCCTGGTCGATGAGAAGAGAATTGCCGCCGGCGACCGCGATGCCATCCTCGCGGCGGCATCCGCCGTGATGGAGGCCGCGTGACTTCCTTCCCGGACATTCTCTGCATGGGCGAGCCCATGCTCGAGTTCTCGGAGCAGCCACCCGATCGCGATGGACGAAAGCTTTATCTTCAAGGCTATGGTGGGGATACCTCAAATGCGGCCATCGCCGCGGCGAGGCAGGGCGCGCGGGTGGGCTATATAACGGCGCTCGGCCGCGACCCCGCCGGGGAGGCGCTTCTCGCCCTCTGGGAACGCGAAGGCGTGGACAGCTCCGCCGTGCTTCGCGACCCCGACCATCCGACCGGCGTCTATTTCATCACCTATGGCCCGGACGGCCACCGGTTTTCCTATCTGCGCAAGAATTCCGCGGCCACGCATCTCGGCCCGGCCGACCTTCCCAAGGCGATGATCGCGCAGGCAAAATTCCTCTTCGCCTCCGGCATCAGCCTGGCCATCTCCTCGCGCGCGGCGGACGCGGTTCTGGCCGCGATCGCGATCGCCCGAACCGGCGGCGCGAAGGTCGCGATCGACACCAACTACCGCCCTGCCCTCTGGCCGCCGGCGCGGGCCGCGGCGCTGACCCACGCCGCGATGGCAGAGGCCGACATCGCCCTGCCAAGCCTCGACGATGCGACCGCGCTCACCGGCCTCGCCGATCCGGACAAGGTGATCGACTTCTATCTCGGGCTCGGCCCTCCCGTGGTCATTCTCAAGCGCGGCGCCGCCGGCGCGATCCTCGCCACCCGGGACCGCCGGCTCGTCCTGCCCGGGCTTGCCGTGCATGCCGTCGATACCACCGGGGCAGGCGACGTTCTCTGCGGCGCGCTGCTGGCCCGCCTGCTCGCGGGCGACGGGCTCGAGAGAGCCGCCCGCTACGCCGCGGCCGCAGCCGCGCTCTCGACAACTGGCTACGGCGCGGTCGCCCCCATCCCCCGTCCGAAGGAAGTGATGGCGGTCTTGGCTCCGGTTTGAAGGCCGGGGGCTCTGCCCCCGACACCCCCGCCAGGGCCAGCGGCCCTGGACCGCCCAACGTTTGGCGCCGGCCGCACGGGCGGTGCCGGCTCCCGGGCTGGCGGGGAAGGTGGCCCCGTTCCGCGCCGATAATTGCGCCCAAGGCAAAAACGGATGGGGGTCTGGGGCCTCAAGGCCCCAGCGGGGTCGGGCTCCCAACGCGCATTGCGCGTTGGGGACCCGTCCAGGGGCGGAGCCCCTGGCCCGGGTCAGACCACGCGGCCGCTCTCGGCGTCGATCAGGTGCATGTGGTTGAGGTCTGCGGACATCGGCAGGACCTCGCCGGCCTCGGCGCGGACCGAGGGATCGACCCGACCGCAGAGCGCGGTGCCGTTGATGTGGAAATGGACCATGATTTCCATGCCCATCGGCTCGGTCACGTCGAGCGGGGCGTCGAGGCGAACGACGTTGGGCTTGGCCGGGTCCTTGAGCTCCGTCAGGTGCTCGGGGCGCAGCCCAAGCACCATCTCGCGGTCCTTGTACGGGCTGTAGCGATCGACGCGGCCCGGCGGCACCGGCAGGCGGATCGCGTCGGTGAGGCGAAGAGCGAGCTGGTTGCCTTCGGCTTCGACGCGGCAGGGAAGAAAATTCATGGCCGGGCTGCCGATGAAGCCGGCGACGAAGCGGGTGACCGGGTTGTGGTAGAGCTCCTGCGGCGGGCCGACCTGCTCGATCACGCCGTGATTCATCACCACCACCCTGTCGGCGAGCGTCATCGCCTCCACCTGGTCGTGGGTCACATAGACGGTGGTGGTGCGCACCGCCTGGTGGACCTTCTTGATCTCGGTGCGCATCTGCACGCGGAGCTTCGCATCGAGATTCGAGAGCGGCTCGTCGAAAAGGAAGACCTTCGGGTGGCGGACGATGGCGCGGCCCATGGCGACGCGCTGGCGCTGGCCGCCCGAGAGGGCTTTCGGCTTGCGCGCGAGCAGGGTGCCGATATCGAGGATGCGCGCGGCCTCGTCCACCCGCCGCTTGATCTCGTCGCGGGGGAACTTCCGGAGCTTGAGCCCGAAGGCCATGTTGTCGAACACGGTCATGTGCGGGTAGAGCGCATAGTTCTGGAACACCATGGCGATGTCCCGATCGCGCGGCGGCACGTCGTTGACCACTTCGCCGGCGATGGCGATCTCGCCGTCGGTGATCTCCTCCAGCCCGGCGATCATCCGCAGCGTCGTCGTCTTGCCGCAGCCGGACGGGCCGACCAGCACGACGAACTCCTCATCGGCGATGTCCAGATCCACTGCCTTCACGGCCTGCACGTGCTGGTCGTAGGACTTGGAAACCTTCCGCAGCGTGACCTGCGCCATCCTGCTTCACCCTTTCGTCGCACCGGCGGTCAGGCCGGCAATATAATAGTCCATCAGAAACGCGTATATGATGACCGGCGGGGCCGACGCCACGACATTCGCCGCCATGATGTGCCCCCAGTCGAGCACGTCGCCATGGATCAGGTCGCTGACGATGCCCGCGGTCAGCGTCATTTCCTTGCCGGTGAAGAGATAGGCGAGCGGATAGAGGAAGTCTCCCCAGCACACCGTGAAGGCAAAGATCGTCGCGGCGATGATGCCCGGCATGGCGACGGGAATGAAGATCTTCCACAGCATCTGCAGATGCGAGGCGCCATCGATCATCGCCGCCTCGTCGAGCTCCTTCGGGATCGAGGAGAAGTAGCCGATCATGATCCAGGTGCAGAAGGGCACGGAGAGGGTGGGCCAGATCAGCGCCAGGCACCAGGTGTTGTTGATCAGGTGCAGGAAGGACAGCACCTTGAAGAGCGGGATGAAGAGCAGGGATTCCGGCACCAGGTAGGTGAGGAAGACGCCGGTCGCGAAGGTCTGGCTGCCGAAGAAGCGCATCCGGGCGAGCGCGTAGGCGGCGAGGATCGCCATCACGAGCGTCAGCGCGACGACGACGAGCGTGACCTTGACGGTGTTGAAGAAGAAGGTCTGGAAGACGGGATTCTCGATGATGCCGATGAAGTTTCCGAGATAGGGGTGGG
>JASHRV010000038.1 GCA_030037175.1 Acetobacteraceae bacterium
GGACAAATTCCTCGCCGTCCAGAACATCGGCAATTCCGGCGTGCCGGGAAGCAAACACTACAAAGACCAGTTCACACCATGGCTCAAAGGCGAGTACCACACGATTCCCCTCGCCCGCGAGGCCGTGAACGCCGCCTGCACCGTAACGACGCGCATCGCTCCGGCGCCGGATAGGTAGGAAGCAAGACCAGGGAACGCTGTCCCCTGGACCCCATCCGTTTGGCGGTGGAAAGGCCGGTCAGTTTTGAGCGGTTTCGCTCAAAACTGACCGGCCTTTCCACCGCCAAACGGATGGGGTCCAGGGGCTCAGCCCTTGGCGGGGGTCCAGGGGGCAGAGCCCCTTGGTCTTTCTTTCTGCCTAGCGGGCCTGGGCGCTTGCTTCGCTGCGCACGGCGCCGACGCGGGCTGCGAGGGCTGCGCCCATGAAGTCGTCGAGCTCGCCGTCGAGCACGGCGGTGGGGTTGCCTTTTTCGACCCCGGTGCGGAGGTCCTTCACGAGCTGGTATGGGGCGAGGACGTAGCTTCGGATCTGGTGGCCCCAGCCGATATCGGTTTTCTGGCTGGCCGCTGCCGCGGCGGCTTCCTCGCGTTTCTGCAGTTCGCGTTCGTAGAGGCGTGCGCGCAGCATCTGCATGGCGATCGCGCGGTTGCGGTGCTGGCTGCGGTCGGTCTGGCAGGCGACGACGATGCCGCTCGGGACATGGGTGATGCGGATCGCGCTTTCGGTCTTGTTGACGTGCTGGCCGCCGGCGCCGGAGGAGCGGAAGGTGTCGACCTTGAGGTCGGCTTCGTTGATGTCGATCTCGATCGTTTCGTCCACGACCGGATAGACCCAGACGCTGGCGAAGCTGGTCTGGCGGCGCGCATTGGCATCGAAGGGGCTGATGCGGACGAGGCGGTGGACGCCGGCTTCGGTCTTGAGCCAGCCATAGGCGAAGGGGCCCGAGACCTGCAGCGTGCCGGACTTGATGCCCGCCTGCTCGCCCGGGCTCTCGTCGAGGAGCTGGACCTTGTAGCCGTGCTGTTCGGCCCAGCGGGAATACATGCGCATCAGCATTTCGGCCCAGTCCTGGGCCTCGGTGCCGCCGGCGCCGGCATTGATCTCGACATAGGCGTCGTTGTTGTCCGCCTCGCCGGCGAGGAGGCTTTCGGCTTCGCGGCGCTTGGCTTCCAGGCCGAGGGTTTCGAGGGAGGCGAGGGCTTCGGAAGCGACGGCTTCATCGCCCTCGGCTTCGGCGAGCGCGGTGAGGTCCATGGCCTCGGCGGCCTCGGATTCGATGCGCCGGACCGCCTCGATCCCGGAGGCGAGGCGATTGCGTTCGCGCATCAGGGCCTGGGCGGCGGCGGCATCGTCCCAAAGGGACGGGTCCTCCGCGCGGGCGTTCAGCTCGGCGAGGCGGCGGGTTGCGGCATCCCAGTCAAAGATGCCTCCTCAGCAGGACCAGCGATTGCCGGATCTGCTCGTGCAATGCGTCGGCTTCAGCGGACATGTTGGAGGTGATGCGCGGGAATTGGGGCGGCGGTCAATAGAGCCCGCTGCTCATGCCGGCATCGATGTTGGCCGCGCCGTTGGCGCTCGCGGCCGCGGCGGCCTGGGCGGCCGGAGAGCCGGGCAGGGGCTCGGACGGCGCGCCCTGTCCGGCGACGACGGTGCCGGGGGTCTGGCCGGTCTTGAAGGCGTCCGTTGCGGTGCCGTCCGCGGTGCCGAAGCTTTCCATCGTCAGGCCTGGCGGCATCGTCCAGTTGAGCACCGGGCGGCCTTTGAGCGCGACCTTCATGAACTGGTTCCAGATCGGGCCCGCGGTGTTGCCGCCGACCGATGTCGAGCCGAGGCTGTGCGGATTGTCGAAGCCGACCCAGACGATGGTGACGAGATTCGGGGTGAAGCCGTTGAACCAGGCGTCGTTCTCTTCGTCGGTGGTGCCGGTCTTGCCGGCGACCGGGCGGTCGATGCCCTGGCCGGCGATCGTGCCGGTGCCGCGCTCGACCACGCCGCGCAGCATGGTTATGAGCTGGAAGCTGCTTGCGGCATCGGCGATGCGCGGCTGGTTGCTCACGATGTCGGGCGGGTCGTCGGGGCTGCCGCCCACGCAGTTGCTGCAGCTCACGTCCGGGGCGCTCCAGATCACCTTGCCCTCGGGATCGGAGATCGAGTCGATCAGGGTTGGCGTGACCTTGCGGCCGAGCTCGTCGAACGAGGCATAGGCGCCGGCCATGCGCATCACGGTCGTGTCGAGCGCGCCGAGCACCGCGGGATAGTAGGGCGGGAACTTGTCCACGACGCCGAAGGCCTCGGCGGTCTTGCCGACATTGCGGAGCCCGACCGCCTCGGCGACGCGCAGCGTGGCGAGGTTGACCGACTGCTCGAGCGCGACCTGCATCGAGATCGGTCCCATGAAGTCGGGGTCGAAGTCGCTTGGCCGCCACAGCCCGTCCGCGCCCCACATGACGATGGGGGCGTCGAGGAACTCCTGGCTCGGCGGAATCCCCTGCTCCAGCGCGGTGAGGTAGGTGAAGGGCTTGAAGCCGCTGCCGGGCTGGCGCTGCGCGTCGACCGCGCGGTTGAACTGGCTCTGCTCGAAGCTCCAGCCGCCGACCATGGCGAGCACCCGCCCGGTGCGCGGATCGAGCGAGACGAGCGCGCCTTCGACCTCGGGGATCTGCATCAGGGAGAGCGGCGCCGGCGCGCCGGGCGTGGCGGGATTGCCGTCCGGCTCGACCATGATGACGTCGCCGGGATGAACGATCTGGGTCATGGAGGAAGGCGTGGGGCCGAAGCCGCCGGGAACGACCGCGCGTGCCCAGGCGAGGCCGGCGAGGCGGAGGACACCCATCTCCGGCGTGCCGGGCGGCTCGGGTCCGACCGGCGGGGCGTCCGCCGCCGGCGCGAGCCAGCCGATCCGCGCTTCCCCGGGGGTTTCGGAGAGGACGACGCCGATCCGCCAGTCCGGCAGCATGCCGGGCGGCTTGGGGACCGCGGCGAGGGTGGCGGCCCAATCGGAGCCGGCGGCGATTTTCGTGACCGGCCCGCGCCAGCCGCCATGGGCGTGATCGTAGGCCATCAGCCCGTCGCGCACGGCCGTCTCCGCCGCCTGCTGCAGGCGGGGATCGAGCGAGGTGCGCACGATCAGCCCGCCGGTCGTTGCGCGCTGAAGGCCGAAGCGATCGATCAGCTCCTGGCGCACGGCCTCGGTGAAGTAGGCGGCGCCCGCGAGCGGCGCCGGGGCCGGGCCGGCCGAGCGCGGCACCAGCGGCTCCGCCTTCGCGGCCGTCGCCTGGGCCGAGGTGATGTCCCCGTCATCGACCATCCGGTCGAGCACCCAGTTGCGCCGTGCCAGCGCGCCTTGGGGATTGGTGAAGGGGTTGTAGGTGCTGGGCGCCTTGGGCAGCCCGCCGAGGAACGCCGCCTCGGCGAGCGTGAGCTTGTCGAGCGGCTTGTCGAAATAGGCCTGGGCGGCCGCCGCGACGCCGTAGGAGCCGGCCCCGAGATAGATCTGGTTGAGGTAGATCTGGAGGATCTGCTTCTTGTCCAGCACCTGCTCGAGCCGGACGGCGAGGATCGCCTCCTGGATCTTGAGATCGACCGTCATCGGCTGATCGAGCAGGATGTTCTTCACCACCTGCTGGGTGATGGTGGAGGCGCCGAGCGGGCGGCGGCCGCTGCCGAGATGCAGCGCGTCCCAAATGCCGGCGCGCACGATCGCCGCCGGGTTGATGCCGGGATGGTACCAGAAGGTGCGGTCCTCGGCGGCGATGAAGGCCTGCCGCACCATCGGCGGGATCTCGGCATAGGGCACGTAGATGCGCTGCTCGGCGGCGAGGTCGGCGATCAGCCGGCCATTGTCCGCGAAGACCCGGCTCATCACCGGCGGATGGTAGTGGCGGAGCGCGTCCACGCTCGGCAGCCCGGAGGCGAAGCGGAGATAGAGCCCGTAAAGCGCTCCGCCGCCGACGATGGCGAGAAGGACCAGGATGACGAGGAAGCCGGTGAGCCAGTGCCGGGCGGCACGCGCGCCCTTGCCGACCCCGCCGCCCGAGGATTTGCCGGCTCGCTTGCCCGGGGGTTTGCCGGGCGGCTTGCCGGGGGGCTTGCCGGGCGGCGTGCCCTGGGGTGGGCCGGGGGGCTTGCGCGGCGGTTCGCGCCGCCCGTTCCCGCGGTTCAGCGGGAGCAGCGGCTCGCCGGCGGTCAGGGGCGGGCTCATTCCTTCATATATCCGCATCCGGAGCGAGCGGAACAAGAGATCGCCGCTTGTTCATGCGGGTCGCCTATGCAGGAGCCGCCGGGGTTCTCCCCCGGCCGGCCAGGCGAGGCGCTCTAGCCGGCCATGCGGGCGGCGTGATCGGCCGCGAAATAGCCGTTCACCGCCTTCTCCATCGCGGCCGCGATGACGGCGCGGTGCTGCGGCGTGCAAAGCGCGGCCTCGTCCTTGCGATTGGACATGAAGCCCATTTCGACCAGCACGCTCGGGATGCTGGCCGATTCGAGAACGACGAAATTGGCGTGACGGGCGGGGTTGGTGAGGAGCCCGACCGACTGGCCGAGCGAGCCCACCATGTCCTTCTGCAGACGCGCGGAATCGAACTCGGTCTCCTGGCTCACCAGGCCGGCGAGGATCTCGGCCACCGCCGGGGAGACCTTCCTGAAGCGCGGATTGGTGATGAAGCGGTCGGCGCTGTTCTCGCTGGCCGCGATCTGGGCCGCCTCGGGATCGGACGCGGTGGCCGAGAGGCGGTAG
This sequence comes from Acetobacteraceae bacterium, assembly GCA_030037175.1. Classification (GTDB taxonomy): domain Bacteria; phylum Pseudomonadota; class Alphaproteobacteria; order Acetobacterales; family Acetobacteraceae; genus JAKAWQ01. The sequence goes on from JASHRV010000038.1 coordinate 4,737, forward strand.
ACGCTGGCGCCGCGTACCTCGTGATCGAGGATCGAATCGGCGTGCATCGAGACGAAGAGGTGGGCGCGATTCTCGTGCGCGAGCTGGACGCGGGTCTCGAGCGGGATGAACACATCCTGCCAGCGGGTCATCGCCACCTGGTAGCGGCCGCTTGCTTCGAGCCGGCTTTTGAGGTCGTAGGCGGCGAGCAACGCAACATGCTTCTCGTAGGTGCCTGCCACGCCGATCGCGCCGGGATCGCGCCCCCCATGGCCGGGGTCGAGCATCACCAGCGGCGGCTGGCTGTCTCGTGGCGGAATGGGCGGGAGCGGCAGCTTCTGCCCCGGGCGGGTTGCGGCGGCCCGAGCCAGGGCCGGGGCCATGGCGGCCGGCAGAAGGAAGCTCGCTGCCAGCCCGTGGCCCAAAAGCATGCGACGTTCGATGGCCATGGGGCGATCTTAACACAGAATATCCGCAATGCGACATTTCTTGTTGATGACTCGTGCTCCACCTTTGCGTGCATTTTCCGCCGGCCTATTGCCCGGAGGCGGCGTTTGCTGCATGGTCCAGGGGTCGGCCTCGTGCCGGCCGCCGGGCGCGCCCCTTGGGGGCTCCGGCGGGAAGCCGCGGCCGATCCGGTACCATTCGATTCCCTGAGGAATCTCCCTGTTGCCGGGCTTCCCGGGGGTTCCTATTTGCTTCTGCCAAGGCGGTGTCGCCATGGGCGACCGCCTGCCCGTTACCGGGGACCGATGAGTTTCGACCGCTCCACGCGACCGCGCGAAGATATCCAGCCTGCCACTTTCCGGACCGGATCCGCGTGCTTCGCCGCCCCCCTGGCGGGCGCGAGCGGCGGGACGGTTCTCATGCCCGCGGTTCTTATGCTCATCGGGCCGGGCTCGCGCGGAGGCAGGAAGACCGGGGTCCCTCGCCGCGACCGTATTTTGCCATTCCCCTCATCCGGCCCCGGGGAGCGCGCGCGAGACGCGCGCCGCCCGACGGCTTACCGGAGTTCCAATTCGCATGACCAAACGGATGCTGATCGACGCGACCCACGCGGAAGAGACCCGCGTGGTGGTCTTGGATGGTAGCCACCTCGAAGATTACGACGTCGAGACCGCGGCCAAGAAACAGCTCAAGGGCAATATCTACCTCGCCAAGGTCGTCCGGGTAGAGCCGAGCCTTCAGGCCGCCTTCGTCGAGTATGGCGGCAACCGGCATGGCTTCCTCGCCTTCGCCGAGATCCACCCCGACTATTACCAGATCCCGATCGCCGACCGGCAGAAGCTGGTCGCGATGCAGGAGGAGGAAGCGCGCGCCGCCGAGGCGGCGGAGGAGGCCGAAGAGGCCGCCGCCGCTGCCGCGCCGATGCCGGCCGCGATCCATGCGGAGGTGATGCGCGAGGCGCCGGCCGAAGGCCGGGCCCCCCGGCAGGATGACGAGCGGGATAACGGGCAGGAAGACGAGCTTGGGGCGGAGGCTCCCGAGGGAATCGGCGGGGAAATCGGCGAGGAAATCGGCGGGGAAGGCGGTGGCGAGCCCGACGGGCCGCGCAATCGCGAAGCCGACGGGGGCGAAGCCGAAGGGGGCGAAGCCGAAGGGGAGCTGTTTTCCGAGGAGGCGGGTCCCGAGGATGCGGGCGCGGACGAAACCGGTTCCGAGGAGCCCGTGCTCGCCGAGGCGCCGCCGCCCGAGACGGTGGGCGGCGAAGGCGAGAGCGGCGAGGAGCTTCGCCCGCGTCGCGCGCCGGCGCAGTTCCTCCGCCACTACAAGATCCAGGAGGTGATCCACCGCAGGCAGATCCTGCTGGTTCAGGTCGTCAAGGAGGAGCGGGGAGCGAAGGGCGCGGCGCTCACCACCTACATCTCGCTCGCCGGCCGCTATTGCGTGCTGATGCCGAATTCGCCGCGCGGGGGCGGCATCTCGCGCAAGATCACCTCGCCGACCGACCGCAGGCGCCTCAAGGAAGCGGTTGCCGAGCTTTCGATTCCGCCGAGCATGGGGCTGATCGTCCGCACCGCCGGCGCCAACCGGCCCAAGCCCGAGATCCGGCGCGACTGCGAATATCTCCTCCGCCTCTGGGACGAGATCCGCGAGGCGGTGATGAAGTCGGTCGCGCCCGCGCTGATCTACGAAGAAGCAAGCCTGATCAAGCGCGCGATCCGCGACGTCTATTCGCGCGATATCGAGGAAGTGCTGGTGGATGGCGAGGCGGGCTGGCAGGCGGCGCGCGACTTCATGCGCACGCTGATGCCGACCCACGCGCGCAAGGTGCAGCTCTGGAAGGACCCCTCCGGGCGCGGCCTTTTCTCGCACGAGCACGTGGAGGCCGAGCTCGATGCCGTGCTCAGCCCGACCGTGCCGCTGCGCTCGGGCGGCTCGCTGGTGATCAACCAGACCGAGGCCCTGGTCGCGATCGACGTGAATTCGGGCCGTTCGACGCGCGAGCGCAACATCGAGGAGACGGCGCTGCGCACCAATCTCGAGGCGGCCGAGGAGGTCGCGCGCCAGCTTCGCCTGCGCGACCTCGCCGGGCTGATCGTGATCGACTTCATCGACATGGAGAGCCGCAAGCACAACGGCATGGTCGAGCGCCGGCTCAAGGACGCGCTGAAGACCGACCGCGCGCGCGTGCAGGTGGGACGGATCAGCCATTTCGGCCTGCTCGAGATGAGCCGCCAGCGGCTCAGGCCCTCGCTCGCCGAGACGAGCTTCCTGCCCTGCGCGCATTGCGACGGCACCGGCCATGTCCGCTCCGTCGAGAGCGCGGCGATCCGGCTTCTGCGGCTGATCGAGGACGACGCTTCGCGCCGGCGCGCGAGCGAGCTCCTGGTGCATGTCTCAGGCCCGGTGGCGCTCTATGTCTTCAACCACAAGCGCGCCTGGCTCACCGAGATCGAGGGCCGCCACGGGGTGAGCATCCGCTTCGCGGTCGATGAGCACAAGCCGGTCTCCTTCATGCTGATCGAGCGCCAGCGTGCCGCGGCGGCTCCTGCAGCCGAGCCGCCGGCGGCGGCCACGATGGCGCCCATGGTGGCGCCCATGGTGGCGCCCATGGTGGCGGCCACGGGGGCGCCCACGGGGGCGGCGGCACCGCCGGCACCGCCTCCGGCCGAAGCGGTTGCCGAGAGCGACGAGGCCGAGGCGCCCTTTGCCGAGGCGGCCGC
>JASHRV010000039.1 GCA_030037175.1 Acetobacteraceae bacterium
AACGAATATTACGACCTGACATCGGGGATGATGAGCCAGACGCTCGGCCATGCGCACCCCGAGCTCGTGGAGACGATCAGGGCCCAGGCCGAGCTCTTGGCGCACGAGTCTTCGTGGTACTCCAACCCTTGGGCGATCGAGTTTGCCGAGCTGCTCGCCTCGACCCTGCCCGGGAATCTCTCGGTCGTCGATTTCGCGGTGACAGGTTCGGAGGCGAACGAGGTTGCCTTCCGCATGGCGCTCGCGAAGACAGGGCGGTTCGATATCGTATCGGTGATTCGCGGCCTGCATGGCGGGAGCCTCGCCGTGGAATCGGTGACGACAGTGGGGGGCGCGCGCAAGCATTCGCTCGGGCCGCTGCTCATGCCCTCGCGCGCGGCCACGATCCTGGCCCCGCTCTGCTATCGCTGCCCGGTCAATCTTTCCTATCCCGGCTGCGATATCGGCTGCCTCAAGACGAGCGAACAGTTGATGGAATACACGACCACCAAGAGCGTGGCGGCGATCATCGCCGAGACCGTGCCGGCCTCGGGCGGAATGATCGTGCCGCCCAAGGAATGGCTTCCGCGTCTTGCCGATCTCGCGCGGCGATGGGACACGATGCTCATTCTCGACGAGGCGCAGCTCGCGCCGGCGCGGACGGGAAGGATGTGGGGCTTTCAGCACTATGACGTGGTGCCCGACATCGTCACCTTCGGCAAAGGCGTCTCCGCGGGCTTCGCCATCTGCGGGGCGATCACGACGCCCGAGATCGCCGCCGAGGTGCGCGGCAAATGCGGGCTGCCCTGGGCCGGGACCTATACGGGCGATCCTTTTCCGGCGGCGGTTGCGCTGAAGCAGCTGCAGATCGTGATCCGCGACGGTCTCGCCGAACGCTCGGCACGGCTCGGCGCGCACATGCGCCAGCTTCTGGAAGAAGAGATCCTGCCGTTCGAGATCATCGGCGATGTCCGCGGAATCGGGCTCTACCAGATGCTCGATGTGGTGAGCGACAAGGAAGCGAAGACGCCCGATCCGGCGGCGGCGGAGCGCATCCGCTACAACCTCATGATGGAGGGGGTGGCGACGATCGCGGTCAAGAACATGGTGCGCATCGTGCCGCCGATCATCATCACCGAGGCCGAGATCGAGGATGTTGTGGGGCGGATGCGGACGGCGGTCCTGCGCGCCCGTGACGGATATCCCGGGAGCATCGATTTTTCCCGATCCAGCTCGCTCGCTGCCGATTAGCCGAGGCTGCGCGTCGCCATCTCGTGGGTGTTCTTGCTGAGGCGGGGGGCGGCAAGGATGCGGCGGAGCTCCTCCTGCATTGCATGACGGCGCGGATCTGCCACGCGGCGCCACTGGCCGAGCGGCGAGACGAGACGCGCCGCGACCTGCGGGTTCATCGGATCGAGCCGGATGATGGCATCGGCAAGCAGGCGGTAGCCGGCGCCGGACGCGTCATGGAAGCGGGCCTGGTTGATCTGGGAAAAACTCGCGATGAGGGCGCGGACGCGGTTCGGGTTTCTGAGATCGAAGTCCGGGTGGCGGGTGAGCGCCTCGACCGCCGCGAGCGTGCCGGGCAGCGGCGAGGTCGCCTGGATCGCGAACCATTTGTCGAGCACGAGCGCGTCCGCGTGCCAGGCGGCGTGGAAGGCGGCGAGCGCGGCTTCGCGCTCCGGCGCGTCGATCGCGGCGAGCACGGCAAGGGCGGCGAGCACGTCCGTCATGTTCCGGCGTGCCTCGAACTGCGCCGTGGCGAGCCTGACGCCGAGCGGCGCATCGGCGGCGGCGAGATAGGCGAGTGCCACGTTGCGCAAGGAACGCCGGCCGATGGATGCGCCGTCGATCTCGTAGGGGCCCGGATCGGTGAGACGCTCATAGATGGCGAGGAAATCGGCGTGCAGGGCGCGGCCGATCGCGGCGCGCGCGGCCTCGCGGACCTCGTGAATCCCGTCCGTGTCCGCGATCTCCATCTGATCGGCGAGATACATCTCGCCCGGGAGTGCGACCGCTTCGGCGGCAAGCGCGGGGTCGTCGGGGCCGCGGGCGAGCGCGGCGGCAACGGGCTCGATGAGATGTGAAGGGACCGAAACTGTCTCGCCGCGGGCGCGTGCGGCGACCATCTCGAGCAGCAGGAGCGTGGCGTGCTGCTGGCCGGCGTCCCAGCGGGTGAAGGGATCGGGATCGTGCGCGGCGAGCAGGAGAAGCTGATCGCGGGAGAGGCCCGCGAGTTTTGCCGGGGCTGAGAAGCCGCGCAACACGGAGGGCACCGGGCGCGTGGGCACGTCGAGAAAGATAAAGTCGTTTTCTTCCTTATCCGCGAGCAACACGCGTGTGCCCGCGCGCGAGGCGGGCTCGCCTTCGAGTTGCGTGGGCAGTTCCGCGCCGTCCGGGCCAAGGAGGCCCATCGCGAGCGGAATGACAAGCGGCTCCTTCCGGGGCTGGCCCGGTGTCGGCGCGGTGTGCTGCGCCACGCGGAGGCGATAGCGACGGGCCTTCTCGTCGTACTCGTCCGTGATGGTGAGAGCGGGCGTGCCGGCCTGGTGATACCAGCGCTTGAAGCGAGAGAGGTCGCTGCGCGAGGCGGCCTCCATCGCGGCGACGAAATCGTCGATCGTCACGGCCTGGTTGTCGTGGCGCGCGAAGTAGATATCCATGCCGCGGCGGAAGGCGAGCTTGCCGATGATGGTCGCCATCATGCGGATGACCTCGGCGCCCTTGTTGTAAACCGTTGCTGTATAGAAATTGTCGATCGCGATGTAGCGGTCCGGTTGCACGGGATGGGCAAGCGGGCCGGCATCCTCTCGGAACTGGCCGGCGCGGAGTTCGCGCACATCGGCGATGCGCTTCACCGCCGGACTGCCCTGGTCCATCGAGAATTCCTGGTCGCGATAGACGGTGAGGCCTTCCTTCAGAGAGAGCTGAAACCAGTCCCGGCAGGTGACGCGATCGCCGGTCCAGTTGTGGAAATATTCGTGGGCGATCACGCCTTCGATGCGCTGATAGTCGGTGTCGGTCGCGGTCGCGGGCTCGGCCAGGACATAGCGCGTGTTGAAGATATTGAGGCCCTTGTTCTCCATCGCGCCCATGTTGAAATCCGAGACGGCGGCGATGTTGAAGATGTCGAGATCATATTCGAGGCCGAACACCGTTTCGTCCCAGGCCATCGCCTTCTTGAGCGAGCGCATCGCGTGCCCGCAGCGCGACTCATCGCCCGCGCGCACCCAGATCGCAAGCTCGACCGGGCGGCCGGAGCGCGTGATAAAGCTATCCTTCACCGCGACGAGATCGCCTGCGACCAGGGCGAAGAGATAGGATGGTTTCGGATGCGGATCGGTCCACGTGATGCGGTGGCGCCCGGCGGAGAGCGTTTCGGCAGCGGATGGATTGCCGTTCGAGAGCATGACCGGACAGGCGGAAGAGCCGGCGATGATCGTGGTGGTGAAGCGCGCCATCACGTCCGGCCGGTCCGGGAAATAGGTGATGCGGCGAAAGCCTTCGGCCTCGCACTGGGTGAAGAAGCTGCCGTTCGAGACATAGAGGCCGGAAAGCTCGGTGTTCTCTTTGGGCGCCATCTCGACCTCGATCTCGAGCGTGAAATCTTCGGGTGGATCGGCGAGGACGAGGTCGCCCTCCTCGATGCGCCAGCGATTCTCGCTGATCCGCTCGCCGTCGATCGCGATTGCATGCACGGGCTGGCCGTTGCCGTCGAGCCGGAGCGGGCCCTCCCCCGGCGCGGCGGGATTGCGGCGCAGAGCGAGGCGCGAACGCACGCGCGTGGCCGCGGGATCGAGATCGAATGTCAGATCGACGCGATCGACCAGAAACGCGGGCGGCCTGTAGTCCGCCAGAAGTGTTTCGCGCGGCACGGGCGGCGCGGCAAGGGCGGTGTTCTGAGGATTGTCGGGCATCTTCGGCTCCCATTGCTTGGCAGCGGATATAGGGCGGATCGAAGCGCGCGGGAAACGCAGCCCAAAATTCGCAGCAAAGTTGATTGTCACGCAATTGTCATTGCGTTGACATCATTGCCAATTCTGTACACCGGCCCGTTCCACGACTCCACGCGTTTGTGCTCAGATGAAAAGATCGATACCCATCGGGTGACAGCCGCCTCTTCCTATGCGAAACGCGAGCCGCCCGACGCCAATCGAGTGGAACCGCCCGTGACCCGCGAGCCGGAGATCAGCTTCGTTGTGCCCGCGTTCAACGAGGAGGCGCTGCTGCCGCGCTGCCTCGATGCCATTGCCGCCGAGATCGCTGAGAGCGATGTCGCGGCGGAGATCGTCGTCGTTGACAATGCGAGCACCGACCGCACGCGCGAGATCGCGCTCGGCACGCCGGGCGTGCGCCTGGTGGTGGAGGAGGAGCGCGGGCTCGTGCCGGCGCGGCGCGCGGGATACCGTGCGGCGCGCGGGCGGCTGATCGCGAATATCGATGCCGACACCATCATTCCGGAAGGATGGCTCGAGCGCGCGATAGGCGAGTTCGCGCGCGATTCGGATCTCGTCGGGCTGAGCGGGCCCTACGTCTATTACGATTCGCCGCGCTCGGTGCGGGCCGCGGCGGCGTGCTTCTACCGCTGCGCCTTCGTCGCCTACCTCGTCGTGCGCTTCGTGATGCACGCGGGATCGATGATGCAGGGCGGAAATTTCATCGTGCGCCGCGACGCGATCGAGCGGGCGGGCGGATTCGAGTCCGAGTTCCGCTTCTACGGCGAGGACACCGACCTCGCGCGGCGGCTGAGCAAGGTCGGCGCGGTGAAATTCTCGTTCCGGCTCTGGGCTCTTTCCTCCGGCCGCCGCTTTGCCGGCGAGGGCGTGGTCCGTGTCGGCCTCACCTACACCGCCAATTTCTTCTGGGCGACCTTCCGCAAACGGCCCTTTACCGAAGTGTGGGAGGATTACAGGGAAGAAAACCCCATCGATCGGCAATGACCCAGGGGGCTCTGCCCCTGGGAACCCTCGGCGGAAGCTTTGCCCCTTGCAACCTCGGCAAAGGCAGAGCCTTTGCAATCTATCTGCTTAATGTGCCGCGCAGCGCCTGGGGGTCCAGGGCCCGATACTTGAACCCCTATGCCCTGGCGGGTGCAGGAACAGAGCCCCCTGCTTAGAGCGTGATCGCCGAAGGTGGAATCGCCGGAGGCGTGAATCACGCGGGAAAAACAAAGACCTAGAGCGGGATACGTGAGCGAGAGCGAACGCATCCCGCTCTAGGAAGCCGAGCGCAAAACCTCAGCGATACGGGCTACGTCCTCCTCCTCCAGGCCGGGGTGCATCGGCAGGGCGAGGATGCGGTTGGCGATGGCTTCCGAGATGGGGAGTGGCGAGCCGTCATGCTGGTCACGGTATGCGGGTTGGAGGTGCAGCGGGCGCGGATAATAGATGTTGGAGCCGATACCGGCTTCTTTGAGCGCGGCTTGGGCGCGTGCACGGGCTTCTGAGCTTGGCAGGAGGACGGAGTAGATCGCCCAGACGCTCGTGCTTTCGGGCACGCGCGCCGGTGTTTCGACGATGCCCGCGAGGTGGCGATCGTAGGCGCGGGCAATGCGTTCGCGGGTTGCGAGTGCTGTGTCGAATACGGTGAGGCGCGCGAGCAGCACGGCGGCCTGCATCGTGTCGAGCCGGCCGTTGATGCCGATTCGCAGCACCTCGTAGCGCGTGCCGCCTTCGCCGTGCGAGCGGAGGCTGCGATAGAGCGCAGCGCGTTCGTCGCTTTCGGTGAAGAGGGCGCCGCCGTCGCCGTAGCCGCCGAGCGGCTTGGTGGGGAAGAAGCTCACCGCCGTGGCATCGGTGAGGGTGCCGAGGCGTTGGTTGCGAAGGGTGGCGCCGAAGCTTTGCGCGCAATCGTCGAGCGTGAAGAGCCCTTCCCTGGTGGCGATGGCGTTGAGCGCGGGCCAGTCGGCCGGCTGGCCGAAGAGATCGACGCCGATGAGGGCGCGAGGGCGCAGCGTGCCGGCGGCGCGGACGGTTTCTATGCGGCGCACGAGATCGGCGGGATCGATCTGGAAGGTGCGGGGATCGATATCGACAAAGACGGGCTTGGCGCCGAGGAGGAGCGGCACCTCGGCGGTCGCGGTGTAGGTGAAGGCGGGGAGGAAGACGGCGTCGCCGGGGCCGATTCCCTCCGCCATGAAGGCGATGACCAGGGCGTCCGTGCCGGAGCTCACGCCGATGCAGTGGCGCGCGCCGCAATAGGCGGCGAGACGATCTTCGAGCTCCGCAACCTCGGGGCCGAGGATGAACTGGCAATGGGCGAGCACCGCGTCGAGCCGGCGGCGGAGCTCGGCAGCGAAGCTTGCCTGCTCGGACTTGAGGTCGAAGAGCGGCAAGGGCCGCGGCGGGGCAACCAAGGGGGAGTCCATGCGATCAGCCTTTCAGGGTGTCGGTCGGCGGCCGGAGCCGCGCTAGTTCGCGACCTGCATTTCCCCGAGATAGGCCTCGCGGATCAAGGGGTTCTCGCGCAGCTCCTTGGCCGTGCCGGAGAGCACGACCTGGCCGGTTTGCAGAACATAGGCGCGATGGGCGACCGAGAGCGCCATCGAGGCATTCTGCTCGACCATGAAGATCGTGGTGCCCTGGCGGTTGATCTCCTGGATGATCTCGAAGGTCTGCTCGACGAAGATGGGGGCGAGGCCCATCGAGGGCTCGTCCATGCAGATCAGGCGGGGGCGAGCCATCAGCGCGCGGCCGATCGCGACCATCTGCTGCTCGCCGCCGGAAAGCGTGCCGGCGAGCTGGCCGCGACGCTCCTTCACGCGGGGGAAGAGCGCATAGACGCGGTCGAGATCCTCATCGAACCCGGAGCCGTGCGAGCGGAGATAGGCGCCCATCTCGAGATTCTCGAACACGGTCATGCGCGGGAAGAGGCGGCGCGCCTCGAGCACCGGGGCGATGCCGCGGCGCACGCGCTCCGATGTGGAGAGGCGCTCGATCGGCTCGCCATCGAAGACGACGCTGCCACGCGCGGGACGCACAACGCCCATGATCGTCTTCATCGTGGTGGATTTGCCCGAGGCGTTGCCACCGAGCAGGCAGACGATCTCGCCCGCGTCGATCGCATAATTGACCTGCTTCAGGACGTGCAGGTCGCCGTAGTAGGTGTCGATATCGCGGAACTCAAGCAGCAATGCCAGCACTCCCGGCCTGTGCGTTGCGGCCGAGATAGGCGCGCAGCACTTCCTCGTTCTGGCGCACCTCATCCGGCCGGCCCTCGGCGATCTTCTCGCCATGGTCGAGCACGATGACCGTGTCCGCGAGGCGAACCACCACGTCGAGCTTGTGCTCAATGACGATGACGGTGAGGCCAAGCCTGTGCAGGTCCTTGATCTGCTCGGCGAGCTCGAGTGTTTCGGCCGGGTTCATGCCGGCGGTCGGCTCGTCGAGGAGGAGGATGCGCGGATTGGAGGCGAGCGCGCGCGAAACCTCGACCCGGCGGCGATTGGCGTAGGAGAGCGCGCTCACGTTCTGGGCGATGCGCGGGACGAGGCGGTTGCCGAAGTTGGCGATGATTTCGAGCACGCGCTCGCGAGCGCGCCTTTCCTCGGCCTTGGCACCTGGCAGATGCAGGACCGCGCCGAGCGGGCCGGTGCGGAGCCGGGAGTGCTGGCCGATCAGCACGTTCTCCATCACCGTGAGGTTGGTGAAGAGGCGGAGATTCTGGAAAGTGCGGGCGATACCCTTGTGGTGATGGCGTGCGGCTTGAGGCCGAGGATTTCGTCCCCGAAGAGCTTGATGCTGCCCGATTCGGCGCGCGTCAGGCCGGTGATGACGTTGAAGAGGGTGGATTTGCCGGAGCCGTTCGGCCCGATCACGGCGAGGACGCCGCCGGCCGGCACGGTGATGTCCACCGC
>JASHRV010000332.1 GCA_030037175.1 Acetobacteraceae bacterium
GCGGGCGAGACGGACACGACCGTCACCGTCGCCCTGCCGCTCGATGCGCGGGTGACGATGAGCCAGATCCGGATGAGCGCGAACGCGGCGCTGACGGGCGTGCATCTCGGCTCGATCTTCGCCGGGCGCGACTTCGATCAGGGCACGCTTCAGCTCGCCGCCGACAATGCGGGGATGAAGATCTCCGGCAACGGCAATTTCGCCGGAATCGCGACGCGCTTTTCCTACGCGCTCGATTTCGCCGCCGGCGCCCCGGGCGGGATCGTGCAGACGGGAAAGGCCGAGGCGCGGGCGAGCACGGCTGAGCTCGCCGCACTCGGGATCGGGAATTTCGGCGGCGCGCTCGCCGGCAATATCCAGCTCGCCACGAATTTCTCCGAGGCGCGCGACGGCGCCGGCAAGGCGGAGGTGACGGCCGGGCTCACGGATGCGGCGCTCAGCATCGCCGGGCTCGGCTTCACCAAGCAAGCGGGAAGCCCGGCGGAGGCCCATGCCTCGATCGCGTTCGCGGGCGGAAAGATCGAGGCGGTGGACGGGTTCGGCCTGACGGGCCCGAACCTCGCGCTTGCCGGGGCGGCGAGCTTCTCGCACGGGCGGCCGATGTTCGTGCGCATCGACCGCGCCGATATCGGGCGGACCGATGCGCATGGCTCGGTGCGGTTCCCGAGCGACGGAGAGCCGATCGCGGTCGTGCTCTCGGGCACGATGCTCGATCTCTCCGCCCGCTTCGCCCGCCAGCACAAGGGCGCGGCCCCGAAGCCCGCGGCGGCTGCGAAACCGGCCGAGCGCGGTCCCCCTTGGGTGTTCGACGCGCAGTTCGGCCAGGCGCTGCTCGCCAACGGACAGGTGCTCGCCGATTGCCGGCTGCACGCCGAGAGCAACGGCGCGCACATCACCGCCGCGCGGCTGAGCGGCAACCTCGCCTCCGGCCACCCGCTCACGCTCGCCATCACCCCCGAGGCCGGCGGGCGGGCGCTCTCGCTCTCCACGGCTGACGCGGGCGCGCTGCTTTCGGCGATGGACATCACGCGGGACGTGCGCGACGGCGCGCTCTCGATCTCCGGCCGCTACGACGATTCGCTGCCCGGCGCACCGCTTTCCGGCAGCGCGGAGATGAGCGACTTCCGCGTCCTGAACGCGCCGGCGCTCGCGCGGGTCCTGCAGGCGATGACGCTCTACGGGCTCGCGCAGGTGATCGAAGGGCCGGGCATGCGCTTCTCCAAGCTGATCGCGCCGTTCGCGCTCGCCGGCGATCAGCTGACGCTCAACGACGCGCGGGCCTTCAACCCCTCGCTCGGCCTGACGACCAAAGGCAGCATCGACCTCGCGACACGCACCGCCGCGCTCTCGGGCACCATCGTGCCCGCCTACTTCTTCAACTCGCTGCTCGGCGACATCCCGCTGATCGGACGGCTGTTCAGCCCAGAGAAGGGCGGCGGAGTCTTCGCCGCCGCCTACACGGTGGACGGATCGCTCGACAACCCCGCCGTGCACGTCAACCCGCTCGCGGCGGTCACGCCCGGGTTTTTGCGAGGGCTTTTCTCGGTCTTCAACGAGAAGAAGTGAGGGAAGCGAAGGAAGCGCGAGAAGCGACGAAATGAAGGAAGCGAGGAGGTGAGGAGAAAAATAAGATCATGAAATTTGTTCTCTTTTGAAAAAGAGAACCAGAAAACTTTTATCCGTTTTCCGGACCACCGCCAAATCTCGGGACTCCGACCGTCGTTCGGAGTCCCGAGGTGCGGCGGTGGTCCGGAAAACGGATAAAAGTCTTTTTGCTTCTTTTTCTTCAGAAAAAGAAGAAGACCCAATCTTTTCAATTCTTCGTCGGCGTGCATAAGAGCCTTCGCAGACGAAAGGTGAAGAAGGGAAGCGGGATGGAAAAGCGGATTGCGGTGGTTGGCGCGGGTGCGGTGGGCGGCTATGTCGGCGGGCATCTGGCGCGCAACGGCTATGATGTGACGTTGATCGATCCCTGGCCCGAGCATGTCGAGGCGATCCGCGGCGACGGGCTTGCGATGGAGGGCGTGACGGCGGAGGAAGCCTGCACGGTGCGGGTGCCGACGATGCATCTGACCGAGGTGCAGGATATTTCCAAGCAGCGGCCGATCGACATCGCCTTCGTTTCGGTGAAGTCCTACGACACCGAGTGGGCGACCGCGATGATCGGGCAGTATCTCGCGCCGGGCGGGGTGGTGGTTTCGCTGCAGAACTGCATCAACGAGGAGCGCATTGCCGCGATCGTCGGCTGGGGCCGGACGATGGGGTGCATTGCCGCGCGCATTTCGGTCGATCTTCATGCGCCGGGGAAGATCCGCCGCACGGTGCCGAAGGGCGGAGCCGCGCACACGGTTTTTCGCGTGGGCGAGGTTCACGGGCGGGTCACGGCGCGGGCGGAGGAGATCGCCGCGATGATCGCGACGATCGACAGCGTGAAGGTGACGACGAATCTCTGGGGCGAGCGCTGGTCGAAGCTCTGCCTCAACGGGATGCGCAACGGGGTTTCCGCGGCGACCGGGCTTGCCGGCAATGCGGCCGACCGCGATCCGGACGTTCGCCGCTTCGCCATTCATCTCGGCGGCGAGGCGGTGCGCGTGGGCCAGGCGCTGGGCTATGACCTCGAGCATATCGGGCCGCTCGAGCCCGACATGCTCGCGCGCGCGCATGAGGGCGAGAAGGAAGCGCTCGAGGAGGTCGAGGCGCTGATGCTTGCCGCCGCGGGCGGCAATACGCGGAGCGATCTTCAGCGCCCCTCGATGGGCCAGGACATGCTGAAGGGGCGGCGGACCGAGATCGATTTCATGAACGGCCTGATCGTCGCCAAGGGCGCGGAGATCGGGCTGCCGGCGAAGGCGCATGCGCGGCTGGTGGCGGCGGTGAAGCAGGTGGAGCGGGGCGAGGTTCCGGCGCGGCCGGAGAATCTCTATCCCGTCTGATCCGGCCCCTGGGAGGCGGGGCCCGTTCCAAAATTTCCGCCAATTGTCCAAGGCTTGTCGGCTCTGGCCGCTGATTCGCCACGCGTTTCACGTGAAACATGGGGCCGGGGCGGACCTTTCATGTGTCCAGCTTCTTTTTTCCCGTTCGGAGTCCCGATCCGGTGCCGGGTCCCGAAGAACGGGAAGAAGTTCCTTGGTTCTTTCTTTCAGGAAAGAACAGGCTTCCTTGCCTGCTTCTCTGCTTGCCGCGACGGCGCGCGGCGTTGTTTGATCCGGCCACGGCACGAAGGAGATCGTGATGGTTCGGGTTCTCTCGAAGCGCGCGCCCTGGGCGCTGCTGGCGCTCGCGATGGTCTGCACCCCTGCGCTGGCCCGCTCGCCCATGCAGCGGCCGGTGCTTCTGATGAACAGCACGATGGTCGATCCGCAGGCGCTGACCTGGCTTTCCGATGACGGCCGCAAGGCGCTCATCGGCGCGATCGCCGATCTGAAGGCGGGCAGGAGCTATGCCTTCGTCTTTACCGCCGCGCCCGGCGCCGATGCGTGGGCGACCCGCTCGACCAGCAAGGCGGGCGATTTTCTCAGCGTCGATGATCTCGCGCGCAACGCGCTTCAGACCTGCCAGTTCTTCGAGAACGGTCCCTGCTACATCGTCTCGATCGACGGGCACGACGCGCGCGATGCGTTCGGCGGCTATCCGGCGCAGGCCGATTTCCTTGCCGGTCAGAGCGGGACGTTTTCGCCCCGCAAGATCCCCTTCATCACGGCCGCGGAGCAGGTGACGGCCGGCGCCTATGCGAGCCAGACCGGGCCGCGCGCGTTCGTCGTGACGCCGAGCGACTATTGGTTGTGGCGAACGGGCAAGACCGAGTTCGATGCCATCGCGACCGCCTATGCCGATTGCCGGAAGTCGGCGCCGAACCAGGTTTGCGTGCTTTATGCCGTGGACGACAAGGTGGTTTTCGCCCCGAGCCACAACTGACGCACGCATTGCGGCGCGCGGCGGCAACGGATGTTCCCGAAAATCCCCATCGCCGGCACGATACGTTTCCGAACTGTTCTGTAACGGCGCGTGCCGGCCCGCTCCCTGTCCGCTCGTTTGCGTTGCTGTGTTGTGTCGGCGATCGGGCGATGCGGAAACGAAGCCGGCGGTGAACGCAACGGGGGTGACGGAATCGCGCCTGCGCGGGGGCGCGAATTCCGGTCCGGCGGTGTTGCATGTAAGCGTGCGCCGCAGCATCGATTGCATTGAGCGCGGCGTGCAGTCATCGACAATTCACCGATCGATCATTGGGAACGAGACCGCAATGACCGCACACGTGCTAAGGTGACGGCCGGAGCCAGGCTGAAATCGTTTCCGCAATTGCGAACAACCGGCCGGGGCATCTCGCGCGAACCATCGCACAATCCCTGGTCCTGGTTTTGGCCTTGGCCGCATCCGGGTTTTGGCGCTGAGGAGGAGACGCGAAATGACGTGGTTCACGGATCTCGCGACACCGTATCATCAGCAGGACACCGACTATTATTGCGGTGCGGCGGTCGCGCAGATGATCCTCGATTCCATCGGATCGGGACTCATCGATCAGGACACGCTCTACAACGCGAACCATGCCCATTCGAGCCCCGGCTGGTACACCTCCCCGAGCGGCCTGAACTTCACGCTCAACGCGTTCATGCCGCCGCCGCCGAAGTTCGACAGCTTCTTCATCGTCGAGGCCGCGAACAGCGAGCCCGACGGATCGGCGAACATCGTGCGCACGCTGCGCTATTTCCGTGTCGCCACCGGAACGCTGGTCTATGGCTGCGGGCATTGGGTCGCCGTGCGCGGCGCGAAGACGGATGTCGATCCGGCCGGAGAAGACGGTTCCTTCTCGATCGAGGGGTTCTATATCAACAACCCGTGGCCGCCGACCCCGAGCTTCTATGATCCCGCGCAGGTGCCGCCGCCGCCGCATGCCGACCCCGATGCGTGCGGGAGCGGCGGCGAGAGGGGCGTTGCCGATGAGTACGTCACTTACGCCGAATGGCAGAACACCTATCTCACCGGCTGCGATGCGTACAATGTCGGGCATCTTCAGTATATCAGCGTGTGCGATCCGCACCGCCCACCGCTGCGCGCGCTCAGGATCGTCGGGCGGACGCGCTTGACGGATGGAACGCGGCTGATCGCGGCCGAGGAAGCGCTGGAGATCGCGACCCGCGGCGTGGAGGCGCATCTGCGTTCCGAGCGGGAGTGTCCCCTGACGCCGGCGCTCAAGGATGCGCGCCCGGGGTCCCCGCATCTCGTGCAGCGCCTCGATCGGCGGGACGAGTTCTACTATCTCGTCACGATGTATCGGGAGGGCAGGCCGACCGCTTTGCTGCGTGGAGACGGGCTGGATGGAACCTTCCAGGGCGCGCTTGCGCTCGCGAACGCGGACCGGCCGCCGATCATCGAGCGCGAGGCGGCGGTTGCGGCGGCGCGGGAGGCGGTGATCGATGCC
Organism: Acetobacteraceae bacterium; assembly: GCA_030037175.1. GTDB lineage: Bacteria > Pseudomonadota > Alphaproteobacteria > Acetobacterales > Acetobacteraceae > JAKAWQ01. The sequence continues at coordinate 5,417 of JASHRV010000332.1, forward strand.
GGCGACGGCTCCGGGCGCATCCGGTTGCGCGAGGGGGCGTTTTGCGTCCATCCGACGCTGGTGTGGCGGCCCTGCATGGAATCGCGTTCGCCCTACTATCCTTTTTACCAGATCACGGTCGGGGCGGTGACGATCTATGTCGGCTATGACGGGCGCGTCTATCCGGCCCTGCACGATCTGGGACGCGGCTGAGCGGTGCGTTCGGAGGCCCGGGGTGGTGCCGGGTCCGGAGTAACGGGAAAAAGTCTTTTTGCTTCTTTTTCTCCAGAAAAAGAAGGTTTCTTCCTTCTTCTTCAGACGGCGAGTTCCGCCGCTTCCGCCGCCGCGACATCGAGCAGGCGTTCGATCACCTCCGGCTCCTGAGCGCCGGCGATCGCGTAGGTGCCGGCGACGACGAAGCAGGGCACGCCGTTGATGCCGAGCCGGTGGGCGCGGAGATTGTCGGCGTGCACCGACTCGGTTTCGACGTCGCTTACGAGAAAGGCGCGGGTATTGGCGGGAGAAAGGCCGATGCCCTCGGCGACGGCGACGAGCACGGCGATGTCGCCGATATCCTTGCCGTCCGCGAAATAGGCGTAGAAGAGCGCCTCGACCGCCTGGGCGCCGCGGCCCGCGCGTTCCGCGTAGCGGACGAGCCTGTGCGCGTCCACGCTGCTCGGCGCGCGCCGGATGCGCTCGAAGCGGAAGGGGATTCCCTCGCCGCGGCCGATCTCGGTGATCGAGGCGTAGAGCCGGCGCGCGCGTTCCTCGCCGCCGAACTTGCGGATCACGTAGTCGTAGCGGGTCATGCCCGCGCGCGGCATGTCCGGATTGAGAAGGAACGGCCGCCAGATGATGTCGCAAAGGAGATCCGGCCGGCGGCGAAGGGTGGTGACGAGCCTTTGCACGCCG
>JASHRV010000333.1 GCA_030037175.1 Acetobacteraceae bacterium
CGCGAGCGCGTGCCCGTCAGCCGGATGATTCGCTCGGCCAGCTCCCGCACCGGAATCTCGTGCGGGTTGCCGAGATTGACCGGCCCGGTCTCCGCGTCCGGCGTCGCCATCATGCCGGCCAGCCCCGCGACAAGATCGTCGACATAGCAGAACGCCCGCGTCTGGCTGCCGTCACCGTAGATCGTGATGTCCTCTCCGCGCAGCGCCTGAACGATGAAGTTGGAAACCACGCGGCCATCGCTCGGATGCATGCGCGGCCCATAGGTGTTGAAGATGCGCACCACTTTGATGCGTGTTCCGTGCTGCCGGTAATAATCGAAAAAGAGCGTCTCCGCGCATCTCTTGCCCTCGTCGTAGCATGCGCGCGGTCCGAGCGGATTGACATTGCCGCGGTAGTCTTCCGTCTGCGGATGCACTTCCGGATCGCCGTACACCTCGCTCGTCGATGCCTGCAGCACTTTCGCTTTCGTTCGTTTCGCCAGCCCGAGCATGTTGATCGCGCCGACCACGCTCGTCTTCGTCGTTTGCACCGGGTCGAACTGGTAATGAACGGGTGAGGCGGGGCAGGCGAGATTGTAGATCTCGTCCACCTCGACATAGAGGGGAAAGGTCACATCGTGGCGCATCGCCTCGAAGCGCGGGCTGCCGAGCAGCGCGGCCAGATTGTCCTTCCGGCCGGTGAAATAATTATCGACACAGAGAACATCGTGGCCGTCCCGCACCAGCCGTTCGCAGAGATGCGAGCCGATGAACCCCGCACCACCGGTCACGAGGATGCGCCGCGTGATTGCGCTCACCCCACTGTTCCCGCCCGGCAAAGCAGCTCCCTCCATCCGGTGTCTCCCAACATTCGGCAAAAATCCGCCCAGATCGGCCCGGCGCGGCGGCCACATTCTATCGCGGGCCGGAGGCGGACCGGCTGCGGGTTGCCTGCATAACCCAACTCCCGCATCCTGCCACCCGGATTCGCAACCTTCAGGCCCTGCCGGAGACCGCCGGCCAGGGCCCCCAACCGTCCTTCCCTCCTCGCGCGACCGACGCGGATGGCCTGATGCTCCTTTCCGTCGTGATTCCCTGCTACAACGAGCGCGAGACGATCGCGACAGTCGTTGCGGCCGTACGCGCAGCTGAGCCCGTCGACAAGGAGATCATCGTCGTCGATGATTGCTCCAAGGACGGCACGCGCGAGCTTCTGCGCACGGAGATCGAAACCCTCGTCGATCGCGTGCTTTATCACGAGGTCAACCAGGGCAAGGGCGCCGCGCTTCGCACCGGCATCCGAGCCGCGCGCGGCGATATCGTGCTGATCCAGGACGCCGACCTCGAATATGATCCGGCCGAGTACACGAATCTTCTCAGGCCTATCCTCGAGGACAAGGCGGACGTCGTCTTCGGCTCGCGCTTCCTCGGTGGCCAGCCGCACCGCGTGCTCTATTTCTGGCACCGGGTCGGCAACGGCGTGCTGACCATGCTTTCCAACATCTTCACCAATCTCAATCTTTCCGACATGGAGACCTGCTACAAGGTCTTCCGCCGCGAGATCATCCAGGCGATCGAGATCGAGGAGAACCGCTTCGGCTTCGAGCCGGAGATCACCGCCAAGGTGGCAAAATCCCATTGCCGCGTTTATGAAGTCGGCATCTCCTATTACGGCCGCACCTACGAGCAGGGAAAGAAGATCGGATGGAAGGACGGTTTTCGCGCGCTCTGGTGCATCCTTAAATACAACCTCTTCCGATGACCGGTCGCATCGTCTCCCGCACTGCCTGACGAGAGCGGGCGAATGAGCGAAACGGCGTTCGTATCCGCGGGACGCACGTCTGCGCGCGCACGCCACGGCGCGCACTGGCCAGTGGATTTGCTCGCGGCACTCCTCTTTCTCGCTCTCGGCATCGGGCTCGTCCTCCACCCCTACACCGTCGGCCGCGCGCTTCCGGGCGATCTCGGCGATTCGCGCTTCAATCTTTCGCTGCTCGAGTTCTTCTACCGCACGCTGATCTCTGCCCTTCACGGCCGGCCGTTCAGTTTTGTCGACGCGCCGTTCTTCTACCCATGGCCGCGCGTCACGAATTTTTCCGACACGTTCTGGGGCGTCGCCGAAATCTACGCGCTCTTCCGTGTTCTCGGCATGGACCCCATCGCTTCCTTCCAGGGCTGGTTCCTCGCCGGATTCGCGCTCACCTACATCGCCGCCTTCGTGAGCTTCCGCAAGCTCGGCCTCCGCAGCTGGGGCGCCGCTGCCGGCGCCTTCCTCTTCGCCTTCCCCCTTCCCATGGCTGCCCAGTTCGATCACGTGCAGCTCGTCTATCGTCTCTGGATACCCCTCGCTCTCCTCGCGCTCGACCGCTTTCTCACGCGCCGGAACCTCCGCGCCGGCGCCGCCTGCCTCCTCTTCGTCTCGCTCGAGCTTGCGGCCAGCATCTATCTCGGACTTTTCCTCTGCCTCTTCCTCGCCTCCTACGCCGTCTCCCTTTGCCTGATCGGGCGAAACCGTCTTGATCCGCCCGGTTGGGCCGCGCTTCGTTCCGCCGGCGTCGCCGGGCTCGCCGCCGCCTTCATCATGCTCGCCGCCGGCCTCGTCATCATCGCCCTTGTCGGCGTCCCCTATCTCGACGTGCAGTCGATGTACGGCTTCGCGCGTTCATGGCACGACGTGGCACAGGGATTGCCGCGCCCCGCATCGTACTTGCTGGCAGGCGCCTCCACGCAATGGCCGAACCTCTCGAACGTCTTTCCGGTCCCGAGCCTGGTCGAGCAGCAGATTTTCCCCGGGCTCGCGGCGATCATCCCCTTCGCCTGCTTCCTCCTCTCGAAGCGTGCGCGCGCGCATCGGCCTCTCGCCGCGCCGATGCTCGCTTCCGTTGCGATCCTCTTCGTCCTCACCCTCGATTTCGACGGGCACACGCTCTACCGGCTGATCTACCTGTTCCCGGGCTTTTCGGCTGTCCGCTCGGTGGCGCGAATCATCTTCGTCATGATGCTGCCGCTCGCTGTGCTGCTCGGCATGCTGATCGACGATCTCACCGCCGTCGGACCCTGGCGCACGCCGCGCGGCCTCGCCGCCCTGGCGCTCTCCGCCCTTCTCGTGGCGGAATGTTCCCTCGTCGGCCATGACGGGTCGCCGCCCGCCGCCTGGCGCGCGCGCCTCGCGGCTTTCGAAGCGCGCCTGCCCGGAAAACTCCCCCCGCACGCCATCCTTGCGGTCGCCACACCTTCCCTTGGCCCGGGAACCGACTGGTCGTGGATCCTGCCCATGGTCGATGCCGACCTCGCCGCGGCCACGCTCGGCGTTCACACAATGAACGGCTATTCGGGCAATTACCCGCCGACCTGGAAGACCATGACGAGCTGCGGCGATATCGCCGACAATATCCGAGCCGGCCGGCGCTTCCTCGCTGAGCACGGTCTTCCGCCCCCCCGCATCACGCCCGATCGCCTCGTGCTCATCGGCTTCGGTCCCTGCGACCCGATCCCGCTCGCCCGCGACCCGCCCCTCGATCTCGGCCGCACCTACCATTTCGCCCAGGGCGCCCCCGGCAACGGTTTCGTCGCCGACGGCTTCTCCCACCCCGAAAGCTGGGGCCGCTGGACCGACGGCAGGAACGCTTTTCTCTTCTTCACGCTCGCCCCCATGCGGCCGCGGCCGATTTCCCTCGCCATCGAGGCAAACCCGCTCTCTCCCCGCGCCGACCGCCGCCAGGTCGCGACGATCTTCGCCAATGGCCAGCTCTGTGGCCGCCTGGCCGTCACGCGGAGCCACCCGCGCGCCACGGTCACTTGCCCGGCCGGGGCGCTTCACGCGGGGGACAACGCGCTCCGTCTTCGCATCGCGCGCCCGACCCGCCCGATCGATCTCGGCTTCAATGCCGACCGGCGCCATCTCGGCCTCGGCCTGATATCGCTGACCCTGGTGCCGAGCGGGTGAGCCCCGGCTGGTCCCGGCGATGGCATCCATGATCGTGTCGGGTTGCCACGATACCCGTTCGGCCTCACGCGTCCTGGCGGCAATGCGCTGAAGGGCGGGATTCCGCGGTGGAAATATGTCGCGAACCGGGGGCTGAGCTTCGTCGAGGATATCTGCCCGTCCGGAAGCCCTCCGGCTCGGCCGCCTGCTCGCGCGGGCCTTTCGCCCGCCTTCGCATCCTGTTGCCATGACCACGGCGCGAAGGCTGTAATCGCAACAAAGCTCCTCCCGCCCCGCTGCCTCCGCGCGCCCATTCTTCGTCGGCACCTGACCTCCGGAGTGCGCCGATGCCGTTCCGCGTCGCCGTGTTGATCCCCTGCTACAACGAGGCCGTCACCATCGGCGCGGTCGTGGCGGATTTCCGCGCCGCCCTGCCGGACGCGGAAATCTTCGTTTTCGACAACAATTCCCGCGACGGCACCGCGGAGGTGGCGCGCCGCGCCGGCGCCGTGGTGCGGCGCGAGCGGCTCCAGGGCAAGGGTCACGTCGTGCGCCGGATGTTCGCCGATATCGAGGCGGATGCGTATGTCCTGGTCGATGGCGACGACACCTACGAAGCTGCCGCCGCGCCCGCCATGCTCCGCCTCATGGTGGAGGAGCAGCTCGATATGGTCACCGGGGCCCGCACGGGCGAGGCGGCCGACGCGTTCCGCCGCGGGCACCGATTCGGCAACCAGGTCCTGACCGGGATGGTCCGCTTCCTCTTCGGCAACCGCACGAGCGACATGCTTTCCGGCTATCGCGTCTTCTCGCGCCGCTTCGTGAAATCCTTTCCGGCACTTGTCGGCGGCTTCGAGACCGAGACCGAGTTCACCGTCCATGCCCTGGCATTGCAGATGCCGGTGGGCGAAGTGCCGACACCCTATCGCGGCCGGCCCGCGGGCTCGCAATCGAAGCTCAGCACCTGGACGGACGGCGTCCGCATCCTCCGCACCATTCTGCTGCTCGTGAAGGAGGAAAAACCTTTTCTCCTTTTTTCGGCGATCGCCTCTGTGCTCTTCCTGCTCGGCCTCGTGCTCGGCATTCCCGTGGTCGTCGAGTTCTGGGCCACCGGCCTCGTGCGGCGTCTTCCCACCGCCGTTCTCGCCTCCGGGCTGATGGTCCTCGCGTTCCTCTCCTTCACCTCCGGCGTGATCCTCGATTCGGTCGCCCGCGGGCGACGCGAACTCAAGCGCTTGGCATATCTTGCTCATGCGTCGGGGCCGGCCGCCCGGTGAGGTCGGTTGCCCGCCCTAAACGCTCCGCGCGAGGAACCGGATGCTCGGATTTCTCGTGGTCCATCCCGCCCGCCGATTGATCTTGGCACCCATCGTGACCAACCGTATTAGGACCTCGGTTTGGAGACGCCGATCTTGATGCCGTGGCATGATCTGCTGTCGGTAATTCGCAGACCATGGTCAAGACGTTGCAGCAGAGCATTCGACCAAGATTCGTCACGACGCGGCCTGCGTCGTATTTCGATTCGAGAGAGCAGGTGAGGCAGATGGCTAGGATGACGCGTGATTGACAGATGGTTCACCAACGGGCTAGGGAATTGATGTTCTCATCGCTTCCTGATTTCCACAATTTACGGTTTTTACCGTACGATTGTCTTCCGGATGCGCGGAGATCGATGCTTTGCATAATGCTCGGTATTGTGCCCTTTCGTTTGAGCATCTCCTGGGTTCGATGCAAAGGGAAATGCCACGAGCCCCGGCGAGGGAGATGTTTCGTGCCGGAGCTTTCGGGATGTTACGCGACTCGGGTGATTCCTTGAGTGATTGCTTAAAATATTCCAGTCCGGTGCATCGGTCCGTCCGGGCCTCTGCCGCTCCCGCCGCGAGCGGGCGGTGCCGGCCGTTGGTTTGGTGTCGCCGGTGCGCCCTCTTGCTTCGTGCGCAACGGTTGCATGCCCCGGGATAGGGATCGACGGATCCGCATCGTTCAGGTGTCGCCGACCACCTATTCCCGTGGCTCGGTGATCGGGGGCGGCGAAAAGCTCGTCCTGTACGCCGACTATGCGCTGCATCGAGCGGGCGAACGACACGGGCTCGACCTCGCGATATCAGTCTTGTCGTTCGGTGAGGAGACCGGCACAGCCTATTCGGATCATGACGTGCTGTACAATCTGATCCCAGGCAAACCGTGGGACGCACTCAGCATCGACGTTGACGCGCTCGGGTCCTGCCTGAAGCAGGCGGACGTCGCCTATATCGACCAGTGCCTCTGCGCGGTCGGCGTGTTTGTGGCCGCCCACGCCCGGTTGCTGGGCTGCCGGGTGTTGGGAAGGGATGCCGGCGGCGGCGAATATCCGCTGATGCACAACAATCCGGAAACGGGCCGTCTCTTCGACGCCTTCCACGCGATCTCTGATTTCGGCGCGGCAAGCTTCAGCGATTTCGACGTCCCCGTGTACGTCCTGCCAGGCCCAGTGAATACGGACGCATTCGTGCCCCCGCAGCCGTCAAGGCGGGATCTTCGCCGTGTATTGGCAGTCGGGCGTATCATGCCGCACAAGGGCTTTGACCGTATCATCAAGGCATTGCCGGCGGACCTTTCATTGTCCATCGTCGGTCAGCCGTACGACATTCCCTACCTCGCCCATCTCCGCGAGCTTGGCCGCGGCAAGGACATCAGATTCGAGTGCGACGTCGACGATGCCGGCGTGCGAAAGCTCCTGCAGGAATGCGGCCTCTTCGTCCACGCTTCGACACATCTCGACTATCGCGGAACGTTCATTGCCAAGCCCGAGCTCCTCGGTCTTGCGCCTCTCGAAGCGTTGAGTTCAGGGCTGCCCGCTCTGGTCAGCGACGCAGGATCCTTGCCCGAGCTCGCGCGGCTGCCCGGCTGTTTCTGCTTTCATAGTGACCGCGAGCTTGCCGAAATGCTGTCCGCGCACTCTCTGAGGGCCTTGCCACGCGCCGATGAGGCGGTGATGCATGCAGCAGTTGAGGCCGGTCATGGTCCCGTGAGCATCGGAGAAAAGCTGCTCGCCGCCATGAGGTTGCTCTAGGCACATGCGGATTCTCCTCGTCAGTGACATTTTTCCGCCCGGTTTTGTGGGAGGTTACGAGTTGGGCGCGCTCGATGTCGCCCGCGCATTGCTGGCGCAGGGACACACAGTGCGTGTTTTGACAAGCGATTACTTTGTGGACGACACGGGAAAGCTCGCAGGCATCGACGTGGTTCGCGCACTCGAATGCGTGTATCCCGGACGCACGGTAGTCGCACCGATCGAGCAGGCACGACGAACTTGGTTCGTCGATGTGCGAACCGTCAAGCGGCTCGCGTCGGAGCTGATTGTCTTTCGACCCGAGTGCGTTCTTGCCTACAACTTGATGGGTATCGGTCCGCTCGGAATGCTCAGGTTCCTGGTATCCATTGGCATGGTGCCGGTACTGCACCT
>JASHRV010000334.1 GCA_030037175.1 Acetobacteraceae bacterium
CCCGACGCCCGCTTGCGGTATGCCAGAGAAGGGGCAAGAAAGCGCGGTTGGCAGCGGGGAGAACATACCACGCCCCATCATGCTCCGGCAGCTCAAATTTCTTAGGCATCACGCTTCTCCCCTTTCGGCGAGTTTCGCCTATCGTATCGCACCAAATGAGAGTCCACGCACCAAGTAGCGCTGCAGGGCGAAAGTAAGCGCGATCACCGGCAGAGCGGCGATGGTGGCGATCGCCGCAATCGAGCCCCAGCGTATGTCGTGCCCCTCCATCAGAGTGGGCAGAATCACAGGCAACGTCGTCACGCGCGCGCGCGTCAGAATTACGGCGAAGAAGAACTCGTTCCACGAGAAGATGAACGAAAGCAGCGCAACCGCGACGATCGCCGGTCGCGCCAGCGGCACTGCAATATCGACAAAGGCGCGCCAGCGTGTCGCCCCATTTACCAGGGCGGATTCCTCCATCGTTGGGTCGATATCCTCAAAGAAGCTTTTCAGCACCCAGCAGATGAAGGGAACGTTGAAGACCGTGTATTGCAAGATCAGGGCGGTGAATGAATCGAGCAGGCCGAACGCCCGCCAGAAAAGATACATCGGTACTGCAACCGCCACCGGCGGCATGAAGAGCACGCTCAAGATGCTGAACGAAAGAGTCTCCCCTCCGGTCCGAAAGCGCCCGAGGCTATACGCCGCGAACACACCCACGACGAGAGAGAGCAGCGTGGCACCGGACGCCACTGCCAAGCTGTCCACCAGACCCTTGAACCCGCCCCACCGACCCAGCGCCTCGGTAAAATTACCGAGATCGATGTTGCTTGGCCAAAAGATCGGGGGCGAGTTCAGCCATTCACCCGGTGGCTTGATAGCCGTGATCAACATCCAGAGCACCGGGCAGAGGAAAACAAACAGCACCAGAAAGGCGGCGAAAGCGCGCAGCCCACGGCGAAATGATGCGCCGAAAGTCGGAATCACGACACGCTCGCCAAGCCCGGCCGGCGCGTGAGACCGATCAGAGCCTTGGCCAGCACCGCGACGACGACGAGCTGGATGATCGCAAGCGCGCTTGCATAGCCGAGATTGAAATAGCGAAATCCTTGGATATAGGTGTAATATGCGAGATTTTCCGTGGCGGCTCCCGGCCCACCTGCCGTCAGGATATAAATGATATCGAAGGTCTTAAAGCTCATCAACACTCGAAGCAGCAGAGCGATACCGATCACCGGCCGCAACAGTGGCAGCATAATCCGCCAAAAGACCTGCGACCAGTTCGAGCCGTCCACTCGCGCCGCCTCGAGGACGTCGGGCGGGAGCGCGCTCAGTCCGGCGAAGAGCAACAGTACAAGGAATGGTGTCCACTCCCAAAAATCGATCGCCAGCAGAGAAGGTAAAGCGAGGCTCGGGCTTGCGGTCCAGACCGGGTGCCCAAGCCCGGCCAACCCGAGCAAATAATTCAGAGGTCCAAACTGGTAGTTGTAGATCTGCGCCCATTGAAAACCGACCACTGAGGGCGCGATAATCGTCGGCACCAGTAGGACCGTCACCGCGATTCCTGCCCAGCGCGGCAGGCCATTGAACAGCAGGGCAAGGCCCAGTGCCGCCGGAAGCTGCAGGAAAACTACTGCGGCGATGAACCACAGCGTCACCTCGACGCTGCTCCAGAACAAGGGATCGGAGAGCACGCGCGCGTAGTTGGCAAGTCCCACGAACTGCGCCGGAATCGGGATCAGCAGTTGATAGTTGCGTACCGAGACGTCGAGAGCATAGAGCAGCGGAAAGACGGCATTGGCCGCGAACATCGCAAGCGTCGGCGCCATCAGCCACCACGCGAAGCGCCGGCGCGCGCCGGAAAGCGCCGGCGCCGGCTTCCGACGGACGACAGCGTGCACCGTTAGTACGTGAGCCCGACCTTATGGAACGAATCGACCCAGTCGGCATAGGCCTTGGTGATCCTGTCCTGCCCCTCAGCGGCCGTGATACTGGCCCATTCCCCGGCGCAGGCGTCGAGAGCGGCTTTAGGCGAAAGCGAGCCCGCCAGCGCTTGGTTCACGTAAAGGTCGAGGATATCGATGTAGCGCGGCGCACCCGGAATGCTGAGCTCCGGGTAGCCGGCTTTAAGCCCATTGCGAATAGCATCGACATAATTCGCAGCCGCGGCTGCACTCATCGTCGGCTGGCCAAGATGGTTTTTGACCGCGCTCGCCTTGAGATAGGACTCGCGGTACGGGTCCTCGCCGCATTCCGGGTCGTACACGTAAGTGATCCCGACATCGGGAAGCTGCATATGGACCGCGACCTTGTAGGCCTCTTCGGGATTTTTCGAGAATGCCGAGACTGCCATTACCCGCGAATACGGCATGTAGCTCCGCTGCGGGCACGGCGCGAAGCCCGATTTGCCCACCACCTTGCTCATCGCCGGGTTCTCGCACTTGAGCGGCAGGTCGTCCCATTGCACAACGATCGCGGTCGAGCCGTCCAGGAATACCTGATTGAGAGTCGGATAGTCTATCTGCAGGATGTTCGGCGGCGCGTATTTCTTCATTTCGACCAACAGCGAAAGTGCCTTGTAGCCGGCGTCGGACTTGATGCCCGGGTTCATCTTTGCGTCGAACCAATGCCCACCAAGGCCGGCGAAAATATTGACAAACCACGCATAACAGAAACCGCGCTGGGCATAGAACGCGGTCCCATAAAGGTTGGGCGGGCGATTGAAGAACTCCGCGACTTTCATGAAGTCGACCCAGGTCGTCGGCACCGCGAGATCTTGCCCGTATTTCTGCCTGAAGGCGACCTTCTCCTTCGGATCCTCGAAGAGATCGGTGCGATAGCAGACCTGAAGAAGGTCGCCGTCGTACATCAGAGCGTAGGTCTTACCGTCGCGCTTGATAACCGGATCGCGATAGACCGGCAGATAGTCAGCAAGCTGCGGATCGATGATAGAGAAATAAGGATCGAGCTCGCGCAGGAACCCGAGCGCCTGAAAATCGCCCAGGAAATAGGGGGGGAAGACGAGCACGTCATAGGCGTCGGAGCGCGAGGTGAGGTCGGTCACCAGCTTCTCGTACTGGCCGACGAAGGGTAAGCTGACGAGATCTGGTGCGATTCCGTACGTGGCCTCGAGCGCTGAGGCCTGCCAACGGAAAGGAAGCTCGTTCTGACCGGCATCGCACTCGATATGCACAGTGGTCGCCGCCGCGGCGCCTCTCGGGTCGGCGCCGAGCGCTAGCATCGAAAGCCCGGCGCCCAGCACCCCGCGCCGGCTGATCGCGGGGCCGGTAAGAATAGTCCTGTTCATCGGGTTTCCTCCCTCGTCGCGTCTTTATCCGCGAGCCGCTCACCGGTTTCGCGGTCGAAAAAATGGAGCGCGTCGGGCGCTGGCCTCAGCCAGGCCGACGAGCCCCGCTTCAGGCCGAGAGGCACGGCGAGCATCGCTTGCACCTGCTCCTCCCCACGGTCAAAGAGCTCGATCGTCTGCTCACCGTGGAAGAGCTCGCCGGCCGCAACGACCGAAATCGCCCCGGCCACCTGTGTGGGCAGAATCTCGACAGCCTCGGGACGGAACCCGACCACGATCTCGCCCCGCGCCGAATCGAGCCGCCGCGCGATCTCCACCGGCAACGCGAGCGAAAATCCGTCCCCGTGCAGCATAGGCGCCCCGCCCTCTCCTTCAGCGACGCGCCCACTCAGGAAATTCATCCGCAGCCTGCCAATGAAGCGAGCAACGAAGAGGTTTGCCGGCCGCCGGTAGAGATCCCGCGGAGTCCCAATTTGCTGCAGCTTGCCCTGTTGGAGCACCGCGATCCGGTCTGCGACCGCCAGCGCGTCCATCTGGTCGTGCGTCACCATTACCATCGTGGCACCGAGCGTCTGCTGCAGCCGGCGCAACTCGCCACGCACCGATTCGCGCAAGCTAGCATCGAGATTGCTGATCGGCTCGTCGAGTAGATAGAGCTCCGGCTCTTGGATGATTGCCCGTCCGATCGCGACCCGCTGCTGCTCACCGCCGCTGATCTGGCGGATTCGCCGGTCGAGGAGATGGCCGATCCCGAGCTGGGCGGCGGTGCTCGTAACCCGCCGCGCGATCTCAGCGTCTGCGATCTTCCGCACCTGAAGCGGATAACTGAGGTTCCGCCGGACCGAAAGGTGCGGATAGAGGGCGTAGCCCTGGAAAGTCATCCCAATGTGCCGATGCCGGGGCTCGAGCGCGGTGACGTCGCGCGGGCCGATGAAGATGCTGCCGGCCTCCAGCGGCTCGAGCCCAGCGATCAACCGGATAAGCGTGCTCTTGCCGCTGCCCGAGGGACCGAGCAGGCAAAGAAGCTCTCCGTCACGAATGTCCAGGGCAAAGTTGTCGAATACCTGCACCGGACCGTATGACTTCCGGATTCCGCGCAAACGGACCTCAGCCATGGCGCAACGCGAGCTTTCGTGCGGAGCCAGCGCGACGTCTTCCTCTCCTCATTGGCACGTCTTCCGCGTCCCTGTCGTACCGTGAGGATTGCGCACCTGAACGGGGTCCGCAAGGCTTTGCACGGTCGCCTTGGGCAGTCCAGCCGTGAGGTTTGATCAGGCATACCCAAAGTGAGGGGCTCCTCGACAGCAAACCGACGCGTTTTGGTTTTCCGATGAAAGCGCCTTTTCGGCAAGATTGGTGACGGGTGTATTAGCCCCTTCTCCAGCAATTTCGGCGTGCTCGGCCATTCTAAGTTGGTAGCTAGCTTCGGATTCACCAATTGACCTCGGAGACACCAAGGACGCAGCTTCGGAACCCATTTCTGAGGCGCTTTCCGGAAGATCCGCGAACGGGTTGACCAACTTTCGACGATTCAAAAAAATCTCGAAACGAACCTCGATAGCATGAGTCACAAGATTTGATCGAGCCACCCGCGGCCGTCACTCGCCATACCGTATGCACGCCACAGCAAAAGGGGGCAGATCTGCTTAAGATCGTTGAAATTGTAATGTTCGTTGATGAACGTAGTCATGGCTTCGACCGCCAGTCGAGCTCTGCTATTCCAATAGACGATTATGTTTTATAAAGCTCTTTACTCGACTTCTCCATCAGCTCGATCTACTCCAGCGTAAAGCCCACAGGATACTCGGGACGCTCTGCAGTCACCGCTCGCACGAAACCGCTCGTCGTCCCAAATGTCCGCGTGCGGCTTATAGAACGTCGGCCGAACCGCGAAGCCAAACCTTCTGCCGAGGCGCAGTCCGTCGCGCGGAAAGTCATACCCTCGAAAAAGAGGTCGAATTAGAATGGATAAACGCAACCAATCTGTTGGATCCTCAAAACAACCTCCCCGTGGTTCAAAGGAAACTCGATTACGGACAATCTTTCGTCGACGTCGCTGCGTTCAGAAACGCAAAGCAGATCGGCAGTTCTTCCTTGACAGCCGGTTGCGTAGATATTGC
>JASHRV010000335.1 GCA_030037175.1 Acetobacteraceae bacterium
CGTGCCAGCTTGTCCTCGGTTCTCGTCTCGAAGTCGGAGGCGTCATGGCGCTCGCGCAGCTGCTCCGCCGGCGCGCCGCGGGTGCGATTGACGATCCGTCCGCGCCGCACCGCCGGCCGGGCGTGGATCGCATCGACCCAGCGGATCACGTTCCGGTATTCGCTCACCGAGAGGAACTCGGCCGCTCCGTAGAGCCCGAACCGCGCCAGGCCGGCGTACCAGGGCCAAGCGGCCATGTCGGCGATCGTGTAGATGTCGCCGGCCAGGTACTCGTTCTCCGCGAGCCTCCGGTCGAGCACGTCGAGCAGGCGCTTCGTTTCCATGGCGAACCGGTCGATCGGGTATTCCATCTTCGCCGGCGCGTAGGCGTAGAAATGGCCGAACCCGCCGCCCACGTAAGGCGCGCTGCCGACCTGCCAGAAGAGCCATGAGAGGCATTCGGCGCGCGCCGCGGTCTCCGTGGGCAGGAAGGCGCCGAACTTTTCCGCGAGATAGAGCAGGATCGCGCCGGATTCGAAGACCCGGACCGGCCCCAGGCCGGTCCGGGGGCCGCTTCGGTCCACGAGCGCGGGGATCTTGCCGTTGGGGTTGACCGCGGAAAAACCGCTGCCGAACTGATCGCCTTCGCCGATCTGGAGCAGCCAGGCATCGTATTCCGCGCCGCGATGGCCCGCCGCGAGCAGCTCCTCCAGCATCACGGTGACCTTCTGGCCGTTCGGCGTGCCCTGCGAATAGAGCTGCAGCGGGTGGCGGCCGACCGGCAGCGGCTTCTCGTGCGTCGGGCCGGAGACGGGGCGGTTGATGTTCGCGAATCTGCCGCCGTTCGGCTTGTCCCACACCCAGACTTTGGGCGGCGCATATTCGTTTCTGTCGGGCATTCTTCCGGCTCCGGACGTTTCGCCGCGAGCCTGGCCCTGCCGGGCGGGCGGCGCAAGCCGGTGCGGCGGGTGCGGCGGATTTCACGGGACGGCGGAGCGGATAGAATGAAGGCGCGCGCCGGCATCGCCGGCCGGGAAATTCGTGCGCGGGAAGGGAAGGAACCGTTTGCCATGCTGGTCGGGCGCTTCGCGCGGCCTTTGTCGCGCCGCGGTTTTTTTCCCGCGATGGGCCTCGCTGCGATGGGCGCGCTTGCCCCGTTCGGCGCCGGCGCGGCGGCGCCGCTGCCCGCGATGCGGCTCGGCGTGCTTGCCTTCGGCACCGTGCAGTGGGTCGCGAGCGTGATCCGGAGCAACGGCCTCGATCGTGCCCACGGCTTTGCCCTTTCGATCGCGCCGCTTGCCAACAATGACAGCGCCAAGGTGGCGCTGCTCGGCGGCGCGGTCGATGCCATCGTCTCGGACTGGCTGTTCGTCGGCGCCGAGCGCGCACGCGGGCTTTCGCTCAGCTTCGCGCCTTTCTCCTCCGCCTCCGGGGCGGTCGTGCTCAAAGAGGGCTCGCCGGTGCGCGGGCTGAAGGATCTCGCCCGCCGCCGGCTCGGCGTCGCGGGCGGGCCCTACGACAAGTCCTGGATGATCGTGCGCGCGGCAGCGGAGCGGCGGGACGGGATCGATCTCGCGCGGGAGGCGGACATCGTCTATGCCTCGCCGCCGCTTCTGAGCGCCAAGCTCGCGCAGGGCGCGCTCGACGCGGTGCTGACCTACTGGAATTTCGTCGCCGCACTCGAGGTTGCGGGCTTCCGCCCGCTCGTGACGGTCTCGGCCTGCGCCGAGGCGCTCGGCCTGCCGGCCCGCCCGCCGCTCGGCGGCTATGTTTTCCGGACCGCGTGGGCCGGGAAGAATCCGCATCTCATCGGCGGATTTCTCGCCGCGAGCGCGGCGGCCGAGGATCTTCTCGTCCGCTCGGATCAGGCCTGGGAGTCCGTGCGCCCGCTGATGCACGCCGGGGACGACCGCCTCTTCGCGCGGCTGAAGGCAGGCTTCCGCGCGGGCATCGGGCCTGCGAGCCCGAGCGAGGAGGCGGCGGCGGCTGATCGCCTCTTCGCCATTCTGCGCACGCTCGGCGGCGATGAGGCCACCGACGGGCTCGACCGCCTGCCCGCCGGCGTGTTCTGGTCCGCGCCTTCGTGAGCGGCGGGGCGCGGGCCGGAGGGCGCGACAGTGGGCGTTGCCTTGTGGCGGGCTGTTGACTTCCGTTGAAAAGTGACCTGTCCACCCACAGTCTGACCCGGTGCTGCGGGCTCTCGGTGGCCACGGCGAGGGATCGGGAAAGCGGGAGAAACGCCGAAAGGAAAGCGAACGCGGTGGGCGTCAGGGATCACGAGCCCGTTTGGCGGCGGGCGACGACCTAGTGGTGCCGGCGGAGGCCACTGCTCAAGCCCGATCGGACCGCCATCATGTCGAGGGCCCAACGGGCCGCGAGGAGCCGCGAGGAGCCCGATGTTTCGAACCGCGAACCGATTGCCTGTATCTCGCCACGATGGTGGCATTGGCTGCTGGCCACCGCCGCTGGGTCCGTGCGGCGACCCCTGGTCACGCCGCGCAATCCTGATAGCCGCGGCGGCGCTTGGTGCGAGCGAGTCGGGCGAGGGCGTTGAGCGCAGCGCCGGCGTCGGGGTGCGGATCGAGCCTAATCCGGCCCGGCGTGCCGATGCGGCCCCAATGGCCGGCGAGCAGGGCGCGGCCGAACAGGTCCGGCCAGACGGCGAGGCGGTAGTAGCGCCACTCGTTTTCCTCAGGGCGGATGGGGGCGTGCGACGCCACCTCCGGGAACAGCGGGAGCTGGATCGACGCCGACAGGTTCGAGTGCGATTTCCGGGGTTTCGGCATGATCTCGCGGAAAATGTCTCAAAACGACCACACCAAGTACAGTGAAACCGCTGTAATCTGGCTCTCCTCTCGGAGGCCCGTCACTCAGCCACACTCCCTGGTCCTAACCAGCTTTTCCGCCTGCTGGCACGGGTGGCCCTGCCCTTCAGCATCGCACGCATCGAGCGCTCGGCCTACGCCTACGCTTATCATCCCGAAGTCTGGCAGTATGATCTACCGGCATAAGAGCGCGGATGCGACGTCTCCCCCGCAGCATAGACGAAACGCGCCCATTACACTTGACGTGGAGCGCGTCGAGCCCCACGGATCGGAATTGCGACAGGGGGAACGACCTCATGAGCATGAGCAATGCCAAAGCGCTTTGTTTCGACACCGGAGGCACCATTCTTGACTGGCATACCGGCATTCGGGCGGCATTTTCCGCTGTTGGGGCACGGCACGGAGTCGAACGCGACTGGGCTCAGCTTGCCAACGAATTCCGCCGCCGCTCGCTCAAGCTGATCCTGAACCACGGGGAATACGCGCCCGCCACGATGACGTTCGACGACGCTCATCGTGACGCTCTCGATCAAGTGCTCGCCGAGCACGGGCTTGGCGCATTTAACGAACAAGAGCGCCGCACATTGTGGTGGGATGCGATCCACAGCCTGAAGTGTTGGCCGGACTTCCCTGATTCACTCGCGCGGTTGCGCAACAAGTTTATGTGCGTCTCCTTCACACTGCTGAGCTTTCGCATCATCATAGACACCTCCAGGAGGAATGGCCTCTTGTGGGACGCCGTTATCTCGTGCGAGGCAATCGGCAAATACAAGATCCTGCCTGAAGCCTACAAGACCTGCGCTAAGTACTTGCAGCTCAACCCTACCGAATGTTGCATGGTCGCTTGCCACAATTTCGATCTCAACGCCGCCAAGGCCAGCGGTTATCAGACGGCCTTCGTGCGTCGGCCGGACGAATGGGGCGCGGAAGGCCCACCGGATCCCGAGCCCGACCCGCGGCAGGATGTTGTGGTTGCAAGCTTCCCTGAACTCGTTGAAAGGCTTGGGGCATGATGTCAGGCATCGCGTACGATCCTGTAACGGCAGTCCTTCGCCTTTTGTCGCTATCCTCTTTTGCGTTCTCCGTTGGCTCGTGGGAGCGACCGACTTCGAGCGGCTGATAGAGATAGCCACGCGTTCCGCTCTCGCTCCGGCGAGCCTGCCGGTCCCAGCCGAGAGCTTGATAGCTCCACCAACGGGGATCTTCTTACCCGTGCCGGGTATCGCCGAGGTCGAGCGGGATCGAGTTGATTTCACGACACTTCCATCGGATCGTCGCAATGAAGAGCCGCGCAACATGGTCTCCCCCTTCGCCAAGGCGCGACTCCCGCGTCGAAGGCGGCAATGATCACCTCTTAACGTCCCTGAAGTAATAGCGAGTTGACTACGCTTTCTGGCTTTGAGCTCTTACGCGCCTTTGCATGGAGGGCTCCCTTTCCCCTCCCCTACCCCGGTAGCCCTGTATGTGGTTCCGGGCCTCCCTTCTCCTTTTTTTCTGACTGGCATTCCATTCGGCTTTTGGGCCACTACGGAGGCGTCACAAACCCCCTTGCACCGATGCCCCCTGCTCGTCCGCGTGATTCGCGTCTTCGGTTGCTGCACCTCGCGGCAACGCGCGAAAGCAGGATGCATATTGTCGGCCATCCACTCGAGAATACACGGCCGGAAAGCTGCCGTCGCACCACCTTCGATGTGGGTCGTTGCCTTCCTCGGACACCTTGCCGGTGCTGGTGGCCATAACGCGATCACGCCCAAAATCCCGTTATTTTGTCCCCCACGCCGAGAAGCTTTAAGAACATCGGCGTTATTTCGTGGCTCAGCCGGGTCGCCTCCTAAATCCGGTGCGTTGCCCCTGCCGTGAGCCCTCAGCCTTCCGGCAGGGGCTCACCGGAGACAGGCGGTGCGCCCCCGATACCCCGATGTTGCAGTCTCCCTAGCCGATCTCGACGGCGATATCGATGCGCTGATTGTGAGGATCATGGGGGCTCTACGACGCGCGGGCGCATCTCACCGGGAGATCGTGGAGTTTATGACAGAGGCTAGCCTTTCGCCACTACCGGCACCGGCGTATTATCGCCATGAATGCGTTCGGCCACCAGCACATGATCATCGAGAACAGACTGGGCAAAACTTCGGACCTCGGGCAACTCTTCCGCCCTGACCTCACAAATCAAGCACGAGTTGGTTTTTGGGTACCGCAAGCAATCGCGACCCAACCTGACAGGTTCTGATCGTAGCTACCCAACTTGCCGACCTTAGCGGGCGATTCGGAGTGTCGCAATTCAATTATCAATAATCCTATTGACGACGCTAGACGGCGGTTGTAAGGCCCTCTTTCCGCCGCCGCAGGCTTTATAGCCTGCTCAGAGAACGGCGTTGGGAGGGACTCCATGAGCAGAGTGGGAAGAAGATCCCGAATCCTTCAAATGATCACCGCCGGAGTGATTGCTGTGGCGGGCGTCGCGGGCGTCCAATGTCGACCTGCACTCGCGGCCGACCAGGCAATCACCATCGGCGCTTCTGTGCCTTATCTGAACGATCCGTCGTGGGTGATGATCACCAACTACGCCCAATATGTCGCCAAGCAACTCAACATCCGGCTACTGGTCATAGATGCCGCCGGCAAAGAGGATAAACAGCTCGCCGACGTGCAATCCTTGATTTCACGCCGCGTAGACGCGATTATATTTGTGCCAGTTTCGACCGCTGACGCTCGCTCAGCGATACTCCTAGCTGACCACGCCAAGATTCCCATTATCGTCGCCGACCGATACCCTGGATTCCCGGCCAAGAATCCAGATGCGCCGTATCTCACCTTTATCGGACCCGACAACGTGGCCGCTGGCCGCGCCGTCGCAAATTACCTTTTCGCCCATGGCGTCCGAAATTTAGTTGCGATCGGCGGGACGCCTGGCGATCCCAACAATCAAACGCGGGTGCAGGGGCTGCACGAGGCCCTCAAAGCTTGGTCAGATAAGGGCGTTCAGCTTGTGCAGTACGTCGGCGTCCTCGAATCGGAGGAGAATGGCTATGCAGCGATGCAGAACCTCCTGTCTGCCCATCCAAAGGGTACCGTAGACGGCCTGTGGTGCTACAACGATGCGCTTTGCTTGGGCGCCTATCGTGCTATCAAGCAGGCGGGGCGTCAGAACGAAATCAAGATTGGCGCCATGGATCTCGATAAGGACGCCCTCGACCTGGTTAACGCTCATACCAACTACATCTACGACTTCGGCGGTCACTGGGTAGAACTCGGGTTCGCCGAGATGATTGCTTACGATGCGTTGCACGGTCATCCGCCGCTCGCGCAATTCTCGCAAATTGAGGACCTCGGGGTCGACGCCTCCGGATTTGGGACATTTAAAAGGGAGTACCTCGACTCTGAGCCGCCCATCGACATCAAGCATTATATGCTGACATTCAATCCGACGACAACAACGCAAGTTCCACCGCTTCTTTTGAAGTGATCTTGGTGAGCGGGCCTATTCGCAGCATGTGGATGACCCGCTTGCCCCTTTGGATTTGCGCGATTGTCGGAGAGCCAAGAGATGCTTGAGTTGGCCAACAAGCGTTCTGAACCCGATGTTGCCGTCGCACACGTCGCGACGACGGTGCAACTGAGCCTCTTAGAGCGCCTAACGCCATATGTGGCCTACGCAGCTCTCATCGCTTTGATCGCGTTTTTTGCGGCGACCGCTCCTAGCCTCTTCCTCACGGCAAACAACTTCGAAGTCATTCTTCAGAACAGCGCAGTTCAGTGTGTCGTCGCTATCGGAATGACATTCGTTATTATCATTGGAAGCATCGACCTGTCCGTTGGCTCCAACATGGCTCTTGTCGGCATGCTGGCTGCACTGCTGAGCACCCTCGTGGGTGGGCTTGCCTTCTTTATCACCCCATTCCTGGGGGCCTTAATCGGCCTGATCAATGGATTGTTGTTTGTTTACGGAGGCGTACCCTCATTCGTCGTTACTCTTGGTATGCTTTCCGTCGCTCGAGGCCTAACCATCATCATCAGCGGCGGTTTTCCCGTAAATCTTCCGCCTACTGGGCTGTTCGCCGCGATTGGCAATGCACCATGCCCCTTTCTCATCGTGATCGGCCTCGCGCTGGCCGCATCGTTTCTACTGCTCAAGACGGCTTTCGGACGCTACGTCCTTGCGGTCGGCGGGGACGAAGAAAAGGCCAGGATGCTCGGTCTGCCTGTCGATCGCCTCAAGGTCGCGGTCTTCACGCTTTCCGGAGCTCTCGCCGGACTAGGTGGAGGCATACTGGCTGCCGAAGTCGGTGCCGGAACCCCAACTATGGGTACCGGCTTCGAGCTTACTGCCATCTCGGCGGTCGTGATTGGAGGGACATCGCTGACAGGCGGCAGTGGCTCCATTTTGGGCACGATCGTTGGCAGCTTGGTCATGAGCACTTTGGCCAACGGAATGATCATCCTCGGCATTTCAACAAATGTTCAGCTCGTCATGACAGGAGCAGTGTTAGTCGGGGCGGTCATGCTCTCGATTCAACGCGGCAAGCTCCGGGTTCTAAAGTAGCGCACCATGGCACGCCCTAAGATGGTTCCTTTCCGACAACCACAAGCCCACCCGCATGTGAGTAAGGCGACGTGGCTGATACGATGACACCGTTTTTGGAGATCCGCGGTCTGTACAAGCGATTCGGCAGCGTCCAAGCACTTGCCGGAGTGGACCTTGACATCCACAACGGGGAAGTTCTGGGCCTGCTGGGCGACAACGGCGCTGGAAAATCCACCCTTATCAAGACAATTTCTGGTGTTCATAAGCCTACCGCTGGCACGCTTCGTTGCGAAGCCAGGGAAGTCGCAATCTCTTCACCGTCGGTTGCACGTTCTTTGGGTATTGAGACTGTCTTCCAGGATCTCGCTCTCATTCCGAATCTCGACGCGGCAGCCAATCTCTTCATTGGCCGAGAACTTAGCTACGGCCCATTCAAGGGTTTGTTACGCGTCATGCGCGACAAAGCCATGGAGGACGATCTCAGGCGCTGTCTCGAGCGGCTCGATATCCATATTCCGTCCCTCCGAATGCACGTGGATGGCTTTTCGGGCGGTCAGAGGCAGGCAATCGCTATCGCACGCGCTATCCGGTGGAAAGCGAAACTAGTGATCCTCGACGAGCCTACCGCCGCGCTAAGTGTACCCGAGCAGAGAAAAGTCTTGAGTTTGACGCGTCAACTCGCGTCCGAAGGAATCGCGGTTATTTATATTACTCACAATATCCTGGACGTCCTTGCCGTTACGGATCGAATCGTCATTCTCCATCGCGGGAGGAAAGCGGCTGAGCTCCGAACAAAGGACACGACCGAACACCAAATTGTGTCATTGATTATGGGCGGCGCCCGCAAGCCAAATGAAGAGCTCAAAGGATAACTCAGGAGAATGCTGATGGCGACTCTGGAGCTTCCTGTTCCGACTTACGCTCGCAATATGCGCTTAATCGGATTCAGCAACCAAGGAGGGCGTCCCGATGGCAATCAGCTCATGGTACACCGTGGCTACGCGTACGTGGGCCATATGTCTTCGAGCGGATTCAGCATCATCGACGTGCGGGATCCACGCAGTCCTCGCCCCGTCAAGTACATCGGGGCCCCGCGCCACACCTGGAACATTCACCTTCAAGCGCACGACGATCTGCTGCTGGTGGTCAATGCCAGAGACATGAAAGCGCTGCCGGCATTTGCTGACGATAAGAGCTACTATAAGGGGAAGTCATCGGGATTCGATATTGGGGCGACCAAAGAGCGTACCTGGACGGCAGGCATGAGCGTCTGGGATATTTCGAAGCCAGACGACCCGCGTCAAATCGGCTTCATGCCGGTTGAAGGGGTCGGACTTCACCGCATTTGGTACGTTGGCGGCCGTTGGGCCTACGCGTCGGCACTGATCGATGGTTTCACGGACTACATACTTATCACGATAGACGTGAGCGACCCTACCAAACCCCAACTTGTTGGCCGGTTCTGGTTGCCCGGCATGAATCGCGCTGCCGGCGAGGAGCCAAACTGGCCGCTTGAATACGGCCGTTACGGTCTTCACCACCCCATCGTGCATGGTGACACCGCCTATTGCAGCTGGCGAGACGGTTGTCTCGTGGTGGTCGATGTAGCAGATCGCAGCCAACCTCGGATGATTGTCCACAAGAACTGGGCTCCGCCATTCGGCGGTGGAACCCACAATGCGCTGCCTTTGCCTGATCGCGATCTGCTCGTCGTCGTTGACGAGGCGGTGCTCGACCATCAGGAGGACGGCGACAAACCGATTTGGTTGTTTGACATTCGTGAACGGTCGAATCCGATTAGCATTTCAACCTTTCCGTCGCCTAAGGACGCTGACTATAAGGCGAGAGGCGGCCATTTTGGGCCGCACAATATTCATGAGAACCGGCCGGGTTCTTTTGTCAGCTCAGAGCTCATCTTTGCGACCTACCAGAACGCCGGAGTCAGAATCTTCGACATCCGCGACAGATATGCCCCGGTCGAGATCGGCGCGCTCGTTCCACCGCCGCCGGCCCGGATGATGGATGGCAAATCCGACCGCGAGCCGGTGATCCAAATGTGCGACGTGTTCGTCGACAAGAACGGTCTGGTGTTCACCACCGACCACCATGCGGGATTTTGCGTCGCCGAGTTCGGCGGCTGATTATGTTTGGCCTCCTTTCGATCCCCGCTCGCCGCTGGACGTTCAGCCTGAGGATCGCCACATGCCGCGTTTTTGCGCCAACCTCAAATGGCTCTTTACCGAGCTGCCGTTCCTGGATCGGTTCGACGCGGCAGCGCGGGCCGGTTTCCGCGGAGTCGAGTACGCCTCGCCCTACGAGTATCCTGCGTCCGAGATCCGCGCCCGGCTGCGTGCGTGTGACATGGAGCAGGTGCTGTTCAACACGCCCGCTGGCGGCGCCTCCGGCATGGCTTGCATCCCGTCGCGCCGCCGGGAATTCCGGGATAGTGTAAAAAAGGCGCTTGATTACGCTGCGGAACTCGATTGTAGTCTGATTCATCTGATGGCGGGAATTGTGCCGCCCAATTTAAACCGTGACACAGCGGCAGCCGCTTACGTTTCGAACGTCGCTTGGGCGGCGGATCAAGTCTCGTCGACCGGCGTTAAGCTTGTCCTCGAACCCATCAATCACCACGATGTGCCGGGCTTTTTCCTTCGGACTCAGGAGGAGGGTGCGGCGGTTGTCGAAGCGATAGGGCGTGACCGGATCGGCTTACAGTTCGATATCTATCACTGCCAGGTCGCGCAAGGCGACGTGACACGGCGAATGGGAACCTTGATGCCCTTAATAGCTCACATGCAGCTTGCCGACGTTCCGGGTCGCAACGAGCCCGGTACCGGTGAGATCGCGTGGGACTATGTCTTTAGGCGGATCGACGAGCTGGAGTACGCTGGATGGATGGGCTGCGAGTATCGTCCTGCGACGGAGACGGTCGTCGGCCTGACTTGGTTGAGACGATTTGCGCCATAGGGGCCGCGTGATGTCAGTCGAGTCTGTGGACCAAGCCGCTGAAGCCTTTCTCGAAGCGCGCCGCGCCCGCCGTTGGCTCCGCTCCCTTCCCGAGGCTTGCGGCCCGCAATCCCTGGAGCAATGCTACGCGAATCAGAGTAGGGTTGTCGCGGAGGTCGGCCCTATCGCAGCCTGGAAGGTGGGAGCGCCGAGTCCGCATGTGCAACCAGCCTGCGCGGCGATCGCGGCTAGGACCCTGTTTAATTCTGGAGCAAATCTTCCCACCACTATGTTTCATCTGCTGGGCATCGAGGCGGAGATTGCTTATCGCTTCTCGGCAGATCTGCCACCCCGAGGTCGAGAATATGGGCTCGATGAGGTGATCGGGGCTATCGGCTCCATTCATCCGGCAATCGAAGTTTCAGACACGCGGTTTGTGACATGGGCCTCACAGGACCGTCTCAGTCACGTGACCGATCAGCTGAATCACGGCGCGCTTCTATTCGGGGAGGGCCGGGCGGATTGGCAGAGCGTTGCAGCTACGTCTCAGAGAACCATCTTGTCGATCGACGGCAGACGGTCAGTCGAAGTCGTGGGCGGCAATCCCGGGGGGGATCCGCTCCGCTTAATCGTCTGGCTCGCCAATGTTGGCTCCCGTCCGTTCGGAGGCCTTCGAGCCGGCACGATCGTCACGACTGGATCGGTGACCGGAGTCGAATTCGTGACGGCTCCCACGACGGTAGAGGCGCAACTCCCTGGTATCGGGTCTGTCAGGGCGAGGATTGGATAGGAACGATGAGCCAGATCGTTTCCTTCACGAAACCCGGGCTTCTTCTGCTCGATCGCTTCACCCGTGCGACCGAGGATCGACTTGCGGCCACTTTTGAGGTGTACCGATGCTATGAGCCGGAGTTCTCGCTCGGGAGAGCCGCCTCGGCGATTGTCGCGATCACGACTTCTGGCGCCAAAGGTGCTCCGAGGGCAATCGTCGAGAGTCTCCCTTCGGTTCGGATCGTCTCAATTCGTGGTGTCGGAACCGATGCCGTCGATCTCGAGTTAGGGCGCCGAAAGGGAATCGTTGTGACGACGACCCCGAACCTGTTGACTGACGATGTCGCCGATCACGCTTTGGCGCTTCTGCTGGCCTGTGCCCGACGCCTTTGCCAGGGAGATCGATTCGTTCGCGAAGGCCTCTGGCAGCACGGTTCTGGGTTACCACTCGGACGCAAAGTGACGGGGATGCATGTCGGGATGGTTGGACTGGGACGTGTTGGCCGGGCAATCGCCACTCGCCTCGAAGCCTTTAGCGCGACAATCCGCTACACGGACGTCCGTGCGTTTGACGATGTGGTCTACGAGTACGTGCCAGGGATTCTTGATCCGGCTACGGATTGCGATGCGCTTGTTCTGGCGGCGTCCGGCGGCCCAGGATCGCTGCACATTGTTGATCGGTCAGTACTCGATGCCCTCGGCACTCAGGGCATGCTGATCAGCGTGGCCCGAGGCAGTCTCGTCAACGAGAGAGCACTGGTCGATGCCCTCGTCGAGCGCAGGCGAGGTGGTGCAGACCTGGATGTCTTTGCCAACGAGCCAGATGTACCGCCGCCCCTTCTGGCACTCGATCACGTGGTGCTCCAACCACATCGGGCGAGCGCCACCGAGGAAACCAGGCTGGCGATGGAGGCGCTAGTGGTTGAAAACCTATTGGCACACTTCGCCGGCACTCCGTTGGTCGGCGCGGCGTGACCCGTGCGGCAGTAGGTGGTCGGCACGCAAGACGGTTTAGGAACTAGAATGGTAATGGGAGTTCAAATTCAGGACGCAGAAACGACCAGTGGCCAATCGGGGCGCCGCAAGGACGCTGACACGCTCAGCTCCGTCATCAGCGCTTTGGAGCAGGACATTGTCCTCGGGCGGCTCCATCCCCGCGAGAGGCTGGTCGAGGACGACCTAATGCGCCGCTTCGCGGTGAAACGCCATCTAATCCGGCAGGCTTTGGCGGGACTCGAGCAGATGGGCGTGGTCGAACGAATCCCAAATCGCGGTGCCATAGTCCGCGCCTATGCGTCGGAAGATATTCAACAGCTTTATGTGGTCCGCAATCTGTTGGAGACGCACGCTGCTCGCCTTGTGCCCATGCCGATGGCCAACGCCGATCTCGATGACCTTAGGCGCATTCAGGGCGTGCACGACAAGGCGGTCGCGCGCGGGGATCTCGGTCGGGTATTTCGCTCTAACGTTGAATTTCACGAGCATTTGTTTGCTAAGACCGGCAACCACTACCTCGCCGAGGCTATTAAGCAGTTTGCGCTACGAACCCATGGCATTCGCTTCTACTGCCTGACCTATCC
>JASHRV010000336.1 GCA_030037175.1 Acetobacteraceae bacterium
GTCGCATCCAGGACGAGGGAAAGTAAATCAGCGACCGTTGCCGCTGGCTGACGCGCGACGTTGCGGATGGCATCGGCGAAGAGCAAGCCACCCGCCCGCGCTTTTGGAGGAAGGGCCGCGGTCTCCAGCGCCTGCAGGAGCGGGACGCGGCGCCAGGCGGCCTCCTGTTCGAGAATGGTCATCGCCTTTGCGCCGAAGCCCCGCGCGGGCGTGTTGATGACACGTCGGAAGCTCTCATCGGCCTGCCGGTCGTCTGGTGTTGCAACCAAACGGAGTAGCGCGAGCGAGTCTTTGATCTCGGCGCGCTGGTAGAAGCCAACGTCGCCTATGATGATGTAGGGCACGCGGCCACGCATCAGGGATTCTTCGAACAGGCGGCTGAGACTGTTGCTGCGATAGAGGATCGCGAACTCGCCCCAGGAAGCGCCGTCGGCGCGCCGGCGCACGATCTCCTTCGTGATCTCGGCCGCCTCTTCTTCGCCGCTGTTGAAGCGCACGATTTCGATCGGCGTGCCGGCCTGCTTGCGCGTGTAGAGGGTCTTTCCGAGCCGGCTTTGGTCGCGTTCGATGACGGCATTGGCGGCGGCGAGGATATTGCCTGTGCTCCGGAAATTCTCCTCGAGGCGGACTTGCGCGGCTCCCGGAAAGTGCTGCGCAAACCTGCGGATGTAGCTGATGTCGGCGCCACGCCAGCCAAATATCGACTGATCGTCGTCTCCGACTGCAAAGATCTCATGATGGTGGGAGCAGAGGTATCGCAGCCACACAAACTGGGCGCGATTCACGTCCTGATATTCGTCGGTCAGCACGCGATCGAAGCGGCTCGCCCAACGATCTCGATAGGCCGGATCGTGGGTCATCGCGCGCACTGGCCATAGCAGCAGGTCTCCGAAGTCGGCCGCGTTGGCATCCTGGAGAATGCGCTGATACTCGGCATAAATGTGTGCCGCGCTGCGCAGGCCGTGCGCGTCAACCGGAAACCCGTCCCGATTGGCCTCGGCGATCTGTGCTTCAGCCGCTCCCGGTGCGTCACGAGGCGCGACCAGATCGTCCTTCCATTTGCTGATACGATTGCAGACCAGCTTCAGCGGATCGCGGGTGCCGCTCATATCGTCCTCGCCCCCGCCGAGGTTCATCGCCTTCATGACGCGCTTGACGATCCGGCGGGTGTCGTCCGCATCCACGATGTCGAAGCCTGGCCGAAGGTCAGCGACTTCCGGTTCGATGCGCAGCTGCCGCGCCCCAAGGCCATGGAAGGTGCCGACCCAGCTTGGCGACATCTCATCGCCGAGCGCGGCCCGGATGCGGCCGATCATCTCGCCCGCTGCCTTGTTGGTGAACGTGACGGCGATGATCCGGTTGGGCCGGATGCCGTGGGTGATGATTCTGTCGGTAATGGCGGCGGTCAGTGTCTTGGTCTTGCCGGTACCGGCCCCGGCAATGACCAGAGTTGGTCCTGTCATTGTTGCCGCTGCGCGCTGCTGCGGGGTGAGGTCGTCGAGAATCTGCGGCATATCAGGCGGCCTTTGATTGGGCGCGCGGGTCGTGCCCGGGCGCGGCTCCTAGGGATTCGAGCGTTTCGAGGAAGCGCGCGGCAGCGAAGCTGGCCGGCCAGGGTTCCCACGCGGTGAATCCCTGAACCGGGGCCAGCGGATCGCGATCAAGCGGCTCGACAGCAATCTCGAGGTCCTCGCGCAGCTCGCGGCGGGACCAGCCGACTACGTGCAGGCCCTCGCTGGCCGCCGACAGGTGGTCGGCGCGCTTGTGCTCGCGGTAGGATTGCTCGTCCCAGGCGGGGAGCGCGTAACGGATGTCGAGCGCGGCTTGGTGGAGCGTGACGAGGCGCTCGTATCCTTCGCCGAGATGAGGCTTGATGGGCGTGATCGGGTCGTAGCCGCCCAGCAAGGCCTCGGTGGCGTCATGCAGCAGCTCGCGCCGCGCTTCGGCCGCGGTGAGCGGGCGGTCGGTGGCAAGGCGATGGAGCGCCAGGACGGTCAAGGAGTGCTGGGCGACCGAGAGTGGATGGGGCCAGGCCGAGTAGCCGGCCCATCGATAGGTACGCGAGAGACCGATCGCCAGGTCGCGGTCGGTCCAGGCCTGCGGGTCCGGTGCCAGCAGGTTGAGCCTGCGGCGGGAGGGGAGCAGAACCCAGGCGCGGGAGGGTTTCATGCTCCGGCCTCCCGCTTGAGGACCTCGTTCCAGTCGAGGCCCTCAGGTGGCCGCATACGGACGAAAGGAAGCCCTGCCTCCCGCGCAACCTCCGCATGCCGCTCGGCATAGCGATCGCCGGCACGATTGGCGTCGACCGCGCTTTCGACCACGGCGCCCGGGATGGACGTCAATGCGGCGCACGCGGCGGCCAGGGCTTCGATGGTGCGCGGGCCCATCCCCCCGCCGGTCGCAGCGTAGAGGGTGTCGGACCTGATCCCCTCCCGGGCCGCCACGCTCAGCGCGTCGATCGGCGCCTCGGTGATGACCAGCCGCGAGACCTCGCTCCTACCCGCGCGGAAGCGGAAGAGCGTCTTGTCCCCTCCCCTCAGCGAACCTTTGAACTTCGGCCCGCGGATCTCGACATGCGTGACCTGTCCGCCATCGCGATGGGCGAACC
The DNA here is from genome assembly GCA_030037175.1 of Acetobacteraceae bacterium. GTDB lineage: Bacteria > Pseudomonadota > Alphaproteobacteria > Acetobacterales > Acetobacteraceae > JAKAWQ01. The sequence continues at coordinate 2,609 of JASHRV010000336.1, forward strand.
AAGCGCTGCCGTAGGCGCCGTCCCGCACAGCATCCTGGGAGGCCGCGACATCGAGCACGGTTCGCGGAAGCCGGCGTTCCTCGGTCAGGTAGACAAAGGCTCGACATCCTGGTCGGAGGCGCGGCCGCGCCGCCCATCTCTCCGCGACTGAGCGTGTGTCCCCCTCCCCTCCCCGCCGGCGCTCGGCCGGCGTGTGGCGCGGCGCGATTCCGACGAACCGCCGCAGGACCTGGCGGACATGGCCAAAATTCAGGGACGGATCGAGGTGCTGGACGAGGGTGAAGACGTCGCCCTTGGCGGTCGATTGCGGATCCCACCAGCCGCGCCCCTCATGCGTGATGATGAGCACCTCGCCTTCGTCACGGCGGTATTTCAGGGCACGGCGGGTGCTCTCTCGGGGATCCAGCTTCCATGGCCGTCCCAGGTTCTCCAGGACGGCCGCGCAGTTCACCTGGGCGCGGAACAGCTCGAGTTCGGTGTCGGCGGTCATGGCACGATGCTCCCGGGTCTGCGGCGATCGGCCTGACGGCGGGGAACTCCCCTTCCCTTCAGTCCAATCCTTTCGCGACCCGGCGACCGCGAAGCCGGAG
>JASHRV010000040.1 GCA_030037175.1 Acetobacteraceae bacterium
ACATAGGGGCCGCGCCGGCCCGGCGCTTTGATTTAGGTCAAGATGCGCTTGGACCTTTTGTCCAGAGCCCGTCCGATAATGCGGCTCCGGCGGTCGTCCGGCGTAGCTTTCTGCGCTTCCGGTGCTCACGGCCCCTTAAGGCCGCTCCGCTCCGGTTCTCGAAAGCCGCGCCGGCCGGCGCCTTCGGCACCTCCGACTCACCGGAAGCCGCATTCTCGAACGGGCTCTCAGCCCTCGATTCCCTCGAAGAGCGCCGTCGTCATGTAGCGTTCGGCGAAGTCGGGAATGATCGTGACGATCCTCTTGCCCGCCATCTCCGGCCGCCGCGCCAGCTTCAGCGTCGCCGCCAGCGCGGCACCCGCGGAAATCCCCGCGGGGATTCCCTCCGTCCGCGCGAGCCGCCGGGCCGCGGCGAAGCTCTCCTCGTTCGAGACCTGGATGATCTCGTCGATCAGGCTCGTGTCCAGGATTTCGGGCACGAACCCCGCGCCGATCCCCTGGATCGGGTGCGGCGCCGGCGCGCCGCCCGAAAGCACCGGGCTCGCCTCCGGCTCGACCGCGATCATCCTGAGGCCGGGCAGCCGCGGCTTCAGCACCTCGCCGCAGCCGGTGAGCGTGCCGCCCGTGCCGATGCCGGAGACGATCGCATCCACGCGTCCCCCCGTGTCGTGCCAGATCTCCTCCGCCGTGGTGCGGCGATGGATCGCGGGATTGGCGGGGTTGGCGAACTGGTTCGGCATCACCGCACCCGGCGTTGCGGCAAGGATCTCGTTGGCCCGCGCGATCGCGCCCGGCATGCCCTTCTCGCGCGGCGTCAGCACCACCTCCGCGCCGAGATAGCGCAGCATCTTGCGCCGCTCGATCGAGACCGATTCCGGCATCGTCAGGATCAAGCGATAGCCGCGCGCCGCGGCGACGAACGCAAGCCCGATGCCGGTATTGCCCGAGGTCGGCTCGACGATCACGGTCTTGGGCACCGCATCCGGCCCGAGCTTCCCCGCCTCCTCCAGCGCGAGGATCATGCTCACCCCGATCCGGTCCTTCACGCTCGCGATCGGGTTGAAGAATTCAAGCTTGAGGCAGACATCGGCGGTGATGCCTTCCTCGCGGCAGATGCGCGGAATGCGCACCAGCGGCGTATTCCCGATCGTCTCCGCGATACTGTCGTAGATGCGGCCGCGCAGCGGCGCATCGAAGGTCATGGGCTTCGGCTTGGTCGTGGCATCCATCGAACCCTCCCTTGCGACAATCGGCACTCTTGCGACAATCGGCACTCTTGCGACAATCGGCACTATAGCCCGGCCCCGCGGCGCGGCACGAAGAGGGTGGTGGTCATCTCCTGCACCGTCTCGCCGCCCTGATTCCGGGTCGTCGCGCGCAGGCGCACCAGCCCGAACTCGGGCCTGGAGCGGGAGACGCGCACCTCCAGCACCTCGGTCTCCACCGAAAGCGTGTCGCCCGGACGGACCGGGCGCGGCCAGTTGAGCCCCTCCACGCCGGCGCCGACGCTGCCGCCGGCGATCGGCGGCAGCCCTCCGCTCATCATGAGCCGCATCGTCACCGCCGCCGTCTGCCAGCCGCTCGCGATCAGCCCCCCATACCGGCCCGCCTTCGCCGCCGCCTCGTCGGTATGCATCGGCTGCGGGTCGTACTCGATCGCGAACGCCTTGATGGCATCCGCCTCCATCACCCGCCGCTCCGGCCCGGCGAAACGCTGCCCGACCACGAAATCCTCATGATAGAATGGCGCCTTCATCGGTGCGCCTCGGCAAGCCGGCGCGGATCGAGCAGCCGGTCGAGCTCCGCCTCGGGCAGCAGGCTCTGCTTGAGCGCCAATTCCCTCACCGTCCGTCCCGAGGCAAGCGCCTCCTTCGCCAGTCCGGCGGCACGCTCATAGCCGATCGCCGGCACGAGCGCGGTGGCGACGCCGACGCTCGCCTCGACATGCCGCGCGCAATTCTCCTCCCGCGCCTCGATGCCGTTCACACATCGTTCCGTAAACGTATTGATAGCATTGGTGAGCAGCATCAGCGACTCCTGGATATTGTAGGCGATCAGCGGCTCGAACGGATTGAGCTGGAGCTGGCCGGCCTCCGCCGCCATGGTCACGGCGAGATCGTTGCCGATGACCTGGAAGCAGACCTGGGTCAGAACCTCCGCGATCACCGGATTGACCTTCCCCGGCATGATCGAGGAACCGGGCTGCACCGCCGGAAGCTGGATCTCGCCGAGCCCGCCCCGCGGGCCCGACGAAAGAAGCCGGAGATCGTTGCCGATCTTGGAAAGCTTCGTCGCCACCCGCTTCAGCACCCCGGAGAAGAGCACGAAGGCGCCCATGTCCCAGCTCGCCTCGACGAGGTTGGCCGACTGCACGAGCGGAAATCCCGAAAGGGCGCCAAGCTCGGCGATCGCGCGCCGCGCGTACTCGGGGTCGGCGTTGATGCCGGTGCCGATCGCGGTGCCGCCGAGATTGATCTCGTGCAGCAGCCGCGCCGCCTCGAAGAGGCGCTGCTTGTCCTCCCGCACGGTCACGGCAAAGGCGCCCAGCTCTTCGCCGAGCGTCATCGGCACCGCATCCTGCATCTCCGTCCGCCCGAGCTTGAGCACGTGCGCGAACTCGGCCGCCTTGCGCTCGAAGGCCGTGGCGAGAACCTCGAGCGCAACCTGCAGCGCCCGGGTCGAGAGCAGGACCGCGACCCGCACCGCCGTCGGGTAGGCGTCGTTGGTCGATTGCGACATGTTGACATCGTCGTTGGGATGCAGCGCCGCATAGTCCCCGCGCGGCCGGCCGAGCAGCTCGAGACCGCGATTGGCCAGCACCTCGTTGATGTTCATGTTGGTCGAAGTGCCCGCCCCGCCCTGGATCACGTCGATCGGGAACTGTGCTGCGAGCCCGCCGCCGATGACCTCTTCCGCCGCCGCGACGATGACCCGGCACTTCTCCGCCGGCAGCTTGCCGAGCGCCGCATTGGCCAGCGCCGCCGCCGCCTTGACCATGGCGAGCGCAACCAGAAGATGCGGGTAGTGCGAAAGCCGCACCCCCGAGATCGGAAAATTGGCGATCGCGCGCGCGGTCTGGGCGCCCCAATACGCCTCCGCCGGAACGCTCACCTCGCCCAGGCTGTCATGTTCGAGGCGGGCAGGTTCGACGCCCGTGGCAACCGGGTCCATCATTCCTCCTCCGATCGGCGGGCCGGATGCTGCGCCGTCCTCGCCGCCGCGCCAACCGGAGTGCGTTGATGTCTGCCCTGCTTGTTCCTCTCCTGCTCGGCCTCGCCTTGCTCGTCGCTCTCGTCGTGCTCGCCTGGCAGGGCCGCGCTCTCGCGGGCCTCCAGGTGCTCGCCCGGCAGATCCTGGCCGCCGCCGAAGGCGGCCGCGGCGGCCTCGCCGATGCCGAGCGTGCGCTCACCGCCCTCGTCGTCGAGCGCCAGGAGGGCCTCCGCACCCAGCTCGCCCAGAGCCTCGGCGAAATGCGCACCGCGCTCGCCGAGGAGCAGGGCAAGCTCCGGCTTCATCTCGCCGAGGCGGCGGAGCGCGCGAACCGCGAGCAGGCCGAGCGTTTCGAGCGGCTGCGCACCATGACCGAGGAGAAGCTCGGGGAGCTCCGCCTCGGCAACGAAGCCAAGCTCGCCGAAATCCAGAAGACCGTGAACGAGGACCTTCAGGCAAACGTCCAGAAGCGGATGGAGGAAAGCTTCTCCCGCGTCATCGAGCAGTTCGCCGCCGTCCAGAAAGCCATGGGCGAGGTCCAGGCGGTCACAGCCGAGATCGGCGATATCAAGCGCATCTTCGCCAACGTCAAAACGCGGGGCGGCTGGGGCGAAACCCAGCTTCGGGCCATGCTCGACGATCTTCTCCCCGCCGGCGCCTACGACGCCAACTGCAAGCTCGGCGCGGACAGCGACGAGGCGGTCGATTTCGCCATCCGCATGCCCGCCCGCGGCACGGAGAAGCCGCTCCTGCCGGTGGACGCGAAATTCCCGCTCGAGGACTATGAACGGCTCCTCTCGGCGATCGAGGCGGGCGACACCGAAGCCGAACGCGCAGCGCGGCGCGGCATCGAACGGCGCGTGCGCGACGAAGCGCGCAAGATCGCCGAGAAATATGTCCGCCCGCCGCGCACCGTGGAGTTCGCGGTGCTCTATCTCACCACCGACGGCCTCTACACCGAGGTCGCGCGGATCCCCGGCCTGATCGAGGAGCTCGGCCGCACCCACAAGGTGCTCGTCCTCGGCCCGAGCCTCTTCCCCGCCCTGCTCCGGACCATCCAGCTCGGCTTCGTGACCCTCGCCCTCGAGCAGAAGGCCGACGAGGTGCGCCAGCTTCTCGGCGCCACCAAGATCGAAATGGTGAAGATGGACGAGGTGCTGGAACGCCTCGCCGGCCAAGCCGGCCGCATGTCCACCACCATCGACATGGCCCGGCGCCGCACCCGCGTGGTCAGCCGCAAGCTGCGCGAAGTCGA
>JASHRV010000337.1 GCA_030037175.1 Acetobacteraceae bacterium
GGCGGGGCGATGGGCGCGGGGCTTACGGTGGCGCTTGCCGATGCCGGGCTCGAGACGATCCTGGTGGAGGCGGATGCCGGCGCCCGCAGCAATGCCGAGCAGCGGATCGGCGCCATTCTCGACCGTCAGGAGCAGGCGGCGCGGCTGACGGCAGAGGCGCGCGCGGAGCGGGAGAACCGGATCTCGACCGCGCTCGATCTTTCGACGCTCGCGCGCGCCGATTTCGTGATCGAGGCCGCCACCGAGGACCCGGCCGTCAAGCGCACCGTGTTCCGCGCGCTCTCGGGCGTGGTGCGGCGCGACGCGGTCCTGGCGAGCACGACCTCGTTCCTCGATATCGATGCGCTCGCCGATCTCGTCGATGCGCCGGACCGCGTGCTCGGGATGCATTTCTTCTGTCCCGCCCAGGCGACGCGGCTGGTCGAGGTGGTGCGCGCCGCGCGCACCGGGCCGGCGGTGCTGGCGACCGGACTCGCGCTCGCGCGGCGGACGCGAAAAGTGTCCGTGGTGGCGCGGATCGGCGAAGGGTTCATCGCCAACCGCATCCTGCTGCGCTGGCGCCTGCAATGCGAATATGCGCTCGAGGAGGGCGCGCTTCCCGAGGAGGTGGACGCGGCGCACGAGGTATGGGGCTTCGCGGTGGGGCCGTTCGCCGCCGCCGACGCGGCCGGCCTCGACAATGGCTGGGGTGCGTGGCGGCGCGGCAGCCAGCACCGCGTGCGCGAGCGGCTGGTGCCGATCGCCGACTGGCTTTGCGAGCAGGGCCGCTTCGGCCAGAGGAGCGGCGCGGGCTGGTATCTTCATCGCGACGGCAAGCGTCTGCCCGACCCGGTGGTGGCCGCACTCGTCGCGCGGGCCTCGGCCGCGCGCGGCATCCATCGGCGCAAGGTGCTCGCGGCGACGATCCAGGAGCGCGCGCATGCGGCGATGGTGAACGAGGCCTCGCGCATTCTCGCCGAGGGCGTTGCCGCGCGGCCCTCCGACATCGACGTGGTCATGGTGCACGGCTACGGTTATCCCGCCTGGCGCGGCGGCCCGCTCTTCGAGGCCGATGCGATCGGGCTCGGCGAAGTGCTGCGGCGGGTCGAGGCGATCGCCGCGCATGACGGCGCGGGCTGGGAGCCGGCGCCGCTCCTGCGCGAGCTCGCGCGGCTCAGCCGGCGCTTTTCCGATCTCGACACGTGAGGGAAAGAGCCGGATGGGAAGCAGAGAGAGTGCCGTCGCCCGCGCCGTTTCGTTCTTCGACGACGGCAGATTCCGCGATCTTCTCGCCGGGCTGATCGCGATCCCGAGCACCTCGCAGGAGGCGGCCCACGCGGCGGATGTCGCGCGCTATCTCGACGAGGCGATCCGCCCGTGGCTCGCGCGGCTCGGCTTCGCCTGCACGATCCATCCCAACCCGGAGCCGGGCTTCGGCCCGATCCTCGCCGCCGAGCGGATCGAGGATCCGGGCCTGCCGACCGTGCTCACCTACGGCCACGGCGACACGGTGCGCGGGCTCGACGAGCAGTGGCGCGCCGGCCTCTCGCCCTGGCGTCTCACGGTCGAGGGCGATCGGTGGTACGGCCGCGGCACCGCCGACAACAAGGGCCAGCACGCGCTCAACCTTGCCGCGCTCGAGGCCGTGCTCGCCGAGCGCGGCGGCCGGCTCGGCTGCAACCTCAAGCTGGTGCTGGAAACTTCGGAGGAGCGCGGCTCGATCGGCCTCGGCGCCTTCGTGGCGCAACATGCCGAGGCGCTGGCCGCCGACGTGCTGATCGGCAGCGACGGGCCGCGCGTGGCCCCGGACGTGCCGACGATCGCGACCGGCACGCGCGGCACGTTTCATTTCGATCTCGCGGTGAGGCTGAGGCCGGGCGGGATTCATTCCGGGCATTGGGGCGGGCTCGCCAAGGACCCCGCGATCGTGCTCGCCCACGCGATCGGCGCGATCGCCGACAGGCAGGGCCGCATCCTCGTGCGCGAATGGCTGCCGAAAGGCGGCGTGCCCGAAAGCGTGGCCCATGTGCTCGCGGGCTGTCCCGTCGGCGGCGGGGCGGAGGCGGCAGCGATCGACCCCGCGTGGGGCGAGCCGGGGCTGACCGCGGCCGAGAAAATCTATGGCTGGAACAGCTTCATCGTTCTCGCGATGCTCTCCGGTCAGCCTTCGGGCCCTGTCAACGCAGTGGCGCCGGATGCGATCGCCAACTGCCAGATCCGCTACACGGTGGATACGGACCCGGAAACTTTCGCGCCCGCGCTCAGGCGGCATCTCGATCGCGCGGGCTTTCCCGAGGTTGCGCCCGGGGTCGCAATCGAGAATGCGCGCGTGCGCATGAAGGCGAGCCGCACCGATCCCGCCGACCCCTGGGTGCGGTTCACCGCGGCGAGCATGGAACGGACGCTCGCGCGCCACGTTCAGGTGATCCCCAACAGCTCGGGCGGTCTGCCGGGCGACGTGTTCGCGGACCAGCTCGGCGTCGCCCTCGTCTGGATTCCGCACAGCTACAATGGCTGCGGCCAGCACGGGCCGAACGAGCATCTGCTGGCGCGGCCTGCGCGCGAGGCGATCGCGGCCATGGCCGGGCTGTTCTGGGATCTCGGAGAGGCGGGCCCGCCTGCGCGGCAGAGAGGAAAACCCGCGCAGAACACAAGAAAAAGAGAGGAGGAACATGCATGATCTTCCGCCAGCTCTTCGATCAGACGTCCGGAACCTACAGCTACCTGCTCGCGAGCCGCGCCGGCGGCGAGGCGCTGATCATCGACCCGGTGCTGGAGAAGGTCGAGCGCTACATCCAGCTCATGCGCGAGCTCGATCTTCGGCTCGTCAAGGCGGTCGATACCCATCTGCACGCCGATCACATCACCGGGCTCGGCGCGCTGCGCGACCGCACGCATTGCATCACGGTGATGGGGGAGCGGACCAAGGCCGATGTCGTCTCGATCCGGCTTGCCGACGGCGACAAGCTGCGCATCGAGGGGCTCTGCCTCGATGTGCTCTACACGCCCGGGCACACGGATGATTCCTACAGCTTCCTGATGCAGGACCGCGTCTTCACCGGGGATACGCTCCTCATTCGCGGCACCGGGAGGACGGATTTTCAGAACGGGGATGCGCGCGCTCAGTACGAATCAATCTTCGGCCGGCTGCTTGCGCTGCCGGAGGAGACCTTCGTCTTTCCCGCGCACGACTACAAGGGCGACACCGTGAGCACGATCGGCGAGGAGAAGAGATATAACCCGCGGCTGCAGGTGAAATCCGTGGACGAATACGTGACGCTGATGGCCGGACTCAACCTGCCCAACCCGAAGATGATGGATGTCGCGGTGCCGGCGAACATGCGCGTGGGGCTGGCGCAGGAAGAGCTCGCGCGGCGCGGCTGGTCGGTGACGGCGCGCGAGGCGATGGCGCTCATCGGGCGGTCGGACATCGCGCTCATCGATCTGCGCGAGCCGGAGGAACGCAAGCGCCATGGCGGCATCGCGGGCGCGCTCTCGGTGCCTTACGCCGAGCTCGCGGAGAACATCGGCACGGGGGGCGTGCTGCACGAGCTCGCCATGGCGACGGGAAAATCGATCCTCTTCTTCTGCGCCTTCGGCGAGCGCTCGGCGATGGCGGTGCAGGCGGCGCGCGATGCCGGCCTCGGCGCGGCGCGGCATATCCAGGGCGGCCTCGACGCCTGGCTCAAGGCGGACGGGCCGATCGTCCACTGAGCGAGGAAAAGCCAATCGAGGCCGCTTCGTCCCCCGGCCTCCCGTCAGGGCCCGAGACCATGAAGCCGAGCCCTCCGCCGGCGCCGGCGAGCGTGGTTGAGGGCCCGCCGCGGCTGCGAGGGCGCAACCCAGCCGGCGACGGCGATTTCTGGCAAAAGCTTCGCCTGCGCTCCTCGCCGCTGATGCGGGCATGGGACGCGGTGTTTCCGCCCGATCCGGGCTGGCTGCGGCTGCGCCAGTCGGTGCGGGCGACGCTGGCCGGCGCGCTCACGATGCTGGTCGTCAATCTGCTCGGGGCCGAGCGCGGCGTTTCGGGGCCGACGGAGCTTTTCGGCTTTGCCATGGGGCTTTTTTCCGTGGCCAGCCTGCGCGATGCGACCGCGGCGGCTCGGCGCAGGACGCTCCTGCTCGATCCGGTTCCGGCAACGATCGGCACGTTGCTCGCTGCCTTGCTCCGGCCGGTTCCGGTGCTCGGGGAAGCGGGCTTCGTCGCCGTGCTCGCCGCCGTGGTCTATGCCGCCGGGCGCGGGCCGCGGTGGGGCTCGCTCGCGACCGTCGGGATGATGGCCTATCTGCTCGGGCTGATCGGCGCGGTTCATCTGATCGATGTCCCCTTGCGGGCTCTGATTTCGGTGCTGGCGGTGGCGGCGGCGCTCTTCGCCCATTCCGTTCTGTTGCCGGAACGTCCCGGGCCCGTGGTGGCGCGGATCGAGGCGGATATGCGCCGGCGGGTGCGCGGGATTCTCGCCACCCTCGAGGAGGCGGTGCGTCTCGGCTTCTGGCAGCGGGGCGCCCGCGCCCGCCTCAGGCAGACGATCGCGCGGCTCGACGAGGCCGTGGTCGTGGCCGAGACCGCGCTCGCCGGGGCGGTCGATGGGCGCGTGCTCGGGCTCGAGGCGCTCGATCTCGCGCTCGAGCGGGTGGCCTGGAAGAT
>JASHRV010000338.1 GCA_030037175.1 Acetobacteraceae bacterium
CGCGCTTCTGATCTGGAACTTCGGCATTGTCGGGCAGATCGACAGCGTCATCCGGCCGATGGTCATTGCCCGCGGCGCCCGCATGCCCCTTCTCCTCGTGCTGTTCGGCGTGATCGGCGGGCTCGGCGCCTTCGGCTTTCTCGGCATCTTCATCGGCCCGACGCTGCTCGCCCTTCTCTTCACCCTCATCCGCGACTGGAGCCCGGAAGAGACGGATCGCTGAGCGGGTGATCGCGCGTCACTCTCCGGGGGAGGATGAAGGGGCCGGAGCGGGTGCAGCCGGCACCGCTGCTTCCTTCGCCGCTTCCGTCGCGGGCCCCTTTGCCGCCTTCGGGCGCGCCGCCGGACGCAGCCGCTCACGCAGCCACTGGAAAAGCACATAGAGCGGCGGAATCGCGAAGATGCCGATGGCGGAGGCCGCCAACATGCCGGCAAAGACCGGCGTGCCGACATCGCGGCGCGCAAGCTGGGAGGGCCCCACCGCCACCACCAGCGGGTAGAGCCCCATGATGAAGGCGAGCGACGTCATCATCACCGGCCGAAACCGAAGCCGCGCCCCTTCCACGCCCGCGGCGAGCAAAGGCATGCCGCGCTCACGCTCTTCTTTTGCAAACTCGACGATGAGGATTCCGTTCTTCGCCGCGAGCCCGATCAGCACAACCATGCCGATCTGCGCGTAGAGATCGAGCGTCAAGCCCGCCACCACGATGCCTGCGAACGCGCCCACGATCGCCACACTGACCGAGAGCAGCACCGGTACCGGGATCGTCCAGCTTTCATAGAGGCCGACCAGGAAGAGATAGGCGAACAAAACGGCGAAGGAGAGGATCATCACCGTCTTGCCCTCGGCGCGCTTCTCCTGGAAGGAGGTGTCGGTCCAGGCGCCGCGATAGCCGCTCGGCAGCGTCCGTGCGGCCACCGCCTCCATCGCCGCCAGCGCCTGCCCGGACGAGACGCCCGGCGCCGGGGAACCCTGAACCGTTGCCGCAAGCCGGTTATTGTAGCGGATCAGCGCCTGCGGCCCGACCACCACGCGCGCCTCGACGAGGCTCCTGAGCGGAATCATCTGTCCGCCGGCGCTGCGCACATGGATGCGATAGATGTCGCTCACGCGGGCCCGGTCCGCGGCCTCGGCCTGCACCTGCACCTGCCAGGTGCGCCCGAAGAGATTGATGTCGTTGACGTAGAATCCGCCGAGCATGGCCTGCAGCGCCTGGAAAACATCGCTCAGCTTCACGCCCAGCACCTGCGTCTTGTCGCGGTCGATATCGAGATAGATCGAAGGCGTGGAAGCCGAGTAGGTGCTGAACACCCCCTGCAGCTTCGGGTCCTGATTGGCGGCAACGAGCAGGCCGCGCAGCGTAGCCGCCAGGGCCGTCGGATTGCCGGCGCGCATGTCCATGAGCACGTAGCTGAAGCCGCCGCCCGTGCCGAGGCCGACGATCGGCGGCGGTGCGATCGGCACCACCGTCGCCTCCCGGATCTGCCGCAGCTTGGGCGCAAGCGCGCGCATCACCGCGGCTGCTCCGTCCGCGCGGGCGAGCCGGGCATCGAACGGCTTGAGCGAGACGATGACGAAGGCCGCGTTGGATTGCGAATAATTGTCGATGAAATTGAGGCCCGTGATCGCCGAATAATCCTCGACCGCCCTCTCCTTCGCGAGAATGGTCTCGACCTGGCGCACCACCGCAGCCGTGCGCGCGACCGAAGCCCCGTCGGGAAGCTGGACCACGACGAAGAACGCGCCCTGATCGTCCTCGGGGAGGAATCCCGTCGGCGCGATCCGGCCGAGCACGACCACCCCAAAGGCAGAGGCAGCGACGAACACGAGCCCGATCACGGAGATCCGCACCAGCCGCGCGACGATCACCCCATAGCCGTCGCGCACCCGGTCGATGCCGCGCATCACCCAGCCGATCGGCCCGCGCCGCGGCCCGCGATGAGGCTTGAGCAGTAGGGCGCAGAGCGCGGGCGAGAGCGTGAGCGCGTTGATCGCCGAGATGAACATCCCGACGCCGACCGTCACCGCGAACTGGCGGAAAAGCTCGCCCGAGATTCCGGGGATGAACGCAACCGGCGCGAACACGGAGAGCAGCACCAGCGTGATCGCGACGATCGGTGCCGTGATCTGTCCCATCGCGCGCTTGGTCGCCTCGGCGGGCGTCAGCTCCGGATTGACTTCCATCACGTGCTCGACATTCTCGACGACGACGATCGCGTCATCGACCACGATGCCGATCGCGAGCACGAGCGCCAGCAAAGAGACAGTGTTGGCGGAGTAGCCGATGGCATTCAGCACGATGAAGGTGCCGATCAGGCTGACCGGCACCGCGACCGTCGGGATGATCGTCGCCCTGACGCTGCCGAGGAAGAGATAGACAACCAGAACGACGAGCACGAACGCTTCGATCAGCGTCTTCTCGACCTCGTGGATCGTCGCGTTCACGAAGACGGTCGGGTCGTAAGTGATCTTCCAGCTGAGGTCCTCCGGAAAATCGGTGGCGAGATCCTCGATCGTCGCTTTCACCGCGTCGAGCGTCGTGATCGCATTGGCTCCCGGCGTCTGGTAGATCCCGATCAGCGCCGCGGGCGCCCCATCGAGGCTCGTCTCGCGATCCAGGTTCGCCGCGCCGAGTTCCACCCGCGCCACGTCGCCGAGCCGCAGGATCGAGCCGTCCGGGTTGGTCCGGATGGCGATGTTCTCGAATTCCCTGACGCTGGTGAGCCGCCCCATGGTCTGGATGTTGAGCTGGAGCTGCTGGTCGTTGAACATCGGCCGTGCGCCGATGCGCCCCACCGCCGCCTGAATGTTCTGCGCCCGGATCGCCGCGACAATGTCTCCGGGTGTGAGCCCGAGGCCCGTCAGCCGGTCGGTGCGGACCCACACCCGCATTGCATAGTCTGCCGGCCCGAACAGTACGGCATCGCCCACTCCCGGGACGCTTCGTATTGCATCGAGCAGGTTGATGGTGACGTAGTTGGAGATGAAGAGCACGTCATGCGTCTGCTTCGGCGAATAAACCGCGACCACGCCGAGCAGCGCCGTGGACTGCTTCTTGACCACCACTCCCTGCCGCTGGACCTCTTCCGGTAGCTTGGAGAGCGCAGCCTGCACCCGGTTATTGACGTTCACTGTGTCGATGTCCGGGTTCGTCCCGAGCTCGAACGAGACGCGCAGCGCATAGCTGCCGTCATTGCCGCTCACGCTCTTCATGTAGATCATCTTGTCCACGCCGACGACCTGCGCCTCGATCGGCTGGGCTACCGTCGCCTCAACAACGGAAGCCGAGGCACCCGGATACAGCGTGGTCACCGAAACCTGCGGTGGGACGATATCGGGATATTGCGCAAAAGGAATGGCGAGCAGCGAGACCAGCCCGGCGATCGCCGTGACGACGGCGATGACGATCGCGAGCCGCGGCCGGTCGACAAAGACCGACGAGATCATAGCCTACATCTGCCCGGTCGCCGGAACCGGGGCCGCACTCACCGGGCTGCCAGGCCTCAGCGCCTGCAGGCCCTGCACGATGACCTGTTCGCCTCCCGAAAGCCCCTCGTTGATGATGGCGTCCGCGCCAGTCTCGCCGCCGATCGTCACGCGCTGTATCTCGGCCCTGCCGTCCTTGACGATGAACACGTAGGTGCCCTTCTGATCGGCGATCAGCGCGGCCTGCGGGACCAGCACCTTTTCTTCGGGCTTCTCCGCCTCGACCGCGACGCGCACGAGCTGGCCATCCACAAGCATGTCCCGCGGGTTCGGCAGAACCGCGCGCATCGTCACGGTGTCGGTTTCCCGATTTACGGTCACTCCGACGAAATCAATCGTTCCGGTGCGGTCATAGGTCGAGCCGTCGGCAAAAATGATGCGCACCCTGCGTGTTCCGCTCTCCGTGACCGGCCCTTGCCTGCGGAGCGCGAGAAGCTGCCGCTCGCTCACCGGGAAGACGACATAGATCGGATCCTGGCTTACGATCAGGGTGAGCGGCCCGCTGTCCGGTCCGACGACATTGCCCTGGGTCACGCTGGTGCGGCCGATCCGCCCGGAGATGGGCGCCGTGATGTCGGTATAGGAAAGATTGACGCGCGCGGTGGTCAGGTTGGCCATGGCGGTCACGACGTCGCCCTTTGCTGTCTCGGCCTCTGCCCGCCGCTGATCGCGGGTGGCAACTGAGCCCGCACTGCTCTTCAGCAGCTCCTCGGCACGCTGAAGCTGCACCTCGGCGTTGGCGTACTGTCCCTGCGCCTTGATCAGCGCGCCCTGCGCCTGCTGAAGCGCAGCCTCGAACGGCTCCTGTTCGATCTGGAAGAGTGGCGCTCCCTGCTGGATGAGATCACCCTCCTTGAAAAGGACCGCCTGGAGGTAGCCGGTGACGCGTGCCCTGATCTCGACGCGCTCGGCCGCCTCGACGCGGCCGACGAATTCCTGAGAGGATGTCAGCGGTTTGAGTTCCGCAACCACGGTGCCGACGGGAACGGCAGCTTGTGGCGGCACCTGCGCTCGTGCCGGCACTTGGAGGATGCCGACACCGATGAGGGCAGCGAGCAGAAGAGACATGCGCACACGGTCACGACGCCGAAATTCCGCCGGCCCTCCTCCGGAAGTATTCGCCTGGCGCATCTCTTCCTCGACCGTTACAAGCCCGTCGGCATCGCCTTTCGCTCCCGGAACGGGCCCAGCTCTGGCAGAACGATCATTTGATACCTGCCGCTGCAGCCGCTTTCGTCCCGCATTGATCTGGCTCATCCCCGCGGTCTGGGGATGACGACGGCTTCCGAACGAATTACAGCGCCATTGCGCCGGGCGGGTCAAGGATTGCGCGCTCTTTCCCGGTCTTCTCAGAACGTTGCGCCGTTACCGTGCGCCAGCCCTCAGCGCAGGCCTTGATCATGCTGAAGTGCGCTCGCTACGGGCACGAAAAGGATCGTAAGCATGCGGTATGGATCTCGATCAACGCGATCACGGCCATGATGCGGAAGGACGCGCCAAGCAACGCCGAATGGTGTAGAAAAAGAAAAGCCCCGCGGCCGGCGGAGCCGCCGGGGCAGGGCCACGGGATCTTGAGGAGAGACCGCTCAAAGGAGATCGCCATGTCCCCCGGGACCAGCCTCGGCCCCATTTTCGACTATTGGCAGGACGCCTGGCAGCGCTCTGTTCTTTTTCTCGACGTGCTGCGTGAGCGCGGCAACACCACGCTGGCGCACAATGCTCGCCCCGCCCCGAACGTGCTTGGCTTCGAGGCTGAGCTCGTCATGGATGGGCGCTTTCTGTCCCGCCCCGTCAATTACGCTCTCGTTCGCATCGTCCCGCGCGAAACCGACAAGCCGGACCCGAAGAAGCGGCCCTTCATCGTTGTCGATCCGCGCGCCGGCCACGGCCCCGGCATCGGCGGGATGAAGCAGGAGAGCGAGATCGGTGTGGCGCTCGCGGCCGGCCATCCCTGCTACTTCATCGGGTTTCTGCCTACGCCCATGCCGGGACAGACGGTCGAGGATGTCTGCATCGCCGAGGTGGCGTTCGTTGCGGAGGTCGCGGCGCGCCATCCGGAGGCCGAGGGCAAACCTGCGATCATCGCCAATTGCCAGGCAGGCTGGCAGATCATGATGATGGCCGCGATCCGCCCCGAGCTCGCCGGCCCGATCATGCTGGCCGGCTCGCCGCTCTCCTACTGGGCCGGTGTGCGGGGCAAGAATCCGCTGCGCTATCTCGGCGGGATTCTCGGCGGCACTTGGCTTACCGCGCTCGCCGGTGATTTCGGCAACGGCATCTTCGACGGCGCCCACCTCATCGCCAATTTCGAATCCCTCAACCCCGCCAACACATACTGGGGAAAACCCTACAACGTCTATTCCAAGGTCGATACGGAGGCCGCCCGCTTCCTCGACTTCGAGACCTGGTGGGGCAGCCCGGTCCTGCTCAACGCCGAGGAAATGCGGTGGATCGCCGATAATCTCTTTGTCGGCAACAGGCTCGCGAGCGGCGAGATCCGCACCAGAGCCGGGCTGCGCATCGATCTGCGCAATGTCCAATCGCCGATCATCGTCTTCTGCTCCTGGGGCGACAATATCACCCCGCCGCAGCAGGCGCTGGGCTGGATCACCGACCTCTACGAGAGCGAGGACGAGATTGCCGCCAACGGCCAGACGATCGTTTATACGATGCACGAAACGATCGGCCATCTCGGGATCTTCGTCTCCGGCAAGGTCGCGAGCAAGGAGCACGGCGAGTTTACGGCCGCCATGGATATGATCGACCTGATGCCGCCCGGCCTCTACGAGGCGGTCATCACGGAGGTCGATGAAGATACGGCGAACCCCGATCTCATCAACGGCCGCTATCTCTTCCGCCTCGAGGCGCGCACGCTCGACGATATCCGCGTGCTCGGCGCCAACAGCGTCGAGGACGATCTCCGCTTCGCCACCGTCGCCCGCGTCTCCGAAGTCACGCAGGGCCTCTACCGGACGCTGCTCGCACCCGCCATCCGTCCCCTGGTCACGGAGCCTCTTGCCGAGATGCTCCGCAGGCTGCATCCGAACCGGGTACGGTTCGCCATGTTCTCGGATCAGAACCCGATGATGCAGCCTGTCAAGGCGATAGCCGAGACTGTGCGTGCCACGCGTTCGCCTGTGGCGGCGGACAATCCGCTGCTCGGCTTCGAGAAGGCGATGTCCGCTTCGATCACGAATGCGCTGGAAGTCTGGGGCAATTTCCGCGACACGATGATCGAGGCGGCGTTTCTCGGCATTTACGGCGCGCCGCTGCTCCAGGCGATGGTCGGGCTTGGTCCGCAAGGCACGGAGGCGCGCCGGCGCATCGAGCGCGATCTCGCGCGCGAGGCGACTGCGGCGAAGCTTCGCGCCGAGCTCGAGCGGCGCTTCGATCAGGGCGGCTCCGCCGAGGCGCTGGCTCGCGCACTCATTTATATCCGGCTGCCCGAGCGCGGGGTCGATGAGCGCGGCTTCGCCGTGCTGAAGGCGATCCGTGCGGCGCGTCCGGCCGAGAAGCGGCTCAGCATGGCCGAGCTCAAGATCCTTTTCCGCGAGCAATATCTCCTCGTCCGGCTCGACGAGGCGCGCGCCGTCGCGGCGATCCCCGATCTCCTGCCCGCCGATCCCGGGGAGCGGCGCACGATCCTCGAAGCGCTGCGCCGCGTCCTCGCCGGGCCGGGTGCGCTTTCGGAGGAATGCAAACAGCGCCTTCGCAAGATCGAAGCGCTGTTCGCCGCTGCTCCGGTACGTCCTTCCGACGCCGAGGTCGCGCATGCATGACATCGCGCGAAGAGGCGCGCCATGAGCGGAACCATCCGTCCGGTTCTCTCCGGCCACAAGGCGCTCGTCGTCGGAATCGCCAACGAGAGCTCGATCGCCTATGGCTGCGCGAAGGCGTTCCGCACCGTCGGCGCGGATCTCGCCCTTACCTGGCTCAACGAGAAGGCGCGCCCGTACGTGGAGCCGCTCGCGCAGGAGCTCGGAGCCGAAATCACTGCCCCGCTCGATGTCGGCATTCCCGGCCAGCTCGAAGCGGTATTCGAGAAGATCCGCAGGCAATGGGGCCGGCTCGATATCCTCATCCACTCCATCGCCTTCGCGCCGAAGGCGGATCTTCAGGGCGGCCTGCTCGCCTGCTCCGCCGAGGGATTCGCAAAAGCCATGGATGTTTCCTGCCATTCCTTCATCCGCATGGCGCGGCTCGCGGCGCCGCTGATGAGCGAAGGCGGCACGCTGTTCGCCATGAGCTATTATGGCGCCAACCGCGTCGTGCCCAACTACAACGTCATGGGCCCCGTGAAGGCCGCGCTCGAGGCAGCCTGCCGTTATCTCGCCTTCGAGCTCGGTCCCGCCGGCATCCGCGTGCACGCGATCTCGCCGGGCCCGCTCAAGACTCGCGCTGCATCCGGCCTCAAGGATTTCGAGCTGCTGCTCAATGAGGCTGCCGAGAAGGCGCCGCTCGGCGAGCTCGTCGATATCATGGATGTCGGCTTCGCCTGCGCTTATCTTGCCACGCCTCTCGCCCGCCGCATCACCGGCGGAACCGTCTATGTGGATGGCGGGGCGAATGTCGTTGCCTGACGATCCCGCCGACGTTACCGCTGCCAGGGGCTTGGCGCCGCTCAACGGCCCGATCGCCGTCGTCAATGCAGGATCCTCGAGCATCAAGTTCGCCGTCTACGAGGCGCTTTGCCGCGAAACACCGCTCTTTCGCGGGCAGATCGAGAGCATTGGCCTCGCACCCCGCCTCGCCGTCGCGAATTCTGGGGGTGAGCCCGTGGCCGAGCAAAGCTTTCCCGCCGAAGGCTTCGATCATCGCGCTGCGACCCGGCAGATTCTCCTCACCATCGTGGCGCTGTTGCACGGAACGAAGGTCTCGGCCGTCGGGCACCGTGTCGTGCATGGTGGCGCGGAGTACGCGGCTCCGGTCCGCATCGACCCGGACATGCTCACCGCCCTCGGCCGGCTCGTCCGGCTGGCGCCGCTGCACCAGCCGCAGAATCTTGCGGCGATCGAGGCGATCGCTGAAGCCGCGCCGCACCTTCCGCAGGTTGCCTGCTTCGACACCGCCTTCCATCGCAGCCAGCCCCCGCTCGCCCAGCTTTTTGCGCTGCCGCGCAGATTCACCGCCTCCGGCTTGCGCCGCTACGGTTTTCACGGCCTCTCCTACGAATACGTCTCATCCCGTCTCGCCGAGCTCGCCCCTGACGTCGCCCGCGCCCGCGTCGTCATCGCCCATCTCGGCAATGGCGCCAGCCTCTGCGCGCTCCGCGACGGGCGGAGTGTTGCGAGCACCATGGGATTCACGGCGGCGGACGGGTTGATGATGGGCACGCGCTGCGGCACGATCGACCCCGGCCTTCTCGTCTACCTGATGGACGAGTACGGCATGGATGCGCGCAACCTCGAAGACCTGATCTATCGCCAGTCGGGCCTGCTCGGCGTCTCGGGCATTTCTTCCGACATGCGCACGCTCCGCGCCTCGCCCGATCCCTCGGCAGCGGAGGCGATCGCCCTCTTTGTTTATCGAATCGTGCGGGAGATCGCCTCGCTCGCAGGCGCGCTCGGCGGGCTGGACGCGCTCGTCTTCACCGCCGGCATCGGCGAGAACGATGCAGCAACGCGGGCCGAGGTGGCGGCCGGCTGCCGCTGGCTCGGCCTCGCGCTCGACGACGCGCGCAACGAATCCGCGGCCACCCGTATCAGCACCGAGGACTCGGCCGTTTCGGCATGGGTCATTCCCACGGACGAGGAACGCATGATCGCCTGTCACACTGCTTCAGTGCTGACCTCAGGGATTGTCTCATCGCCGTGACGGAGCCAAGTGCGCGGGAGCCCGAAGCCGGCCTGCCGCTCGTCGGGGTCGGCCTCAAGACGCCGCGGGCGGCGGCCATCGCCGGCATTGTGTTCTCGCTTCTGCTGATGACGAGCCTTGGGCTTCTTCGCCTTTCGGTGCCGGCCGATCCGCACGAGGTCGGCGCCTGGCTGCAAACGAGCCGCAGGCGCGTCTCCCTTGCCCTCAACCTCGTCCCTTTCGCCGGCATCGCCTTCATGTGGTTCTTGGGCGTCCTGCGCGACCGTCTCGGTGCGCGGGAGGACAGGTTCTTCGCCACTGTCTTCCTCGGCAGCGGGCTGATGTTCCTTGGCATGCTGTTCGTCGCTGCCGCCGCGATCGGCGGCATCATCCTCGCCTATGCCATCGCGCCCGGCACGCTCACCGGCTCCAGCACCTTTGCCTTTGCCCGGGCCTTTTCCTACGACATCATGCACATCTACGCCTTCAAGATGGCGGCCGTCTTCATGATGACGACCTCTACGCTTCTGCTTTACACCCACGCCGCGGCGCGCTCGATCGCGCTTCTCGGCTACGCATCGGCGCTCGCGCTCTTGATCGCCAGCGGATTCTCCGATTGGATTCTCTTCGTCTTTCCGGCCTGGGTGCTGCTGGTGAGCGCCTATGTCCTGATCGACAATCTGCGCCGCGAGTCCCGCCTGTGAACAGCCGCCCGTGAATCCTGATCCCATCGTGGAGCCCGCCGCGAAGGACTCGGCATCCGTCCCGCTCGCAGCCTCGATCGTCTGCGCCGACGGCATCCGGCCGCTGGCCACGGAAGCCGATATCCGGGTCCTGATCGAGGCCGGAGCCTTCTTCTGGCTCGATCTCGCCGGGGGCGGGCAGGGGGCAGAGCGTGCCCTCTTTCTGGCACGTCTCGGCCTCGACGAGACCGAGATCGCCTGGGCGGAGCGTTTCGGGCAGACCGGGCGCATGGTCATCAGCCGCCAGAAGCTGCGCGCCGTGACCTGGATCGCGTACGGGTTCGAGCAGCTTGAGGAGATTCACGTCCTCGGCACTCAGCAATGGATCGTGACGATCTGGAACGGGGACTCGATCACCCTCGAAGAGATTCGCGAACACTTCGCCGAACGGGCCGGAGAGCTCGCGAAGATCCCGTATCATGCGGCGGCAATCCTCCTTCAGCTTCTGCTCGGCACATTGCAGCGCGGAATCAGCGAGCTGGACGGGCGGTTGCAGAGGCTTCGCGCGCAGCTCGACGAGGCGCCCGACGACATCGATTTCGTGACCCTGGCCGCCCGCCTCCAGAAGCTCCACGGCGCCTGGTCGAACATCGACCGCTATGGCAGCGCGGTCCGGATGGCGATGATCGGGGTCGAGGCCCTGCCGGGCATAGACCCGCGCGCTGCCGCCGAGCTCAACGATTATGCCGACCAGGTCGAGGATGCGGAACGCCGGCTGCACGAGCGCAGCCTTTGGGGCTCGGCGATCATCCAGGACTACGCGACGAGGATCGCCCAACGCCAAGGTGAGCAGATCAACCGGCTCACGATCGTCTCGGTGATCTTCCTCCCGATCACCTTTCTCACCGGTTTCTTCGGGATGAACTTCGACTGGCTGACGAAGGCCCTGGGCAGCCTGCACGCGTTCATTGTGCTCGGCATCCTGCTGCCCGCCCTCTGTGTTGCCGCGACCATCGTCTGGTTTCGCCGCCGCGGCCTGATGTAGCGCGCTGCCTCGTCCGCCCCGCCTCAGCCACGCTTGTGGGGCACGGTCTCCTCTCGGCGGCGGCGCAGCGCCTCGTTGACGTTCGCCGGCGTCTCACCCGCCGGCTGGGCTGGCGGCTGCTTCGGGAACCGCTCGGCCAGTGCCCGCACGAGGTCCGAGCGCGCAACGATTCCGACCACCTTGCCCTCCCGAAGCACGGGCACGCGCTTGATGCTCTTTTTCGTCATCAGGCCCGCGATCTCGCGTGCTGGCGTATCCTCGGTCACGGTCACCGCGCCCGGGTTCATCACCGCCTTCACCTTGTGCTGCTCGTCGCTGATCTTGGCGAGAAAGGTCGGCGCAAGCTCTCCGCCTTCGGCCAGCATATCCAGCCACCGCGCCTGCTTCTCGCTGTATCCTTCGTGCCAGCGCACCAAGTCGCCCTCGGTCAGCATGCCGACGACCGCCCCGGCCGCATCGATCACGGGTACGCCGCTGATGTTGCGCCGCGCCATCAGCCTGACCGCGTCCATCAGGGAAGTGTCGGGATGCACCACTGCAACGTCACGCGTCATCAGTTCCCCGGCAGTAACGATCGTCTCCTCGAACATCGCACGCACCTCCGTCCTCTCCGGCGGCGCCGGCACCCGCCCCGACTAGCATCCACCAGCACATTCGCTCTTGATCCGGATCAAACCCGCCCGGTAAAGCTCACGGTTCAGGTCGCCCTGGGGGGCGCTGGCCGGGCCGATCATACCTGACACAGAGCAATTTGGCGCGCCCATCCCGCCCCCGATCCTGCCTTGCCTGCCGGCACCATGAGGCATGTTACGCCAACACAAGGAGAGTGCCGTGTCTCCATCCCCGGGTCCATCCCTTTCGGTCGCCGCATTGTTCGCCGAGCGCGAGGCGCGCCGCCGGCGCGAGCGGGAAGAGGAGCAGGAGTTCAACCGCAAGCAGCGGGAAGAGCTCGCCCACTTCAAGCACCGCCTGGAGAACTTCCAGCTGACCGAGGCACGTATCGAGGCTGCGCTCGATCAGATCAGGCGTGCATTCGAGCGTGGCGAAACCGAGCTTATGCTTACCTCCTTCCCGAGCAGCTTCTGCAGCGATGCCGGCCGGGCGGTCGGCAATGCCGACATGCCGCCGATCAACAAGCCGAAAAAAGGAGAGAAGGCCAAGGAGCACAGCGAGCCCGAATGGCTCGCGACGCTGCCGGCCGGCGCCCGCCAGGTCTACGCGTATTGGAGAGAGAACCTGAAACCCGGCGGCTTCAGCTTCAGCGCGCGCATCATCAACTATCCCGGCGGCAAGCCCGGCGATGTGGGCCTCTTCTTTTCCTGGCCAAAGAGCGCGATGGAGACCAAGCTCTGACCTCTCCGCCGGTTCGAAGGTGGAATGAGGGAGAGGGACCCGAGATGAGCGCTGCCAAAAAGGAAAATCGGGTTGAAGCTGCCACAGAGCCCGACGGCAAGTTGAAATTCAAGGACTATGCGCGCGCGCTGGCGAAGCTTCATGTCGAGCTGGTCAAGCTCCAGCAATGGACCGTCCACAAGGGCCTCAAGGTCTGCATCCTCTTCGAAGGGCGGGACGGTGCCGGCAAGGGCGGCGTGATCAAGGCGATTACCGAGCGGGTCAGCCCGCGCATCTTCCGCGTCGTCGCCCTTCCCACGCCGACCGAGCGCGAAAAATCGCAGATGTATATCCAGCGCTATATTCCGCATCTGCCCGCCGGCGGCGAGATCGTGATCTTCGACCGCAGCTGGTACAACCGCGCCGGCGTCGAACGGGTCATGGGCTTCTGCACGGAGCAGCAGGCCGAGCGCTTCCTCGAGCTCGCGCCGTCGGTCGAGAAGGCTTTCGTCGAATCGGGAATCATCCTGCTCAAATACTGGCTCGAGGTGAGCGAGGAGGAGCAGACGCGCCGGCTCAAGTCCCGCATCGATGACGGGCGCAAGATCTGGAAGCTCTCCCCGATGGACCTCAAATCGTACAGCCGCTGGTACGACTATTCCCGGGCCCGCGACGAGATGTTCCAGGCCACCGATACCGCCTGGGCGCCCTGGTATGTCGCGCACTCGGACAACAAGAGACGGGCGCGGTTGAACATCATCTCCCATCTCCTCAGGCATATTCCCTACGAGGATATGCCGCGCACGAAGGTGAAGCTGCCGAAACGGCAAGAACCGCACGGCTATCAGGAGCCCGAATACCCTTACAAATACGTGCCGGCGCTATCCTGGCCGTCCCCGTGAGCGCACTGGCCGGCCACCGGAACAGCGCGTGAAAGCCCATGCCGATCTGGCTCATCCCGATGGCCTATGTGTTCGTCAGCGTGGTCTGCGGGCTTACGCTGCCGCGGCTCGAGGAAATCTATCTCGCCGGCTATACGAGCGAGGTCGCGGTCGGCTCGGCGCTCGCCTTCTTCTCCTCCGTCGGCTCCGGCATGATGGCGCTCACGGGGATCGTGTTCGCCATTGCCTTCGTGATGGTGCAGTTCAGCGCGGTTGCCTATTCGCCGCGCCTGGTCGTCAGATTCGCCAACGATCCGCAACTCTTCCACGCGCTCGGCATCTTCTTCGCGACGTTCTCCTATTCGCTCGCCGCTCTGGCATGGACCGATCGCAACAACTCCGGATCGGTGCCGCTTTTTTCCACGGTTCTGGTCATCGTCCTGCTGATCGCCAGCATGGTGGCCTTCGCACGGCTGATCCAGGGCATCAACGACCTGCAGATCCAGAACGTGCTGCAATTCGTGGGTCGCCAGGGACGAATGGTCATCCGTGCGCTCTTCCAGAGCATTTCGGAGATGGATGCCGCACCGAAGGATCCTCCCGTCCCGGCTTCGGATCTGGGTGCGCCGACACAGCATCTCTTTTATTCCGGAGAGCCGCGCACGATCACGCGCCTCGACGTTTCCGGGTTGGTCCGTCTGGCCAAAACCGCCGGAGCCGTGCTGGTGCTCGAGTGCGCGGTGGGCGATGCGTTGGTGGAAGATGCGCTCGTGCTCACCGTGTACGGCGCGCCGGCGCCGCTGCCGGAACGCGTGCTCTTGAAGCCCATCCGCCTTGGCGCTACGCGGACCTTCGAGCAGGACCCGAAATATGCCATTCGCCTGCTCGTCGATATCGCCATTCGTGCGCTCTCGCCCGCGATCAACGACCCGACGACCGCGGTGCAGGCGCTCGACCAGATCGAGGATCTGCTCCGCCATCTCGGGCGCCGGCGCCTCGATGCCGGTCGGGTCCATGATTCAAGCGGCACGCTCCGGCTGATCGTTCCCATGCCGACATGGGAAGATTATCTCGCACTCTCGTTCGACGAGATTCGCCATTTCGGCGCAACATCGGTCCAGGTGATGCGCCGGCTCAGGGCAGCCCTCACAGGCCTTGCCGAATCCGTGGCCACCGCGGAACGTCGCACGGCGGTGCGACACTATCTCGATCATCTGAACCTTGGCGTCGGCCGCTCCACTTTCGACGATCAGGACCAGGCGACGGCGCTCCAGGAGGACCGCCAGGGGCTCGGCCTCTCGCGCAAGCGGGCGCCAGCGTCTGCCCCGGACGCAAAGGAGCCCGCCGGCGGATTATCCACGGCCCGATAAGGCGCCACGACCTCGTTCGATCGTCCCGCCAAAGCCCGGATTTATCTGGACAGCCTCGCGCGATCAGCCGAGTCCGTCCAATTGCGATCCGCTCTAATAGGTCGCCCGGCCACCCGAAATATCGAACACGGCACCGGTCGAGAACGAGCACTCCGCGCTCGCGAGCCAGCAGACCAGCGCTGCGATCTCCTCGACGGTGCCGAACCGGCCCATCGGGATCTTGCTCTTCATGTATTCTATCTGCGCCTCGGTCATCTGGGTGAAGATCGGCGTCGCCACTGCCGCCGGCGTCACGCAATTGACGCGGATCTCGCTCCGGGCGAGCTCCTTGCCGAGCGACTTGGTAAGCCCGATCACCGCCGCCTTGGCCGCGCTGTAGGCGGCGGCATTCGGGTTGCCCTCCTTGCCCGCGATCGAGGCGATGTTCACGATCCGCCCGTAATCATGCTTCTGCATCAGCGGCACCATCGCGCGGCAGCAATTGAAAACGCCGTGCACATCGATATCGAACACGCGCCGCCATTCCTCGGGCGGATACTCCCAGAGCGGCATGTTCGGCCCGGTGATCCCGGCCGAGGTCACCAGGATATCGATCCGGTCGAGCGCCGCCTCCGTCTCCGCGGCCGCCCGCGCCACCGCCGCGGCATCCGTCACATCCAGTGCCATTCCGTGCGCCGCGCGGCAGACGGTGCGCGCCCGCTTGAGCCCTTCCGCGTCGCGGTCCCAGATGCTGACGCGCGCACCCTCGGCCCCGAGCCGCGCCACGATCGCTTCGCCGATCCCGGAGGCCCCACCGGTCACCACCGCCGTCCGTCCCGCGAACCGCTCGCCGTAATGCAGAGCCTGGCTCATGTTTCCTCCGCGTTCCGATCCGCTTTTGCCAGCGTGATCCGGATATTGCCGAAATCGTCGCGCATCGCCGAGGCACCGGGCGGCACCAGCGTCGTCGCATCATATTCCTGCACGATCATCGGTCCCGCCGCCGCCGCCGCGCCGAGCGCGCGCCGCCCGAGAATGCGCACCTCCCGCCACCCGCTATCCGGAAACCAGCAGCTCCGCCGCTGCTCCGCGTCCGCCTCTGCGGGCGCGAGCCTCTCCGGTAGCCGCGCCTCCTCCGGCACGCCGCGCGCGATGAGCGAGAAGCCGACGATCTCCACCGCCTCGCCCGCGGGCGCACGAAACCCGTAGGTCCGCTCGTGCGCATGCGCGAATTCTTCCGAAAAATTCTCGGCCAGGCTCTGCCCGTTCGCGAGCCGCACGGCGATCTCGCTCGATTGTCCGGCATAGCGTGCCAACGCCGAGAAGGCGAGGCGCCGCCGCTCCGGCGCAAATCCCTCTGCGTCAAGCCGCGCATCCGCCTCCGCAGTGAGCGCCCCCAGGACGGCCGCCACCGCCTTGGGCTCGGCCTCGCCCACGCGTGTGCGAAAACTCCGCGCGAGATGATGTTCCGTATCCGCAACCAGAAGTCCGAAGGCGGAAAAAAGCCCCGGCAGCGGCGGCACGATGATGCGCGCGATGCCGAGCTCCGCGGCCATCGAAGCCGCGAACAACCCGCCATTGCCGCCGAAGGCGAGCAGGGAAAAATCGCGCGGGTCGCGTCCCCGCTCCACCGTCACCGCGCGCACCGCGCGCATCATGCTCGCCGCCGCGAGCCGCAGCATCCCATGCGCCGCCGCCGCGAGCGAAAGCCCGAGCGGCCGTGCGATCCGCGCCTCAATCGCCCCCGCCGCCGCCGCGCGATCGAGCCTGACCACGCCCCCCGCGAGACCCGCCGGATCGAGATAGCCGAGCACGAGATTGCAATCGGTGATCGTCGGAAGCGTGCCGCCGCGCCCGTAGCAGACAGGCCCCGGCTCCGCGCCCGCGCTTTCCGGCCCCACCTGCGGCGCCCCGGCCGCATCGATCGTGCAGATCGAGCCCCCACCCGCACCCACCTCGGCAAGATCGATCGCCGGCAGCTTCAGCATATAGCCCGCGCCGACGAGCAGCCGCGCGCCGGCGAGCACGCCGCCGCCCACCTCCATCGCTTCGGCGCGCAGCACTTCGCCCGCCTCGACGAGCCCCGCCTTCGCCGTCGTGCCGCCCATATCGAAGCTGATCAGCCGCTCCTCGCCGAGCAGCCTGGCAAGTGCGGCCGCGCCCACCACTCCGGCGGCCGGTCCGCTCTCGACGATATGCGCCGGAAAATGCGCGGCGAATTCGGGCGAGGCGAGCCCGCCGTTCGACTGCAAAATCCTGAGCGGTGCCGCGATCCCCGCGGCCGCGAGCTTTTCCTCGAGCCGCGCAAGATAGGTGCGCACCACCGGCTGCACATAGGCATTGATCACCGCCGTCGAGGTGCGCGGATATTCCTTGATCTCCGGCAAGATCGCGGCGCTCTCCGAAATGGCCACGTCCGGCAGCGCCTCGCGCACCGCCTCCGCCACCTCCCGCTCATGCGCCGGATCGGCATAGGAATGAATGAGCGCAATCGCCACGCTCTCTGCGCCCTCGGCGCAAAGCCGCGCGATCGCCGCCGCAACGCTCTCGCGATCGAGCGGCACCGCAACGCTGCCGTCCGGCCGCATCCGCTCGGTCACCTCGATCCGAAGCCGCCGCGGCACCAGCGCGGCCGGCTTCTGCCAGGCGAGATCGTAGAGCCGCGGCATGCGGAGATCGCGAATCTCGAGCACATCGCGAAACCCGGCCGTGGTGATCAGCGCCGTGCGCGCGCCCTTGCGCTCGATCAGCACGTTGGAGGCAACGGTCGTCGCGTGCAGCAGTTCAGCCACCGTCGCACCCGCGCCATCCAGCAGCGCCGCGAGCCCCGCCATGATTCCCTGCGTGTAATCGCCCGGCGTCGAAGCGACCTTCCGCACCCGGACCTCACCCGACGCATCGATCGCGACGAGGTCGGTGAAAGTGCCGCCGATGTCGATCCCGATCCGGAGGCTGCCGCTCACTCCGCCGCCTCCGGCAGCGCCTCGCGCGCAACCGCAGGATAGGGCGCCCGGCTCGCCCGAAGCTGTGCCCGGAGCGCTGCCGTCGCCGTCTCATCGACGCGCGGCGGCTCGCCCGCCACCACCACTCCGTAATCCCGCGCCGCCGCCGCTTCGCTCACCAGCCCCTCGCAAACATCTCTTTCCACGAGCCGCACATCGCGCGCGAGCGGGTCGCCCCACCCGCCGGCGCCCGCCATCCGGTGGCGGAAGGTCTCTCCCCGCTTCAGCGTCATCGTGAGCTTCGCCGGCAGCACCCGCTCTGTCGCCTCGCCGGGATCGAGCATATTGCAGCTCGGCGTCCCCGGCGCGCCGCCCTGCAGCCCATACGGGCGGTGCGTCGCGCGGTCCGCCCGCACCTGCAGAATTCCCTCCTCCGCCAGCATCCGCCAGGTTCGCGAAAGCGCCATCCCCCCGCGGAATTTTCCGGGCCCTCCGCTGTCCGGCACGATCCCGTATTCCAGCACCTCGAGCGGCTGCTCCGCCTCGATCACCTCCACCGAGAAGCTCGCCATGTTGGCGAACATGTTGGTGTTGCCTTCGAGCCCGTCCGCCCACGGCCGCCCGCCCCAGGCGCCGGAAAGAAAATCCACATAGATGAAAGGTTTTCTCGCCGCATCGAAGCCGCCGACCGTGATCCCCGTATTGCCTCCCTCGGAGGCCGCCGGCACGCGATCGGGATAGAGCAGGGCAAGCGCGCCGAGGCAGCAATCGAGCATCCGGAACCCGGTCAGCCCCCGCGCCGCGCAGGCTGCCGGCGGCAGCGCATTGGCGATCGTGCCTGCGGGCGCGCGCACGCGGATCGCGCGGAACACGCCGTCATTGTTCGGAATCTCGGTCCCGAGCACGCAGATCGCTGCCGTGAAGCTCGCCGCCGCGGTGTAGGAGTGGGTGTTGTTGATCGCGCCTTTCACCTGCGGGCTCGATCCGGCCCAGTCGATCTCCATGTCCGTCCCGCGCTTTCGCACGGTGCAGACGAGCGGAATCGGCTTTCCTGCATCGATCTGATCGTCATCGATCCAGTCGGTGAATGTCGCCTCGCCGTCGGGCAGCGCCGCGAGGGCTGCGCGCGTCAGCCGCTCGCTGTGATCCATCGCCGCCGCCATCAGCGCCCGCACGCCCTCCGCGCCATGACGGCGGACCAGCTCCACAATCCCGCGCTCGGCGATCTCGCAGGCGGCAAGCTGCGCGCGCAGATCGCCGAGCACGCGCTCGGGAACGCGCACATTCTTCTCGATGATGCGAAAGAGGCTCTCATCCGCGACACCCTTGCGGAACAGCTTGAGCGGCGGGATACGCAACCCCTCCGCATAAATTTCCGTGCTGTCCGATGCGTTCGAGCCCGGCACCCGCCCGCCGACATCGGTGTGATGGCAGATCGTCGCCGCCCAGGCGATCAGCGCGCCCTCGGCATAGATCGGCCGGAAGACGAAGATATCGGGCAGGTGCATCCCGCCCTCGTAAGGATCGTTCATCGCCAGCACGTCGCCCGGCGCGATATCGGTCCCGTAACGGGCAAGCGCCGCCTTCAGCGCCACCGGGATCGAGCAGAGATGCCCCGGCACGGAAAGCCCCTGCGCCGCGAGCCGCCCCTCCGCGTCGCAAAGCGCCGCGCTGTAATCCATGATGTTCTTGAGCACCCCGGAATAAGAGGTGCGATAGATGGTGAGCGCCATCTCATCGCCGAGTGCCGCGATCGCGGCGCGGAACAGCGCCTCGGTGATCGGATCGCCCTTCACGGCGTCCCGCCGCCCGCCGCCGGCTGCGGTGCCAGCGCGCCCTCTGCCTCAGCCACCGCCGCCGCCTGCGGATAAACAGTCACGGCTCGCCCGTCCTGCCATTGCAGCAGAGCCGTGCCCGCCCGCCGGTTCTGCCCGCTGGCATCGAACAAGGCCCCCCAACCATTGGCCGTCGTCCGGCAGGGCACGTTGCTCGCCAGAACCGCCGCCCGCAGCTTCGTCCCGTCCACGCTGCCGGCCCGCGCGATCGCCGCGAAAAAGATGCCCGCGCCGACATAGGCGGCGAGGCTGAGCCCCGAGCGTGGATCGGCGCCGTAGAGCGTGCGATAGGCTGCCGCCACCGCGGCCACGCCCGGCGCCTCTGCCGCATTCACGGCATAGGGGGGAAAATCCGCCGCCATGGTGCCGTCCAGCGCTGTCCCCACGGCCTGGCGCGTATCGGCCATCGCGTAGGCCGGCCCACACCCGATCACCATGCGCGGCCGCCAGCCGGCCTGCTGCATGGCGCGATAGAGCAGCACCACGTCGTTCGCAGCCCCGGTGTGCAGCAGCACCTCGATCCCCGCCACCTTGAGCGGCCGCAGCAGCGGCGCGAAATCGACGGTCCCTTCCTCGTAGCTCAGCGTCTGCGTCGGTGTCAGCCGGTGCTGCCGGAACGAAGCCGTCTGCGCCGCGGCAACCGCCTGCCCAAGCGTGCCGCTCTCCGCCAGCACCGCCAGCCGGAGCGAGGCCGGGCTCCGCCGCCAGAGCGGCGCCAGCACCTCCGTCACCCCGGCCACCGACATCGTGCCATACGCATCCGCCTGCGGGCAGCTGCGGAAGATCGTCGGGATCGTGCGCCCCGTCACGGCCGCCCCGGTCGCGGTCAGCTCGAAATAGGGCACGCCCGCCAGTCCCGCCGCCTCGGAGGCGGCGAGCGCGATCGAGGTCACGCCGGTGCCGAAGATCGCCGCCACCTTCTGCCCGTCCGCCAGCGCCTTCACGGCGTCGGCGGCATGCCCGGCATCGGGCGCATCCGCCCGCTTGAGCGCCACCGTCCGGCCGAGCAGCCCGCCGCCCCCATTGAGCTTGTTGGAAGCCAGCACAAGCCCGCGGAAGCTCTCATCGCCGATGAGCGCCGCATCGCCGGTCATCGGGAAAAGCGCGCCGAGCGGCAGCGGGTTCGCCGGCGCCGGCCGGGCCGGCGTCGCCGCCCAGCCCCGCCGGCCAAGGCTCAAGGCTGCGGCCATGGCGCCGGCCGCGGCTTGGCGGCGGGTGATGAGCATCGAAGCCTCCGGTCGGGCAGGTCAGGCAATTGTCCGGCCCATCGCCCGCGCACGCAACCGGGGAGTAGGCTCGGCATTCACTTCAGGTTACGCACGCCGCCATGCCCTTGCCCGAACTCATGACCGCCATCACCATCGCCGCCCCCGGCGGGCCCGAGGTGATGATCGCCGCAAAGATTCCCCGCCCCGAGCCCGGCCCCGGCGAGGTGCTGATCCGCGTCGCCGCCGCCGGCGTCAACCGCCCGGACATCATGCAGCGCAAGGGCCTCTATCCACCCCCGCCCGGCGCAAGCCCGCTCCTCGGCCTCGAAGCCGCCGGGGACATTGTCGCTCTCGGCCCCGACGTCACCGCCTTCCGCATCGGCGCCCGCGTCACCGCGCTCTGCAACGGCGGCGCCTACGCCGAATACTGCGCCGTCCCGGCCACGCAGTGCCTGCCCTGGCCGGAGGGCTTCGACGCCGTCAAGGCGGCAGCGCTCCCCGAAACCTTCTTCACCGTCTGGGCCAACCTCTTCCAGGCCGGCCGCCTCGCCGCCGGCGAAAGCGCGCTCATCCACGGCGGCGCGAGCGGCATCGGCACCACCGCGATCCAGCTCGGCCACGCCCTCGGCGCCAGCATGTACGCCACCGCCGGCTCGCTCGAGAAGCTTGCCGCCTGCCTCCGTCTCGGCGCCGTCGCGGCGATCGACTACAAAACTCAGGACTTCTCGGCCGAGATCGCCCGCCTCACCAAGGAAGCCGGCGTCGATGTCATCCTCGACATGGTGGGCGCCTCCTACATCGCCCGCGACATCCGCGCGCTCGCCCGTGGCGGGCGGCTGGTGCTCATCGCCTTCCAGTCGGGCTCGAAGGTCGAGGCCTTCGATTTTCTCCCCGTCATGACCAAGCGCCTCACCATCACCGGCTCGACCATGCGTCCGCGCGCGCGCGCCGAGAAAGGCGCCATCGCCGCGGAGCTGAAGGAAAAAGCCTGGCCGCTTCTTTCCTCCGGACGCGTCGCGCCCGTGATCTTCGCGACCTTCCCGCTCGCCGAGGCCGCCGCCGCCCATCGGCTGATGGAAGACGGCCGGCACATCGGCAAGATCGTCCTCGTCCTATGACGAAGATGACTGATCGGCTCACGCAGGGGCTCTGCCCCTGCACCGGGCCCCATCGC
>JASHRV010000041.1 GCA_030037175.1 Acetobacteraceae bacterium
CGCCTCGGTCAGCACGGCAGCGGAGAAGATGAAGGTCGCCTGCACGAGGAGCGGAGAGACAAGGTTCGGGAGCAGATGCACGCGGACGATACGCATTTCGCTTGCGCCCAGGGCCTCGGCAGCCTCGATGAAATTCAATTGCCGCAACACGAGGACGGCGCCGCGGACGAGGCGTGCCACGCGCGGGGTATAGACGATGCCGAGCGCGAGAACGACGTCGAGCAGCGAGGGGCCGAGCGCGGCCATAAGCGCGATCGCGAGCAGGATGTCGGGGAACGCCATGAGCGCGTCCGCGAAGCGCATCAGCAGCCCGTCCAGAGCCGGCGCGATGCCCGAAAGCAGACCCATCACCGTGCCGAACAGGACGGAGAAGAGCACGACCAGCATCCCGGTGATGACGGAAAGCCGGGCGCCGAAGAGGATGCGCGAGAACTCGTCGCGGCCAAAATCGTCCGTGCCGAGCCAGTGCGCCGCCGAGGGGGCTGCGAGGCGATGGAGAATGTCCATCCGCTCGGGGCCGTACGGCGCGATCCAGGGCGCGAGCAGTGCCGCGCCGAGGATCAGGACCAGCACGACGACGCTTGCGAGCGCGAGCGGGCCGCGCGCCAGTCGGCGGAAGAAAATCAAGACAGGATCATCCGCGCAATCGCGGATCGAGCACGAGATAGAGGAGATCGACCGCGAGATTGATGAGCACGTAGATCGCCGAGATGACCAAGAGCGCGCCGTCGATCACCGGATAGTCGCGACGGAGCACGGCGGAGACGATGAGGCTGCCAACGCCGGGCAGGCCGAAGACGGTTTCCGTCACGATCGTACCGCCGATCAGCCCGGCGACGGTGAGGCCGATCACCGTCAGCACCGAGGTACGCGCATTGCGGAAGGCGTGCTTGATGAGGACGGTTGCGGGCGAGAGCCCCTTGGCGCGGGCCGTGCGCACATAATCCTCCTGCAGCACGTCGAGCATGGAGCTGCGGGTGAAGCGCAGGATCAGCGCCGTGTTGGGCAGGCCAACCGCGATCGCCGGCAGGATGAGGCTGCGCAGATGCGCGAAGAGGCCGGCAGACGGCCGCCCGTAGCCCGCGACGGGGAACCAGTGCAGCCCGACCGAGAAGATCGTGATGAGCGTGAGACCGATCCAGAAGCTCGGCAGGCTCGCCGAGGTCATCGCGAGCGCGGTCACGACCTGGTCGAGCAGGCGGCCGCGCCGCACAGCGGAGAGAATGCCCAAGGGCACGCCGAGCAGGATCGCGAGTGCCGCTGCCATCAGCGTGAGCTGCAGCGTGACCGGCGCGCGGGCGCCGAGCGCGTGCAGCACGCTCTGATCGAGGAAGAACGAGCGGCCGAGATCGAGATGCACGGCGTCCCAGAGGAAGCGCCAGTACTGCACGATGAGAGGGGCATCGAGCCCGAGCTGGCCGCGCAGCCGCGCGACATCGTTGGCCGAGGCCGAGGGGCCGAGCATGACGGCGGCGGGATCGCCGGGAATGATGTGGATGATCGCGAAGGTGATGCTGGCGACGAAGAACATGACGAGCAGGAGGCCGCCCAGCCGGTGCAGAACGAAGCGGGCGGCCCGGCCGTGGATGGCCGGGCCGTCTGCGTCGGAGGCCCCGCTCACGTGCGCGCGGCGGCCCAGAACGGAGTGAGCGGCAGGTCGGGAATGCCGGTGATGCTGCTCTGGCGGGCAAGGAGCCCATAATATTTTCCAAGTTGCACGGTGGGCGCCTCGGTCATCAGCAGGCCTTGCAGCGTGTTCCAGGCCGCCGTGCGCGCGGCCTGATCCGCGGCCGCGTTCAGCGTCGCGAGCGCGGCGCGCTTGGCCGGCGTGTCCCACCAGCCGGGATAGGCGGGGCTCAGGATGGTGATGAGCGAGGGGTCGGGCACGAAGCCGTGGAAGGTGACGAAGGCTTCCCAGATCGAGGGATCGAAGCGGCGGGACATGACCGAGGCCCAGTCCATCAGCTTCAGATCGACGGTGAATCCGGCGTCCTGCAAATTCTGCATCACGACCAGGGCGGCCTTGTAGACATAGTCGTACTGCTCGCTCGTCAGGATGCGGAACGGCGCCCCGTTGTAGCCGGCCCGCTTCAGCAGAGCTTTCGCCTTTTCCGGGTTTTTCTGGTCATAGAGCTTTGCGCCCGCGTCCGAGTGATAGGGCGACCAGTCCGGGAAAAGGCTCGAGCCGAGGGCGAAGAAACGCTCCGAGCCGAGGGCCGCGGTCATGATCTCGCCGTTGTCGAGGGCGGCCTGCGCGGCCTGGCGGATGAGCGGGTTGGTCGTCGGCCCTTGGCGGCTGTTCATCACGAAAAGCAGCCAGCCGCCCGGCTTGGTGATGATCGGAACGAGATTTTTCGCCCGCGTGATCTCGGCGTAGCTGTCCGTGGAAAGCCCGTCCGCGACGTCGTATTCGCCGCTGAGCAGCCCTTGCAGCCGGGTATTGACGTTCGGTACCGGCACGAAGTCGAGCTCTGGCGAGCCGGCCTTGCGCGCGCCGGCATAGGCCGAGGAGGGGAACGGCGCGGGCACGTATTTGTCGAAGCGCACGAGGCGGGTGTACTGATCGGGCCGGCGCTCGGCGATGCGGAACGGCCCGGTGCCGATAAGGTCCGCGATCCGGGTGAGGGGGCCGTTCATCGCCCCCTCGGCCTTCGCGCGCGGCAGGATGATCGCGGTTGCGCTGTTGAAGGCGAGCAGCGTGAGAAGGGCCGGGAACGGGCGGGAGAGATGGAGAACGACGCGGTCGTTTCCGGTCGCGTCGACGCCCTGGAGCAGCGGGGCCACGAGCTGGCCGCGCGAGGACAGCTTGACCCAGCGGCGGATGGAGGCGGCGACATCCGCCGGGCCCATGATGCTGCCGTCATGGAACGGAACGCCGGCGCGGAGCGGAATGGCGACGGTCTTGCCGTCGGCGCTGATCTCGGCCGGGCCCGAGGCAAGCAGCGGCGCCGGCTGCCATTGCGCGTCGAACGCATAGAGCGTCTCGAACATGTTCTCCGTGATCGTGCTGACGAGATCGACGGAATTCACCGTGGGATCGAGGCCGGGCGGGTCGAAGGTCTCGGCGATCGTGATGCCGCGTTCGGCGGCCAGGGCATCGTGTTGCCATGCCGGCCCAGCCGGGGCCAGAGCCATGGCACCGGACGCGGCCAGGAGCGTACGACGGTTCAGCAGCGTCATGGATCTGTCCTCTCATTGGGGGGATGAGGTGGGGTGCGATGGACGCATTTCTGTCATGAGAGCAGAGCACGCGCAGGGCTTGCAGGAAACACCAGACTCAGCAAGGATGCTTTGCTATTTTCAGAAAGCAGCTTGCGCAACCCGTCCGGGAGTCCCGGTGTCCGGCTCGCCAGTATCGCTCGTTGGGCTGCGCACCGGCTCGCTGCTCGAGAGCTACAGCATCTTCGCTGAGGTCGCCGCGTGCGGCTCCATGTCGCAGGCGGCCTGGAGCCTCGATCTCGATGTATCGGTGGTCAGCCGGCAGATCGCGGCGGTGGAGCGGGCGTTCGACTGTGTGCTGTTCGAGCGGCACCGGCGCGGGGTGCGGCTGACCGAGGCCGGCACGGCGGTGGCCCGGCACGTCCGCCACGTGCTGCAGATGCAGGGACGACTGCGAGAAGAGCTGGACGACCTGCGCGAGCTTCGCTCAGGCAGCGTGCGCATAGCGGCGACGGATGGCGCGATCTCCGGCCCTCTCTCGCGCACCATCGGCGCGTTCGTGCGCCGGTATCCGGGGATTCGGCTCGAGCTCTTCCGCGCCTCCAGCGAGCAGGTCGCGCCCACGCTGCACCGGGGTGAGGCGGAACTCGGCGCGGGGCTCGACATGCGCGATGAGCCGGGGATCGAGATTGTCGCCCGCCTGCCCGACCTGCTCGCCGCGGTCGTGGCACCCGGGCACAGGCTCGCACGGCAAATGCAGGTGACGTTCTCGGAGCTCGAGGGCGAGGCGGTGGGCACGTTCGAGCGCAATTCGGGTGTCGGGCGCACGCTCCAGCGGCTGGCCTCTCAAGGGGTGCGCGTGGGTCGGCTCACCTTGGTCACCAACTCGCTCGAGGCGTTGAAGGGGATGGCGGAAAGCGGCGCCGGCGTTGCCCTGCTCTGCCCTCACTCGGTTGCAAGAGAGATCCGGGAGAATCGGCTGGTGGCGGTCCCGCTCCGGGCCGGCGGGCAGGTATCGATCACGTTGGAGTTTTGCGTTCTCCGCGGCGAGAGGCGCAGTTTCGCGCTCTCCGCGTTCATCACCGAGCTGCTCGGAGGGGGCGGGGCGGGGCTTGCGCTGCGGGGATAGGCGGATGCGGGCGCGGGGCGGGGCGGGGCGGGGCGGAGTGATAACGGATGTTATGGAAAGTGCCCCCGCCGAGGCCCCTCCCCCCGCGCCGCCAAGCCGCCGCGAAGGCTCTTTAAGGAGCCCGGCTCCCAGTCCCGCGCCCGCTCGCCCCGCCCACCCACGATAGCGCCCGGCTTGCCGGTCCGGATGGCTCGCGGACAGTGTGGTTATAGCGTCCCCAGCTGGACCAGCGGACGTCGACGTTTTGGGAGTGAGTGTGCCGGCAGCCTCATTGCCACCGCGTCAAACTGTCACGAAGGACGTGGCACATTGCGGCGCATGAATGCGACGAACGCACGCACCGGCGCGGGAAGATGGCGTTGACGCACGTACACCAGGTGCCAGCCGGGGAAATCCGGCGAGAATTCCTCCAGCATGGTGAGCAGCCTGCCGGCTCCGACGTGGCGCCGCACCAGCAGCTCGTTCCAGTAGGCGATCCCAACTCCCTGCAGCGCTGCACGGAGCGCCACGTCGCGGTGCGACACGATCAAAGGGCCATTCACCGCGACTGAAAACCAAACGCCGTCGCGCATGAATTCCCACTTGTAAAGCCCGGCGTTGCCGGGCCACCGCCAGTTGATGCAGCGATGCCGCAAAAGGTCTTCGGGCGTTTGCGGCAATCCGTGCTCGGCAACGTACGCCGGCGAGGCGACGGCGACCTGGCGAATGCTGCCGCCCAGCGCTACCGCCACGAGGTCCTGCTCGAGCAGCTCCCCGAGGCGGATGCAAACATCGAAGCCGCCCTGTACGATGTTCACCGACGCATCCTCCAGCGTCAGGTCGAGCACGACTGCCGGATGTGCCTGGTGGAACCGCCCGAGCAGCGGCTCCAGGATGGTGTAGAACGCCGGCCAAGGCACCTGCACCCGCACCGTGCCGGCCGGTGAGTCCCGCGTCGCGCGCGTCTCGTCGACCGCGGCTTCCAGTTCTGCGACCGCAGGTGCAAGCCGCGCGAGCAATCGTGCGCCGACCTCCGTGACCGAGACGCTGCGAGTGGTGCGGTTCAGAAGTTGCACGCCAAGCCGTTGCTCCAGTTTACGGATGGTAAGGCTCAGCGTGGAAGGCGAGATACGCAGCGCCGAGGCAGCGCGGGCGAAGTTGCCCTGTTGGGCGACGGCCGCGAAGGCGGTCAGTTCGGCGAAGTCGGTCCCACGCATTCGGCGACTATCGACCGGGACGCGATTCTGACCAAGTGCGTGCCGCCCCTGGTGGTCGGGCGTTGCCGCTCAACCCGGCGACGCACCGGAGCCCAGCAGACGGATATCCTCTGTTTGTCGGCTGCAGGCGCGCAAGAGACGCCCCGGCATTATGGCCGGTCCGTCGAATGCGCCATTCGATACGGCGGCATGGTTGGTCGGAGGCGGCTTCTCCATCTTTGGGGCGAGCCCAAATTGCGTCCTCCCGACGCCATCCGGGCCACGACCTTGCAAGGAGAGCAACGCGATGCTTCCCAAACACATATTTGGCGACCAACTCGAGAACACCCGCTCGTCGGCGACCCCTGTGCGACGGACGACCCGGCGTGCCTGAACGGTTAAGGACAGCATGAAATGATCGCCTACAATCTTCACGGACGAGGGCCGATTCGCGTTCTGGCCCTGCATGGCCTGTTTGGTGACGGGCACAGCTTCGGGCCGATGCTTGCCGGCATCGATCCCGACCGGTGGTCCCTGGCGCTGCTGGATATGCGCGGATACGGCCAGTCGCGCGACGCTGACGGTCCCTACGACCTGCCAACCGCCGCGATGGACGCGGTCGCAGTTGCGGATGAACTCGGCTGGGAGCGATTTTCGGTCATTGGTCACTCGATGGGCGGAAAGGTCGCCCTGCGTATCGCCTGCCTGGCCCGGAATCGGGTCGAATGCATCGCCGGGCTCTCACCGCTCTGGGCCGCCGCCATCCCGTTCGCGGCTGACGCGCTGGCCTTCTTTCGCTCTTCCATCCACAGCATCGAAGCCCGGCACGCGATCATCACCCAGTCCACCGGTAACCGCCTTCCCCTCGCCTGGTGTCGGGCGATCGCGGAGAGCTCCGCAGCGATCAGCCGGCGCGAGGCCTATGCGGGTTACCTCGAGTCTTTCGTTCACGACGATTTCGCCGAGGGTGCAAGAGCGCTGGAGACGGATGCTCTGCTGGTCAGCGGCGCCCGGGACAGCGCCGCCTCCCGCGTGCAGCGCGACGGGTGGCAGAACGGGCTGCGCCATATCGAAGCGGTCGTGCTGGAGGAATGCGGCCATTGGGCTATCCAGGAAATGCCGCTGTTGACGGCGTCCCTTCTGGAAGGGTTCATGACTCGAAACAGGAAACCGCTTTAGCCGAGAACGGTTGGTCTGCTATGGAGCTTCCCGCGACGCGTCCGAGGCATAAGCGGGCAGTCTCCGCCCCATGCCTGATCCGTCCCGGACTTACGCCTTGGCGGCGTTCTGTGCAGCCTCGAATACATCGCGCGCGGACCTTGTACCCGCTACGTGCTCCGTACCCTCGACTCCGAGGTCCATCCATCCTGCATTCACGGCCTCAAACATTTCTTCG
>JASHRV010000339.1 GCA_030037175.1 Acetobacteraceae bacterium
ACGCACTTCTCAAGAAAAGCCTCGATGTTCCCGGTATCGTACAGAGCAATCAATTCGCCGAAGTCGCGTTGCTCGGCGTCCTTCCGCCGGCTCCATTGGTTCCAACGCGAGGTCTCGTAGCGCCCGGTCACCGTGCCGATCGGCGCGACTGTCCCGCCTGGCTTGCGGATCGTCAGGCTGATCGTTCCGGCCGGAACGGCCGGCGGCAGGCAAATCTGTAGGCGCTCGCCCGCGGGCAACTCCGTGGCACAGAGAGGATTCCGCGGCCCCACATCCTGCTTTCGAAGCGCGCCTGCCAGGGTGGCGATGTCCTCGAGATCGAAGTAATCGAGCGGGATTGCTTCTACCCGAAAGATACCGTGCTGCCGGACGAACATCTCGCCCGGGCGGTTGATGCACAATTCCTCCGTGGCAGGATCCTCCAGCCACGGAGCCATAGGCTTCATGAGATAGGCGAGCTGTAGCGCCGCTTCACCCGCCATTGTTCGTGGCCGCTCCTCCGCCGACTTCGAGCCTGTAGACGTTCGAGAAATCGAGATCGTGTGCCACGATCAGTCCGACCGTATCGCCTTGGTTCTTGGTCAGCGTTGGTGGAATGTTGATGGTGTTTAAGAGCGCCGTGTTCGCGACCGACTGGCCGTTAGACTGGGCCGCATAGACGAACCCAAGGGCGGCCTGTTGCTGCGTTGAGTTGTTGTTCCCCTGCCCGGCAGCCACGATGGTCCCGGCATCCAGGGCGCCTTGGACAAGGGTAAGCATCAGCGCGCCACCAAAGCGCTCCCAGATGTGATTGTTGACGGCACCCGGAAGCCCTGCCCGACCCAGCTCGTCGGTTCCCGGCGAGTCGAGGGTGATGACGACGTGATCGGGCGTTTCGGCACGGGTCCAGTCAACGAAAACGCGGTTCTGGCCCTGCAGAAGCCCGCTTTCGATCTGACCAACGATCCTTGTTCCTCGATCCAACAGAACGACATTCCCTGTCGCTCCCCGGATGTCGATCGGGACGACGCATGTCACCAGGCCCGGCAGCTCGCTATTGATTGCCGTCTGCAAGCTGCACGGGATGACCGTGCCCTCGGTGATTGTCATGTTGGGGTGGGCAAGGACGGCAGCCTGCTCGGCATCGAGAGCGGTTGGAGTGAGCCTCGCCGCCAACGGGGAGCGGTCGGCCGCGGGAGACGGTGAGTGCGAACCACCTGTGGCTGGCGCCGAGCCGCTGGCGGCCGCCTTCGCGGCAGGCGTCGCGCCGGGACTGACCTGACCCGAAAAGGCCATGATCGGTGCGGTGGCCGGGGTTTCCCGATTTTCCAGCCCCAGGTCGGACGCCAGAGGTGATGTCGCCGCCGGCGGCGGTAGGGAAGACGGAGCCCGCTTCATCGCTTGGGGAGGCGGTCCCGTATATTGCTCGCCGCCTCCGGTGAAGGCCGATTGCGCAGGAGCCGGTCGGTTCTTCGCACGGTGGCTATAGAACGAATTGAACCACACGAACCCGAGGGCTACGACGCCGACTAGTGCGAACATGCCGAGCTTGGTGCCGGGGGACATCTGCCGGCCACGTGACCCGGCAACGGGCGAATGGCCGCCCTCGACCGGTGACCGGTCGTCGGTCATGGCACGGTGTCCGTGGTGGAAATGATGCGGCTAACATCCGGGCTTACTGTGCCAGTGCCGGGGTTATTGCCCACGGTGTTGTATGCTAGGTTGTAGATGTTCAGCACGGTTCCGCCGTAGCGAAGGCGGATCTCCCACGCGGTCTGATCAATCACGACCACATTGCCATGGACTGAGTAGGTTGCCGTTGTCTCCTTGCCATCGGGGTTGATGACAAAAATCGAAGGGATCGCCGTGTTTCCGGGAAAGGTCAGAACCGTTGAATAGCCATTATCCCAGATCGACACGGGTGCAAGCGAATGGTCGCCCCGGGCTACGTACCTATAATTATGGGGATCGATCCGCCCATTCCTCATGATCGCATCGGCCGCGACCAGCTGCGCTTTCGCGGCAGCCTGGGCGTTCAACTTGGCGGTTTCTGCCGCTTCCGCTCTCGACTTCGCAGCCGCCGCTTCAGCCTCTTGGATTGGATAGGTGAACTGCACCGAGTAATAGACGCCAGCGGCGCCATTGGCTGCCGACGCATCCTTGACTGTCTCAATTTCGAAAACGTAGCGGTGTAGATGCCCGTTCGGGAGCTGCGTCAAGACGATCACAGATTGAAGCGGGAGCGGCGCGCTGGGCTTAAGGAACAGGTAGTTCCCCTTCGGAAGTGCGGCCAGGTGCATCGTGTCGGTCTCCGCAACCGCCGTCACAGTCTCGTCGGCGCCGAAGCAGACGACCATGGTGGCGCCAACATTGGTCGATAGATGAACGACCTGGCCGGGGTTGTAGGGAACAACGCGCATCCGCGAGTCGAGAGGGTCGCTTGTGGGCACCTCGTCTGCACGGGCGAAGCACGGCGACAACGCCGCAAGCAGTGCCCCGGTGAGAAGCAAGCGATTTAGCCGCTTCACGGCGTGGTGTCCTCTTCGTTCTGATAGCTTTTGACAATGATCCCTCCTGGATTCTCCAGCCGGTCGGAAGCCGGGATGGCATCGACCTGCTCAAATTGCAGGGTCGCGGTCCAGGTGGTCGTAAGGGGTGCGTTGGTAGCCATGGTCACTAGGCGCCGGTATCTCACCTGTGCCACAGTCGGGCCGATCAGTGCGACCGAGATCGGTTCGACCGTGATGACCCCGTTCCTGCCGAGGGTGACTTGCGGAGATTCCGGGTTCGGGTAATTGAACCATTGTTGGTAGATCGCCCGGGCAGTCGCGCCGGACATTCCCGAGACGATCTCGTAGCGATATTGGGCGGTATCATAGGAATAGCCCTCGCGCATCTGGACATATTGCCAAAGCGCCGAGCGAACCACCGCCTGACTCACGGAGGGCGGCAAAGTAGAAAGTGCGACTGACGTATCGATCGTGCCGTCTGAACGGATGAGGAAGTACACCGGCACGAGCTTCGTCAATGGGAGCATTGCCGCGATGCTCCATGCTTGCCCGAGGTTTCCAAGCAGTGAAATCGCGAGGGCCACAACCAGGCTGCGCGAGATGAAAACCGACAAACGTGCGCGAAGTCTCTGAAAGGAGGCGACCTCCTTAAAGTGCTTCTCTAGCATCGGCGCCGCTAATGGGAGCGCGGTGTCTCTATCGCTCATCGAGCCAGCGTCCCTAGTTGTGCGCAACCTGCGGCGGCGCCGCAAGGTCGTGGGGCGTCGGGTGCCAGAGACCCACGTTGAGGGGATAAAGAGGACCGGTCGCGACCGCTAGCGGGTCAGGATTCGTGCAGCCGACAAGCAGGCCAAAGGCGACGAGTGCGAGCAGGAGGCGAAGAAGCCGCCCCGGCACCAAAAGAGGAAACGGCAGGCGCCTTTTCGAGAAGAACCCGAAATAGATGAAGGGAGCATAGAGGGTAAGCGCCCCCCACTCTAGCATGACTGGATCGAATCGGAACTTCACTGTCGGTCTCCGCTGAGTGCGGTTCCTCTGGGGACAATGCTCTTCGCGGCCACTGCCATAGCCAGCGGACTGACGGAGATGCCTCCGCCGAAATAAGCGGCCAGGCCCGGGAGAAATGTTGTTATGAGGCTGCCGATGAAAAAAAAGGCGACCATCTGGATGACGATGGCTACGTCTATCGCTCTGTTTGCAGTTGTCGTCACGGCGGCTAGGGTTTGGGCTATATAGCTAGTGTAGCCCTTTATGATTATGGAGATTACGACATCTACAAGAAGCGTCAGGATAGCCAACGAGATTAGCTTTCCTACAAATCGATCAGCGATGCCCTGCGTTGCGCCGAAAAGGTAACCAACGAGAAAGAACGGTCCAATGGACACCACGATATCGGTCATAATCTGAGCGACCTCGAAGATAACAAAGACGATCCCGATAGGGATTACAAGCAAAGGCTGCAAAATTGCGAGCTCAATGTTATAAATGATGTTGTACCAGGCCATCTTTTGGCCGATCTCCGCAAAGACCACTGCGGCGTTCAACCACATCGTATCAAATTCTTGCGCCGACGGAGCGGCCCCATTCACCCCCAAAAACCCGGACGCGA
>JASHRV010000340.1 GCA_030037175.1 Acetobacteraceae bacterium
CGGCGCGGCATCCGCGCGCGCGTGGCTGTGCCAGGGCCAGGCGGCGCGGTATTCGGGCGGGGCCGGGCGTTCGGCGCGGTGGAGCGCGCGGAGGATGGCTTCGGTGACGTAGCGCGGGGTGCCGTCCGTTTCGATCTCGGAAAGATAGGCGAAGAGCCCGGCATCCGGTTCCGATGACGAAACGGTGAGGGAAAGCATGGCGTGGCCGGTCATTTCGGCGGCGTGCGAGAGCGGCGCCGAGGTGTAATGGAGCATGGCGCGGCTCTGCTCCGCCCAGTCCGGGTAGTATTCGCGGACGTCGATGGCGGCGAGGCGTTCATAGCGCGTGTGCGTGCCGGTGCCGGCGGTGAAATCGGCGGCGTGGGCATCCGCCCCGACGGGGCCGGGCGCGGGCGAGAGCGTGCCGTCGGCATCGGGGTAGAGGCGATGCGTGTGCGAAAGCGGCGGCCAGGAGTCCGCGGCCTGCCATTGCTCGGCGTGCATGCTGAAATAATGCACGGGCTTTTCCCGATCGAGCCCGTTCGGAAGATCCGAGAGATAGTGGTCGAAAAAGCGGAGCAGCACGCCGGGAAGCGAAAATTCCGGCACGGTCGATTTGCGCCAGGGCGAGACATCGATGCGCGCGCCGTGGTCCCAGGGGCCGAGGAGGAGATGGCGGCGCTGGTTGGGCAGGGTGAGGAAGCGCGCGATCGAGCCGTTGGCGTAGCCCGCGCCGTCCATCCAGCCCGAGATCGAGAGCACCGCGACTTCGGGCGGGATGCTGGCGGCGAAGCCGCAGGGGCTGAAGGAAGCCGTGGTGAAGCCTGGGTCGTAGGGGAGCGCTGAATCGCGGAACGGGAACTCCGCGATGAAGGCGGGCATGCGGAAATTGGCGCCGTGGGCGGCGACCGCTTCGTCGCGGATTGTTCCGTTCGTGTCTTCGTCCACCGGCTGCGGTCCGCGGTAGCTGGGGTCGCGGAAATAGGCGTAGGCCGCGAGGGCGGCGCGCTGGTCGCGGTCGAGCGCCTGTATCAAATGATCGTAGTCGGCGGCGAGGCGGTCGAGCAGGATGCCGCCGGGATAGTAGTGATCCGTGTATGTGTCCCAGACTGCCGAGATGGGCGCGATGGCGCGCACGGCGGGATGGCCGGTCGAGGCGAGGAAGTCCGCGGCGGCGCCGACATAGGAGATGCCGGTGGCGCCGATGCGGCCGTTCGACCATTCCTGACCGGCGATCCATTCGGCGATCTTGTGATAATCGCTGCGCTCGCGCGGGGAGCGGAACGCATCGCGCGTGCCGAAGCTGGCACCGCTGCCGCGCACATCGACGACGGCGAGCGCGTAGCCGCGCGGGACGAAAAGATCGCGCCAGCGG
This sequence comes from Acetobacteraceae bacterium, assembly GCA_030037175.1. Taxonomy (GTDB): domain Bacteria; phylum Pseudomonadota; class Alphaproteobacteria; order Acetobacterales; family Acetobacteraceae; genus JAKAWQ01. The sequence goes on from JASHRV010000340.1 coordinate 1,355, forward strand.
CCGGCGTTCGGGCTCGGCTCCGTGCCGGGGGGCGCGTCGGGGGCGAGGGCGAAGCGGCGGTAATAGGGCGTGAGAAGCAGGAGTGTCGGCAGCGTGTTGCGCGCGCCCTTGGGCAGATAAAGATCGAGCGCGAGGCGGGTTCCGTCCGCCATCGTGAGATAGCGCGAGAGCGGGCGCGCGGGCAGCGCGTGGAGCGGCGGGCGCTCGGCCAGGTAGCGGCCGGGCGGGACGGCCCACGCGTTTTCTTCGCTGTCGGGCATTGGGGAACTCCGGGCAGGCGATGGCTTCAAGAAACGGATGGGGCGGGCACCCAACGCGCTGGCGCGTTGGGAACCCGTCTGGGGCCCGCGGCCCCAGCGAGGATGCAAGGAGCAGAGCTCCTTGCCGGAGTCCAGAGGCGGAGCCTCTGGGTTTTCATTTGATTTACTTTCCAAACCAAATCCGAAAAACCGCTCAAGCGGGGCGGTAGCGGCGGGGAATGATGATGTTGGCCAGGCCGATGAGGATGAGTGTCGTTGCCATCAGGATGAAGCCGAGCGCGGCCGAGAAGGGCCAGTTATTGTCGCTGCTGAATTCCAGGTAGAGGAGCGGTGCCATCATGTGGAAGCGTGGGCCGCCGAGCAGCACCGGGGTTGGGAAGGCGTTCATGCTGAGGATGAAGCAGAGCACGGCGCTGATGACGATGCCCGGGAGTGCCAAGGGGAAGATGACGCGCCGGAAGGCGCGCGAGGGGGTGGCGCCGAAGCTGGCGGCGGCTTCCTCGAGCCGGGAGTCGATTCCCTCGAACACGCTTTGCAGCGTGAGGATCATGAAGGGCAGGTTGATGGAAATGATGCCGGCGATGACGGCGGTTTCGGAGAACATGAGATCGACGCGGCCGGCGTGAAGGAGGCGTGCGGCGATGTCGAGCATGCCGCCGCGGGCGAAGAGGATCATCCAGCCGGCCGTGCGGGTTGTGGCGCCGATGAAGAGCGGCAGGATGGTGAGGATGACCCAGAGGCTTTTCGCGCGGCTTTGCGTGCGCGCGAGGCGCCAGCCCATCGGCAGGCCGAGCACGAGGCAGGCGATGGTGGTGATGAGCGACACGCGGATGGTTGTCAGCATCACGTCGCGATAGAAGGGATTGGCGAAGAAGCGGAGATAGTTCGCGGGTGTGAGCGCCGCGACCATGAGGTTCACGGGATCGAAGCGGTTGAGGCTGAAGCGGGCCAGGACCAGGAGCGGCCCGAGCAGCATAATGGCGGTGACGATGCTTGCGGGGCCGAGCAGGCTGAACGAGGCGACGGCGTCGCGCCGCGCGGCGGCGCGAGCAGCCCGTTCGGCCTGGAGGGAGATGTCAGCCGCGCTCAATGTTCTGCTGCCACCAATCGTCCATCTCGGCCTGGACCTTGATGGTGTAGGCGTAGTCGGGCTGGACCATTTTCGGGCGCGGCGTGGGGATGGCGAGCTGCTCCGCGGTCTTGCCGGTGAGCGTGGCGTTGCTCACGGTCGGCCAGTAGCCCATGTGCTGCGCGAAGCCTTCCTGCGCGGAAGGCTCGAGCAGGGCGTTGACATATTTCCACGCCGCGTCCTTGTCCGGCGCGTTCTTCGGCACGACCATGCCGGAGACGTAGAGGATGGCGCCTTCCTTGGCGAAGGTGCCCTTCACCGGGAAGCCCGCGTTCTGCCACATGACCGTGCGCGCGAACCAGATCATTCCGACATCGATCTCGCCCGATTTGAAGGCGGGGGCGAGATTGTCGGTTTCGGGGTAGAGGCGGAGCCCGTTGGCGTTGAGCTTGAGGATGAGATCCTTCGCCTTGGTGAAATCGTTCGGGTTGCCGCTGGCGTAGAGGCTGGCGGCCATCATCAGCCAGAAGCTTGCCGTGCTGACCACGCCGACCTTGCCTTTCCAGCGCGGCAGCAGGAGATCGCCGAAGCTTTGCGGCGGATCGGTGACGGTGGCGGGGTTGTACACGAGCA
>JASHRV010000341.1 GCA_030037175.1 Acetobacteraceae bacterium
CGATCCTTGGGATTTCCGCTCGGCAGCGCTCGGCACCGGCCCGAGCAGGTCCCGCCTCCCGGACGTCGCGCAGTTCCGCGTATCGCTCGGGCCACCCTGTAAGGTGGGTCTACAATCATCAGATCGATCGAAGCCGAACAGGGCCGCAAGGTCGGGCTCCCGCAGGCTCGCGGGATCGGGTTTGTGCAGCTCTCGCCGTGGCGGCGTCGGTATCCCCATGCGCCGGGCCTGGGCGCGAACCGCATTCGCCGAGCGCGGCCTTTCGAGCCGCTGGCCAATGATCTCTGGATGCACACCCAGAAGCCGCCAGAAGATCAGCCGTACCTTGTCCCTGATGCACCACCCCAGCGGGCCGGGTTTTCGGAGTGGCCGATCATGCGGCGTTGGCAGACAAAGCCGGACGATGTGCTCATCGAGAACGAGCTGCGTCAGGCCTAGCAAAAGGCAAAGTGCTTGAACGCCCTGACCCGCCGCGACCATTCCGGACAGGACACGATCGAAGAGCGGAAGAACGGGCCCTGCGGCCGGAGCTTGCAGGGAAGCGAGCGGCGTCGGCAGCGCCGTTCGTCCCTGCCGCAAGCTCTGGACAGCCGCTGATATCAAGCTCCCCTCCGGCCAAAAGACCGGAGAAAGCCTAACCTACAAGCACCGGTTATTCAAGAAAAACGGCAACTCCGGATTATGTATCTTCGGTAATCCCGCGTCGCGGCCGTCTCGGTCTTGCGGCGCCACCGCCCTCCGGAGTTTCCGTGGCGACTTTGCGAACGGCGAGCACATTCCTGAGATCCACAAGCGGCTTTAGCTCCTCCAAGACTGAGGCTTCATGTTCGTCACGAAGTTTCTCGTAGGCAACGCGATCTTCGATCGCCTTGGCCAGCCGATCGAGCGCACCCGCCAAGAACTCGATCTCGGCCGCCGTAACCGGGGCGGACGCCCCTCCCGGAAACAGCTCACGCGGATCGACTTCAAGCGCCCGCGCCATCCGGATCAGTGTCCGGAGCGTCATGCTCGACGAACCCTGTTCCAGCTCAAATATGTACGACTGCCGGACTCCGGCCTTCTCGCCTAATTGAGCCTGCGTAAGCCCCCGTTTCTTCCGGGTATCTGCCAAGCGGCGCGAAATAACCTTGATGATTTCATCCGTAGCCCCGTCGGAATCGTCCTGCCCCTTCGGTTCTTTGCCCATCCCGACCGAGTGGCCTCCCCCATTTGTGCAGGCACAGGAACTGGCACAATACCGCACCTGCGAAGACCTGCTTGTAGGTGATCGCCCCGCTTATCTCCCGCAATTCGGCCGTTTCGCAATCCCCATTCGCAAAATCTCCAGGCACTCCCATAGGCGTACAACCTGCGAGAGAGCCACCATGCGCAGCAATATCGTCATCCGGGTTCTAGTGCTTGTCGCCCTCCCCACAGCGGGGATCCTCACCTCCGCCAAAGCCGATTTTGTCATCAAAAATGCCCCCCCGCTTCAGGCCAGCGCCCCCGCCGCTCCCATCGCCATGGCACCCATCGTCGACCCCGGCGACCCCGGATATACCGGGACGACCAAACCAACACCCGCGGACGGCGCGCCCATGACCGTCCACTGGAAGATGGCTTATGGCTTCGGTGACAAGGTGCCACTCGGCTTCGCCTGCCGCCAGATCGTACCACCTGCCATCAGCGTGACGTACGGGCCAGGCGCCGATCCGCAGATGGTCGTGACGTGGAAGGGCGGCGATACCTGGAACCACGTCCTGCGCGACGCCGTGAAGCCGCTCGGCTTGCACCTCGTCATGACCCACATGGCCGTCGAAATCAGAAAATAGCGCCGTTCGCAGACTCCCTCGCCATCCTGTGGCCGTTGGCTGACAAGGGGGTATTCCGCCATGTTGGATCTGCGAACTGATGCCGTCACCGACTGGCTGCAGCTCGTGTGGCCGGCCGATGCCACCAGCTGGCCGCCCCCCGTCCGGTCCGTCGAAGCGACGCCACGCGCGCAAGCGTTGCTCACCGAACTCGGCGACCTGCTCGAACGTGGGTGCGACGAAGATCCTGCCGGTCTTGGCACCAAGCTACGCGATCACGAGCTCGCCCCGGAACTCCAGATGCTCCTCGCGCAACTCGGCGCGGCGCGGCTCCTGCGCATTCTCCACTGGCTGAACGAGCGCGGCATACCGGACAACTTCGCCATCATCGCCGGCTTACTCGCCGGCGACACCCCGTCCGGACGCGCCATCCGCGCCGCGATCGCTGCCATCACCCGGCGCGCCACGATCAACCACCTTTTTGCACCCCAACGTCTCACCGAGCTTCAGATCGCCGCTGAAACCGCGTTGAAGGAGCCAGCCTGATGCGCCTCGCCATCTCCGCAACGCTTGCCGCGAGCCTTGTCCTCAGCCCCATCTTGGCCGGCGCCCAAACCACCACCACCACAGGCAGCGTCGGGTGTGCGACGCTCGCCCAGGCCGCGGCCAACGGCATGGCCGCCCGCATGGCCGCGGACCAGAATACCATCCAACAGCCCAAGAGTGTCACCAGCCTCAGTTGCCTCGGCAATTTCTTCAATGGCGTCGGTCTGAACCTCGTCACCAATCTGCTCAATCCGACCAGCCTGTTGCAATCCGTCGAAGGCCAGATCTGCAACGCCGTCCAATCGACCTGGAACTCCTGGCTCGGCCAGGTGCAATGCGGCCTCACCGTCACCGGGTTCAATCTCGGCTTCGGTGGCCTGGGCGGCGGGCTGTCCTGCCCGCAACTCTCCTTCGGCAGCGGCGGTCCTCCGATCTCCACGATCGGCCTTGGTGTCGGCACCAACGGTTCCGGCAGCGGCCTCTACATCAACGGGAACGGTATGGCCCCAACGGGATACCCGATGCCGACATCACCTCTCGGTAGTTTCTAGGGACCAGGCCATGCGCAGACTCACCCTCGCCGGCGGCACCGCTCTCGGAATCATTGTCGGAGCCGTCTTCTTTAATGCCCGCCCGGCCTACGCGGACCTTCCGGTCATAGATTTCACCTCTATCGCCAAAGAAATCCAGCAGATCGCCATCCTGAACGATATCGTGCAGGGCATTCAGACCGTACAGTCCTCCCTCGACAGCCTTCTGGGCGCAAATGGACCCATCGCCTCGGTCTTGGGCAACAACACCTACGGCACCGTCCAGCAGCTCCTCCAGGAAGGTTTCACGCAAAACGCCAACTACTCAAAAGCCCAGGTTGGCGCACAGGAGCAGATCGCCGACGCCTCCAACGAAGCGATGGCGCAGTTCGATCTGCAGATGCGGGACGCCCAAATCCGCGACCAGCAAACGGCCAGCCCCACCCAATGCGCCGCATTGGACGGCGGCGTCAGCATCCAGGCTGCGTCGGAACAATCCTACGATATCGGCTATGAAATTGCGCGTACGCAGGATTGGCGGGATGAATCTCTACCGAACATGCCGTCCTATTACGGCGCGGCCCAGGGCGACGCGGCATCCAGTCGCGAGCATCTCGGGAATTACTGTGACCCCAACGATGTCGCCGCGGGCCTCTGTGCAAGCTACTCCGAGGCGACTATGGATACCGATCAGAGCTTCTCAAGCCTTTTCGGCACCGGCACCTACACGACGCAGACGGCACTGAATACGGCCAACGATTACGCCACCAATTTGATCGAGCCGGTCGCACCCGCCGCCTTGCGCGGCGATCAGCTCAACTCCCTGACCGGTCTCGACGCCGCAGTAAAGCGCCGTAGCTACAACGCCCGCATATCCGCCGCGCAAACCTATGTCGACAATATTGTCGGCCTGCAAAGCCAGTCCGTTCCGCTCACGAGCGCACAACAGCAATATCTCACGGATGCCAATCTTCCGGTGCCGAGCCAAGTCTCCTTGCTGCAATCGTTGCAAATCGAGTCCGAACGCCGGATCTCTGACATCAACTGGAACGCCGAGCTGCAGGCCATGCCGCCGGCATCCGTCGAACGCGAAATCGCCACCGAACTCGCCTTAAACGACTACCTCCTGTTCCAGATCTTCAAGTTTGGGCTCGAGGGCGGCGTGATCAACGCCGCCAATCTCGCCGTCAACACCGAGCACGACTACTTGCCGACGGCCCCACTTCCCACGCCGTCCGTCGCCTCCAGTAGCTCCCCGTAGCCCCCAATCCAGCATCGAAGGAACGACCATGGCTGAACCAGAGACCCCAGCACCGCCGCAACCCGCCAACCCCGCTCCCAGCTCCGCATCAGCGGATGGGGTACGGCCCCAAACGCCCATCCGGGAAGCCCTCGATGCCCTCGAGCGCGCCAGCAAGAGCCTGCAGGAGAAGGATCCGGCACTCGCCGACAGGGCGCGTGCTCTGATCGCGCAATCCGCGGACTCCGTGCGCTTCAATCAGCGCGAGTTCCGGCACGAGATCGCCTATGCCGTTCAGGACACGGAAAAAGCGCTTGGCCATCAACTGAACCTCTCCTCGAGTGCCCGCTCGGAAGTCGACCGGCTCGCGGGGTCGGCGCCCAACCTCGAAAATGACCAGATGGCCGCGCTCTTGCGAAAAACCGCGGAGATCAACGACCCCAAGCTGGTTCATGACATTCGTCGTACCGGCGGTGAAATCGGACGGCAGGTTGAGCAGAACACCGAGAGCATCCGCAGCCAAATAGACGCGCTTGAAAACACAGCAAGGAGCGCCCCACGGGCCGACAAACTCCAGCCCCCGCCAGCCGACCAGCCACCCTCCGCAGCCACGACCGACGCTCCATCGACAGCTCGCCAAAGGCAGGCAGATGGTCCACCGCAGCCCGAGCAGCAAGACCAGCGCCAGCAGCAGCGTACCGCGTCTCGGTACGGGACAGCCGATCCCTCCGTCTATGAGAGAAACATCATTGACGGCGTGATCTCGGGCATCAGAGGCGCCTTCGCGCCGAGCGGTGCCGCCCCCTGGGATGCCGCCCCGCAGCCGTTCGGCGAGCGGCTCACCGCCTTCCAGGCAAAAATGCGCGACGCCGGCAACGAACTCGGTCTTCGTGACGCCGAAAAAGCCGGCAGAGCCGCCCTGGAGGCGATGGAGGGCTTCCGGACGGGCGAAGGCGCGACGGTGATGAACCGCATCCAGTCAGCCGCGCGTGCCGACCCCGAGGGCATCTCCGGTGTGCTCTCCCAGATGCGGGAAGGCGGCCGGTATCAGGACCTCCGGCAACAATTCAATAATGCCCTCAAGGACGAGACGGGTTTCGCCAGGGCCTATGATCAGGCGGCCGAGGCCCTCGCCAAATACGCTGAGGCGCGCACCGGCGTCGAGCAGATCATCGCCCGCCGGCCGGATGCCGCAAACCTGACCGCTAAGTTCCAGCAGCTCGATGCCGATATCGGCGAGGCCGCTGGCAACGCTCCATCACGCCGCGAAAGGAAGTCCATGCTCGAGGACGTCTCAAAGCAGGCGGGTGAAATCATCCAACGCGCCGTCGAGGCCGTGAAGGCCTTCTTCACACGATCCGGTCCCGAAGCAAGCCGGCCGGGACCATCTCCCAGCTGAACCATCAAACCGCCGCCATTCGCAGTCGCGCATGGCAACCTCGGCACAAACCCCGAGGTTGCCATGCGCTTTTTTTCATTCCTGGTCCTGACACTCGTCATCATCGCCGTCGCTGGTCCAGCATTCGCGCAGGGGACAAACCCGTACGATGTGAGCTGGAGCGCTCTCAATCCAGGCAACGACTGGGCCGCACAGGTCGTGCAGAGTCTCTTCCCGGTCACTGGTGCCACAGCGAGTCTCCCTTCGACCGGCAGTGAAGCCACAGTGATCGGTCAGATCATCGGACAGTTCACCGGCTTCATCGCCGCCATCGCCTGCGCCTTCGTCTGTTACAACACGATCATGACGATCCACCGCGCCGCTGAAAGCTCGCAAATCCTCGGCAGCGGGCAGAGCTGGATTTTCGTGGCGCGGGTCGGGTTCGCCGCCATCATGATGTTTCCCCTCGGCGGAGGCTTCTCGGCCGGCCAGCAGCTCGTGGAGCAGGGCGCCTTGTGGGGTGTTGGAATGGCCAAGGCGCTCTACACCAACGCCATACAGGCTGTAGGGCCCGACGCCGTGGTGATCGCCCAGCCCATGATCCCCGGCACCGGTGATGTCGTGCAGGGTCTCATCAACAGCGAACTTTGCATGGATCTGGTCAACCTCGCCGGCGGATCGAGTAATCAGGGAGGCAGCCAGCTCGTTCCTACGCCGACGCCTCTTACCGGAACCAGCGTCACCAGCACCGGCACCAACGGCGCGTCGGACGGGTACGTCACGTGGCGCTACAGCCTCTCCACAGGCAATGAATCCGGAGATCCCGTGTGTGGGTCCGTGACGATCAACGAGCCCGGCCAGAACGTCAGCACGATCGCCGGCGTTCCCGTGAACATGGCCGGGGTTCAGCAGGCGGTGCTCACCGATGTCCTCGACGGGGATATTCGGAGCCAGGTCGCAAACGTCGCCAGCCAGCTATGGCAAACCAAGGATACCTCGGCCCTATCGGCACTCCAAGGAATCTACACGACCGCCGTGAACGCTTACACCCAAGAATTGACATCCTCCGCGACTTCGGAGGAGGCCGCGATCAATGGCGCCATCCAGTCCAACGCCACCAACGCTCGCAACGGCAATCTCGATCTGCTGACAAGCGAAGTCCAACAATCGACGCTCGGCTGGACCTCGGCCGGCGCGTACTACCTTGAAATCGCCCGGCTCAACGCGGCGACGCTTTCACTCTTGAGCGACGCTCCCATTGTCACGTCCCCCACCTACGACGGTCTCGGCCAAGACATGTCCTACGACCTCGCTCCCCTCGAAAGCGCCGCAAACTCCTACATGGACACACTCCGCACCATCGCCACGACCTCGGACGGCACAGCGCCCCCGAATGGTGTGCCGACAACACTGGCGACCATTACATCCGATCAGCGCGGCGGCTCCGTCGTCGAGGAGGTCTTCAACAGCCTGCATCTCTCGCAATGGACCCTCAACCAAATCACCAACTTCCTGTTGCCGAACTCGCAGATGTGGACCGATCCCTTCGGCGGGCTGCTCGCTCTCGGCCAAACGCTGATGAACACAGCTTTGATCGCGTTCGGTGTGGCGGGGCTACTGTCATCGACAACTGCCGCAACCGGCGCAACACTCTGGAACTTTCTGACCGGCAATTGGGTCGGCGCCGCCGCAACCG
>JASHRV010000342.1 GCA_030037175.1 Acetobacteraceae bacterium
TGCGCTTCGGCCGCACCGACCCGAAGACCGATCCGCAGGGGCAGAACATCGTCTTCACGATGCTGCTCGCCGAGCGGTACTATAACCAGCCGGGGCTCGCGCAGAAGATCCTCGGGCCTTTCGAAAACCAGGCGCAGATCTTCACCGAGCCCTCGATCCTGACCCGGCTCGAAGCCGGACAGATCGACGCCTCGTCGGGCTATGAGAGCTCCGTCACCTCGCACCACCTGCCCTTCGTCCAGCTCCCGGACGAGATCAATCTCAGCAACCCGGCGATGATCGCGGACTGGTACAGCAAGGTGCATTTCACGATCACCGGCCCGGACGGCAAGCCCCACGTGCTCAGCACCCAGCCGCTCATCTTCTACGCCGCGGTGCTCAAGACCGCGACGAACCCCACGCTTGCCCAGAAATTCGTCGATTTCCTGCAAAGCCCGGCAGGCCAGAAGGATTTCCAGGACAATGGGTACGGCAAGCCGATGGGCGGGCCGAGCTGAGCCGAGGCTCCGGCCGGCTTTCCTCTGATCTGGGCGGGCGCGGCTTCCCGGTCGCGCCCGTCTTTGGCCTCGGCGCGCTGCTTTTCCTCACCGCGCCCTTCATAGCGCTCGCCTTCGTCACCGACTGGTCCGGCTTTCATTTCGCCCCTGGCGATGTCGGCGCCGCCGGGGTCTCGGTGCTCTACAGCCTCGTCACGCTGCCGATCATCGCCGCCCTCGGCACGCCGCTCGCGTGGCTGCTCGCGCGGCGGGAGTTCCGCGGCAAGCCTGTCCTGGACGCCCTGCTCCTGCTCCCCCTCCTCACCCCGCCGCTCGCGCTTGGGATCCTGCTCGCCTCGTTCTACGGCCCGTACAGCGCCGCGGGCACCGTGCTCGGACGGATCGGTCTGGTGCTCACCAACACCGCTCCAGCCTTCATCCTCGCGCAGGTCTACGGCGCCATGCCCTACTACGTCGTCACCGCCCGCGCCGCGTTCGAGGGCGTGCCGCGGGAGCTCGAGGAGATCGCGCTCACCCTCGGCAAGGAGCGCTGGCAGGTCTTCCTGGAGGTCAGCCTGAAGCTCGCGCGCCTCGGCCTCGGGGCGGGCCTGGCGCTTGCCTGGGTCCGTGCGCTCGGCGAATTCGGGATCGTGCTGATCATCGCCTATTTCCCGCACGGAATTCCCGTGCAGCTCTGGGTGAACCTCCAGGATATCGGGCTCGAGGCGGTCTATCCGCTGCTCTGGCTGTTTTTCCTCGTCGCGATGCCGCTGCCGCTCTGGTTCGGGATTATCTCGCGCCGGCGCGGTATATTTTGAAGGATTGTTCTTTCTTGGAAGAAAGAACCAAAGAACTTTTATCCGCTATCCGTTGTTGTCCGTTCGTCCGGAGTCCCTCGTCGGCGCCGGGTCCGGAAAACGGGAAAAAGTCTTTTTGCTTCTTTTTCTTCAGAAAAAGAAGAAAAGAGAGATCTTCCTTCTCGACACTCCATCACCCGGCAATCACACCCTGACGCATGGAGATCGACTACCGGCTTGAGCTGCCGCTCCTCATCGAGGCGCGGCTGACGGTCGCGGGCTTCACCGTGCTCGCCGGCGCGAGCGGCGAGGGCAAGACGAGCCTGCTCAAGGCGATCGCGGGCCTCCTGCCGGCGGAGGGCAGGCCCTATGGCGGCCTGCCGCCGCAGCGCCGGCCGATCGGATACCTGCCGCAGGGCTATGCGCTCTTCCCGCATCTGCGCGCCTGGGAGAACGTTGCCTTTCCGCTCACGGCGCGGCGCGGGCGGCGCGCGCGGGCGCTCGTGCTGATGGAGAGGCTCGGCATCGCCGCGCTTGCCGAACGCTATCCGGACGCGCTCTCGGGCGGCCAGCAGCAGCGCGTGGCGCTGGCCCGCGCGCTCGCCCGCGAGCCCGAGCTACTGCTGCTCGACGAGCCGACCTCGGCCCTCGACCCGGAGACGCGGGACGCCGTGCTTGGCGAGCTGATCGAGGAGATCAGGCGGATCGGCCTGCCCACGCTCGCAGTGACGCACGACGTGCATCTCGCGGCGATGGCCGAGCGGATGGCGCTGATGGTGGGGCGGCGGATCGTGCAGGAAGGCACGCCCAGGGCGGTGTTTGCCGCCCCCGTCAGCGTGCGGGCGGCGCGGCTGCTCGGCTACCGCAACCTTCTCGCTGGCACCGTGCGCGCGGTGGCGGACGGGATGGCGACGGTCGCCGTGGATGGCGTTGCCATCATGGCCCCAGCACCCGTCTGGGCCGGCCCCGGCACGCGTGTCGGTGTGGCGGTCCGCTCCGAGGACATCGCGCTTGCCCGCCCGGAGGACGGCCCGGTCCCCCGCGACGGCGAGAACGCTTTCCCGGTCACACTCGCCTCGGTCCATGAGGAAGGGCTGGGCCTGCGCGTTCTCGCCCATGGCAGCATCGCCCTCGACATCCTGCTGCCCCGCAGGGCACGGATCGGCCCGTTGGATGTCGGAGGCGTGGCGCTCGCGCGCATCCGAGCCGGGCATGTGCATCTTTTCGACCCGGCGGAATAGCAGGAAAGGAAGCGCCTTCTTTTTCTGAAGAAAAAGAAGCAAAAAGACTTCTCTCCGAACTTATCCTGCGACGCGGGATTCGATCCGGTCCCAGATCGTTGCCTCGAGATGAACGCCGTCGAATCGTGCCACCTCCTGCAGGCCGGTGGGCGAGGTGACATTGATCTCGGTCAGCCAGTCGCCGATCACGTCGATGCCGACGAAGATCATCCCCTGCTCGCGCAAGGTGGGGCCGATGCGCTCGCAGATCTCGCG
>JASHRV010000343.1 GCA_030037175.1 Acetobacteraceae bacterium
CTGCTCGCCGATCAGCATCGCGTGCAGGGCGTCGTCGTCTTCCGCGGGATCGCGGGCCTCGGTGCTGGTGGTGAAGTCCACGCTTCCGATTTGCTGCGCCTCAATGTCGACCTGCCGCTGGTGATCGAGTTCTTCGATCAGCCGGCGGTGGCGGACGCCGTGATGGCCGCGCTCAATGGCATGGTTCCGAAAGGCCACGTCATCACGTTGCGCGGTACCCGCCGGTAGACTGGTAAAGCGTACCAGGGACGCAGCTTGATCAAAAACGCGCCGCCCGAATGGATCGCTTGGCTGGTCACGTTCCCATTCGGTAAGCGGCACGGCACCATCGATGCGGGCTCGGCAATGTATAAGCCATTATAGCATCAAGGCCCGAAGTGTCGGGGCCATGTCAATGGGCGAAGTGAACGGAGCACTTGACTCCGCTTGATGCGGAGTCAGGAGAACCGAATACCCGCTGTGCGTGAGCGAGCGATGAAAGCAGTGCATCTTCCAACCAAAGTTCGCGTGACCAGTGAGTTGGTCCCGGATGTCCAGCTGACTCATGGAAGAGCGGTATGGGTATTAACGGCAATGGGATTCAATGCGGGGGTCACCCCGATCACATTCAACCACTACATCAAATCGCTTCGCGTGCTCGGCGTCCCGTTTTCCCGTAATGAGATGGGCTCTGGCGTGGGTAGACCCGTTCGATATTCCTACAATCACCTCATGGAGCTCTGCCTCGCACTTACGCTTCGCATATACGGAGCCCTCCCTGATCCCGTGCTGTTGGAAATCATCCGCTACCGCCTTGAGCTTTATGAACTGTATCGGCGCGCCTACGTCGAATATGCCACTGGCTTGGGCACTCCCGTCGCGGTTACGGCACAAGGCCGCGCCGCGTTCGAGATGAGGGGGGTCTATCTTGATCTTAAGATCCGCTTCGGGGGCGGACGCGCCTTCGAATTCGGGCCGCCGCGGTTGATTTCCCCATTTGAAGCGCTGCGCGTTTACTCGAGACTAGATACGCCGGGCCGCGCCCACCTGCCGTTCAATCTCTCGGCTCTTGCGATTGCCATGGTGCAATTCGCCCAAGAGGCGCCCAATATGCGGCGGCGATCGCCGTAGCGCAGTCGGCATTTGTACAAACACGACGATAACGCCGGCTGCCGGTAATGTGTGCACTCGCCGAGTCGTATTGCCGTAGCGGCAGCCCGTACTGCGTCCGGCTCCGGTAGAGTTCGGGCTGAGCTCGCGCCCATCAAGGCGAGCCGCCCGCAGGTCCGGATTCTCGGAATGGGCGGAGACGTTGAAATCGCCGGATGCACTCTAACAGACGAGAAGCGGGCGTACTTATACAAGATACCGTTGTTCAGTGTGGCTGACTAACCATCATCTGGGAAGCCGGGCGTCAAGCACGGCGGGACACAGTACCACGTCAGCTTCGATCCAGACCAGCATCTCCCACGTGCTCCGCCGCCTGCGGAAATGCGGTAAAGCCTCCGCAACTTAAGTCCCATCTTCACGCTGCTGAGGCCTGGGTGACGCCCTCATCCTCGACATCCTCCGTTCCAAAAATCTTCCGATAGAGATCCTCTCCATAGCTCGTATCCAGTGGTGCGGCCGCTATCATACGGAATGTCCGCGCACCCGCTTCGGACCGTTCTGCCCTTAGGAAAAGCACTTTCCCCCCGCCTTCCTCCTCGAGCCCGTGCGCAAAATCGTACATATGGGTCACGAAGCACACCCGAACTCCCCGCTCAACCAACGCTCGGACAATCTGCCGTGCGATCTCCGATCCTTCGCGCTCGTTCGTTGCCGCGAAGGACTCGTTGAACAGGATCATCGCCTGAGGGTGAATACGATTGGCAATCTCGTTCATTCGCTCCAATTCCTCGTCGAACTTTCCGCTCGTCATCGACGCATCTTCCTCCCGTTTGAAATGGCTGAAGAAGGCGCTGCTGACAGCCGCCGAGTACCGACTGGCAGGAACAAACATCCCGCATTGCATCATAAGCTGCGCAAGGCCCAAGCTACGCAGAAATGTCGATTTACCGCCCTGGTTAGCACCGGTAACGACGATGATATCCTTTCCGTCCGCATTCGCAGTGTTGCCGATGATTTTCCGCTCCATGCTAAGCGCTAGGGCTGCGTCGTAGAGGCCATCAACGCTGAGCTCCCGCCCGCCTAGCGGGGTAGGAAGGGGGAAGCAAACCGTCTGTCCCTTGGCCTCGAGCGCCTCTTTGAGATTGAGGCAGCCGATATAGAAGGCAAGTTCCGTACGCATCAAGATAAAGAAGCTCAGGATATGGTCGGTGGAACGTGCCATCGCATTGGCCACCAGATTGATGCCCCGATCTCGCAATTCAGACAGCATCCGTGCCCCCGCCTCGTCACGCTCGTGCAGGCGATAGGTGAAGACAGGCGGTCCGCGCTGCAGGAGCCATTCGAACCATCCTGGCCGGTCGTCGTTCGGCTTGCGTAGGCGATACTCCCCGCCCTTGAGTCCGCGCCCAAGAGTCGCACTTTCAAGCACGCCCCGGCGGAAGTGCAAACGGCGCAGATGCTCGCCGATTTCCGCGAAATACTCGTCCGTGAGCTCCGTGGTCAGCATCGCGAAGAAACGCTGAAACCCATCGGATTCGAAGTCACCACGCGATTGCTCAGTGATCCCGCGCAACTGTCTCAGCATGCCTGAGAACATCTCGAGCACCTCGACACACCGGTGCAGCATATAGCCCGGATGCTTCGTGAGCCCGCCCCAGAACCCCTTTTTCTCCCTTTGGATCGCCTCGACGGAAAGCTCGTAAAGCGAGCGCACCGTTTTGGGATTGTCGAAGCAGTCGCGTAGGATCGCCTGTCGGTAGCGAATAGTGCTCGGTTCAACCAGACTCGCCAACAATGCCTTCGCCGCGACCTCCCTGAGGAAAGCATCGCCACCGGCCATCGCCATAAATACGATCGGTAGACCGAGATCTTGGGTCAGCGCCTCCGCACCCGGTGGTGGCGCGTGATCGATATCGAAATCGCAGTCTGGATGCATCAGGAACGCTTTCATGGCTGCATGCGCTCCTTCAGCGCTTCGTAGGTCAACCGGTATTTTTCGGCGATCGCGATCGCGTACGCCCGCCCATCGGCCGGACGCCGCTCCACTTTGTACGTCCGCGAGGAGGGATCACCTGGTACGATCGTGCTTACCATGCTGACCGTAGTATCAGAGAGTCTCGCTAGCTCTTCGACAAATGTAACGAAAACGCAGATGAGGTCGCGTGCGATAATTCTCTTCATCACCTGCTGCCCGATGAAGATAGCATCTTTTAGCGTTGTCGTGCTGAAACTTTCGTTCATAATGATGACGCTGCGTGGCGTCGCTCGTTTGAGGATCTCGTGGACTCGTGTGAGATCATCCTCAAACTTGCTCCTCAGGTTCTCAATTTTCTCCTCTCGCTCGAAGTGAGTGAAGAGCTGGTCGAAAAGCAGCAACCGAGCCTCTCGCCCTGGAACAAGGCAGCCGAGGTTCGCCAGATAATGCATCTGCCCGAACATCCTGGCGAAGGTCGTCTTCCCGCCCTGGTTTGGTCCGGAAACGATGACGATCCGCTCACGCCCCGTGAGCTGGAAGTCGTTGCACACGACTTTTTGTCCCGCGGCAGTGAGCTTCTGCGCTAGCGCGAGATCGAATCCGTCGCGGCTCAGGATCTCCTTGTCGGTCGCCGCGAGGCGCGGGTAGCAGAGTTGCAACCCGACCGCTCGGAGCGGCCTTATATAGTCAAGGTATGACACATAGAACTGTACCTCGCGGTCGAAATTACCGATGACCACGTCAAGAAAGTGCCCCTGTTCCGTGCAGAACCTTTCGAGTTCGGCGAAAAGCTCGGGGTGGAGTCTGGCGACGAAGTCGAGCACCACCGCCTCGATATGATTCATCTCAACCGGCTCGGAGAACCCCAACCGATAGTCCTTGCCTTCCCCTTGGGCGAATTTTGCAAACGTCTTCTCAACCGCCTCGCTATAGTCGAATTCGTCTTCGTACTTCCGGACCGTTACCGAGCCATCCCTGATCAAGAGGCAGTATTCTATCTCTGCCAACCTCGTCTCGATCTCCCGCGCTTTCCGAGCCAGCCCGACGAAGCTTGGGCCCGCTGCATATTCGGCAAGCCAGCCGTGAACGCCCCGCAAACCGCTTGATCTGGGCTGGACCATATCGAGTTCGCGGCTCAGGGTCTCGACCGCCTCGCAATAGATCGTGACGGCTTCCACGAACCACCATTGCTTCTGCTGCTTGTAGTGAAGCTTACTCGACCTTTCCAGGCCTTCGCGCATCCGACGCATACGCCCGGCGAAACTCGTCACCGCGACGAAAATTTCCTTCCTCTCAAGATCGCGCATGACTTCATGGCGATATCGGATCGTCTCCAACGAACCGGGAGGTGTCCAGAAGAAGGGCTTGAGGTCGTACTCCGCCTTCGGTGCGGTGATCGTATCGATGATCTGGTCGAGATTGAGATCTATGAAAAACACGGGCGCCGCTTTAGCCGCGAGCCCACCTTCCTCGCCCGGATAGAGAATGCTTCGGAAGATCATGGCGCTAGCCCGCCCGCTGCGTGAGCGATGCGATGTTCGACCCCGACTGTTGCGCTGGCGGTCCCATTTCGGCGCGCGGATTTCCTATCAGCACTCGGAGTCCCCGTTGGCCGGCGATTGCCTCCTCCTTGCTCGTCAAATGGCGCTGCATCCCGTCGCGCTTCAGCGCGAAATGCCGCATGTCCTCGGCGAGTCGCTCGAGCAGATCCGCTTGGCGGAGCAGAAGAACCTGGACCAGCGCGGGTTCGTCTAGCGCGGTTACGAGCAGCGGCAGGTGCTGCAGGCATACCGCAGAAAGCTGCTTCAGCGCCGCGCCTCCGCCTCGTCGGAGTCGGCTCGCTGCGACCGTAACCGCCTGCTCTGCGGCACGGCGCGCCATCGCGCAGGCCGCACAGTCTTCCGCACTTGGCAGCGCCGCCGCGATAGACACGCAAGCGAGTTTCCCTGCCGGTTTGCTCCGCGCCACCGCCCGCAGATAGTCTGCCTGCCGTTCGACGACGCCCACGAAGCCGGTGCAGACCTCGCGCGGCGCCGCCATCGCCTCGAACTGCCAAGTATGCGGTCCGCACAATCCCCGCCGGTCCGCGAGCTCGGCCCGTACCTGTTGGTCGCCATGGAGCCGATACTGGTAGCCGGCAAGGAAGCTGAAGACCGCGTCAGCCACGCGCACGCACACCTCGCACTCGGGAACGGTCGGCGGGATCGCAACGGTAGGTTCCGCCTCGACTGGCCCGGGCGACACCGCGGCAACTTCGTCTCGTAGCGCCGCGAGCCGCATACGCTCCACCTCGGCGCCGCCCGCACGTTCGACTATGCCGGCGATACGGGAGCACATGCCGAGCAGGAATTCGCGCCGTTTCTCGTTAAGCAGAAAGTCGAGCAGTGCTGCCTCGAATGCCGGCAGCCCGCTTGCTACGAGTGCTGGCGCATCTCCCTTGCGTCGGGCCTCGAGCGCCTGCCGTGCCGAAAGCGAATAGAGGTCACGTGGACGTCCACCGAAGATCGCCGTGAGCCGTTCCGCCAGATGTGCGAGCACTTCAGCACGCTCGGAGTCGTCGACGCAGTCCTGTTTGTTGACGATAACGAACACGCGCCGCTCCAAACGGTGAATCTTTTCGAGAATCCGGCTTTCCTCCTCGGTGAGCGGGGCCTCGTAGCTCGTTACCAGTACGAAGGCGTCTGCCTCGGGCAGGAATGCCTCGGTGGTCCGCGTGTTTTCGAGGATGGAGGAGCCGAGTCCCGGCGTGTCGACGAAATAGAATCCCCCCCGGAGCAGTTCAGCCGGAAGTTGCACCTCGGCTGCGCGGATGCGCCGCACATTGCCGGGATTGCCGCGCTCGGTAATGTGCTCAGCGAGCTCGAAAATCGGGATATCGAGGAAGAGGTTCGTGTGCTGGTAATGGAGCACCACCCGCTCTTCTGTCCCGTAGCTCACCGTAGTGATGACGGAGGTGACCGGAACGATCCCGGTCGGCAGCCGGTCGGTGCCGAGCATCGCGTTCATCAACGACGTCTTGCCGCGGCTGAAGCGCCCGATCACCACCAGATTGAAACGGTCCTCGGCGAGCCGGGCGAAGAGACCACGCACCTCTTCCCGCCCGAACTCGTTCTCCCGGCCCATCGCAGCGCCGCGCAGGATCTCTGCGAGGACTCCTTTGAGACGGTCAAATTGCCGCAGGTCCATCACACGGAACCCGCGCCACTCGTGGCAACGAGGAAAACTTTGCTCACTGGTCACTCTCCTGCCCGCAACAGGCGCACGGCAGGAGTCATCAGCCATGATGGCGATTGACCCGGGCGGACTCCATCGCCCGTAAATCTTGAACTTTGTCTTATTTAGCCATTCCACGGTTCCATCGCAATATCCACTCCCGGGCGTAATTCAGCATGCGAACCTTATCGCGCATCGACTACAAGCAACTGATGTTATTATATGTGGACGGTCCTTGCCTGCGAAGGACCCGAGAGCGAGTGGTGCCAATCCGGTCAGGTGCAGTCATATGTCCGGCCTCTCGATGCGATGCATATGACCCTGGGCCCAGATGGAGTTCGCGGATCGGGTCCCTGGCAAAAATGCGCGCGGTTTCCCGCCGAGATCATCAGCCGCGCCGTCTGGCTGTACCATGTCTTGAGCCTCAGCCTGCGGCATGTTCAGCTGCTCCTGGCTGAACGCGGCGTTGTCGTCTCCTACGAAATGGTGCGACGCTGGTGCAAG
>JASHRV010000344.1 GCA_030037175.1 Acetobacteraceae bacterium
GCACGTGATCCCCGCCGCGCTCGACCGCGCCGCACGCAACATCCCGCCCGCCTATCCGCCGCAAGCCGCGCAGGCCGGCGAGCAGGGCTCGGTCATCCTGAGGGTCGCGGTCGCGCCGGACGGCACCGGCGCCGTCTCCATCGCGCAGAGCTCCGGCTACGCGCTGCTCGACAATGCCGCCCGCACCGCGGTCGGGCGCTGGCACTTCGTCCCCGCCCGCCGCGCCGGCCGGCCGGTTCCCTCGACCATGCTGATCAGGATACGGTTCCTCATCAAAAAACCGGATGGCGGACAATGACGGTCAGGATCGACCGGGTCGTGACACGCGGCGGCGATGCCGGCGAAACCTCGCTCGGCAACGGCGCGCGCGTGCGCAAGGACGGCATGCGCATCGAGGCGCTGGGCGCGGTGGACGAGGCCAACGCCGCGCTCGGCCTCCTCCGCCATGCCGCCCGCGACGACGAAGCAACGGCCTCGCTCCTTCGCACGGTGCAGAACGACCTCTTCGACCTCGGCGCCGATCTCGCCGTGCCGGAAGGCGGCGCGAAGCCGCGCATCCGCATCGCGAAGACGCACATCCTCGCCCTCGAGGAAGCGATCGCCGCGCGCAACGCGAATCTGCCGCCGCTCAAAAGCTTCATCCTGCCCGGCGGCAACGAAATCGCGGCGAGCGCGCACCTCGCCCGCGCGATCGTGCGGCGCGCGGAACGGCGCGTCGTCTCGCTCGCCGCCGCCGAGCCCCTCAACCCCTCCCTGATCCCCTATCTCAACCGGCTCTCCGATCTTCTCTTCGTCCTCGCCCGCGCTGCCAACGCCGAGGGCGAGGGGGAAACGCTCTGGAAACCGGCCGCCCCCGCCTAGAGCGGGCTGCGTTCGCTTGCGCTCACTCATCCCGCTCTCGCTCGTCATTTTCCCGCGTGATTCACGCCTCCGGCGATCACGCTCAGAACGTCGCCCGCGCGCCGAACAAGAAGGACGCGCCCGGATAGGCGAACCCGCTCGCCGCCTCGTACTGCGCGTTGAAGATGTTTGAGCCGGTGAGGAAGAGCTGCACGCGCGGGTGAACCTGATACGTCAGGTTGATATTGACGATCGTGCCCGAGCCCGCGAGCCCGGTTCCGACCGAAAATCCCCCGCTATCGACAAGCTCGTCCTCGAACGGCCCGATATAGACGATCTGCGGCGCGATCGTGAATTTCGGCACCGGCTTGATCAGAAGATTGGCCGAGAACTGGTTCTCCGGCCGGCGCAGCAGAAGCTGACCGGTATCCTGATCGCGCGCATCGGTGAAGGTATAGGCGAGCTCGGCGCCGAACCACGGCCGGGGGTTGAACGAAAGCGTCGTCTCCACCCCTTGCAGATGGGCAAGCCCGATATTCTCCGTCGTGAACACCGGCGAGAACACGGTCTCGATCAGATCCTTCACGCTGGTGTCGAAATAGGTCGCGCCGAAGGTGACGAAATCCGCCTGCCCCCAGGCCGGCAGCGTCGTCGTCCATCCGGTTTCGAAGCCGATGCTGCGCTCCGGCTTGAGGTTCGGGTTGCCGACGAATCCGCCGCCCGAGCCGTAGAGATCGAACAGAGACGGCGCCAGGAACGACGTGCCGCCGGAGAGCTTGAAGCGCGAGAGAAGCTCCGGCACCACGTACACCACGCCCGTCCGCCAGGTGAAGGCGCTGCCCGCCGCCGAGACCTGGTCCTCGCGCAGCCCGCTCGTGAAGATCAGCCTGCCCCAGAGCGTGCTCTGCAAGCCGGCATGCCAGGCGCTGCGGATCTGCTCGGCATAGGTCGATTGCTGGAACGGCACGCCGAAATAGCTGTCGTCGAGACTGTCATTGGCGAAATCGTTGGTGTGCTCGTAGCCGAAGGTCACCGTCGTGTCCCGCGCCGGCCCCCAATCGGAGAGATCGACCGTGTTGTTCCACTGCACGTCGACGCGCTTGCCGACATAGAGATCGTTGTTCGATTCCTGGTTCGGGTCGGCGGGATTGAGCGGATTGACATAATGCCGGTGATCGTAAAGCCCGCCCGCGATGATCTGCGTGCTGAACCAGGGCAGAACCTGGCTCACCAGCGAAACATTGCCCGTGGCCTGCTGGTCGTAGCCGACCTCGTTCGGCGCATCGAAGGCCGGCGAGCCGAGCGTGTCGAACCCGTAGATCGCGTTGCGCAGATAGCCGTAGAGCGAAAGCCGCGTGCCCGGCACGATCGTCCAGCCGAGATCGACGCTTCCGTGCTGGTTGCGGTATCCGTCGCGCTCGCCCGTGTACACGCTCTCGCTCCGCGGCGTGACATCGAATCCTTCCTGCGTGGTCGTGCCCTCGTCGAGCCGGTAGTCGAACGGACCCGTCGAGCCCGAAATCGTCCCCTCCTGCTCGTTCTGGTTCGGCAGGCCCGCGGCAACGCTCACGCTCCCATGCACCGGCCCCGAGCCGGGCGTGGTGATGATGTTGATCACGCCGCCCACCGCGCCCGATCCGTAAAGCCCCGACATCGGCCCGCGAATCACCTCGATCCGCTGCACATCGTTCAACGTGTCGACGCCGAAATTGAACGCCCCGTTCGGATCGGAAGGATCGTTGATCGGCACGCCGTTCATCAGCACCAGCACCTGGTTGCTGTCGGTCCCGCGTATGAAGACGCTGGCCTCGCTCCCCGGCCCGCCCGACTGCACGATATGCAGCCCCGGCACGGCCGACAGCGCATCGACCAGCGTCGTATAGCCGCGCTCATCGATCTCCTGGCGGGTGATCACCGTCACCCCGGCCGGAATATCCTCCTCGGGCGTCGGCACCCGCGTCGCGGTGACAACCGTTTCCGGAACGTTCTGAAACTGATCGCCCGTGCCCTGGTCTCCCGTGCTCTGGGCATAGGCAAGGGCCGGAACGAAGGCGGCGAGAAAAGCAAAAAACAGCGCGCGCAGGCGGGGCCTCCGTAGGCTCGGCCCGTTCCGCGGGCCGGTGGCAACGACGACGGCCGCCTGCGGGTCTTCCCCGCTGCGCCGGTCCACCCCGCCCGGATCGCGCGCGAACAGTCTCGATGCCGGCCGGTCTCCTGGCTTGCGGTTCATCGCCCGGCTCCGCCTTCTCGCCCGTACCGGGCAATGGCATCAGGGAGCCAGACTCGCCGCCTTACAGTTGCGGGGGCAGCCGCGGTTCACGCGTTCCCGTTTCAGCCCCTAAGGGCCACCGGCATCTGCGTTAACCCTATGCCGGGCGCAACGATCATTCCAGAGGGCCAGGGGCTCTGCCCCTTGCATCCCCGCCAGGGTCAGCGGCCCTGGCCTTGCCTCGCCTCGCTGCCCCCGCCCCTACGAAACCACCGGCTCCGGCACGCGCGCGGGCCGGGCCGCCTCGAGGCGGGCGAGGAAGTTTTGCGCCCAGTGGGCTGCGCTCGTGCGTTCGACCGCCGCCATCATCTCGTGCCAGCGGCTGCGGCGTTCCTCGAGTCCCATCATCAGCGCCGCGTGCAGCGCCTCGGCGGTCTCGTCCGGGTCG
>JASHRV010000345.1 GCA_030037175.1 Acetobacteraceae bacterium
GTGGATGCCGGCGCGGGCGCAGGCGCTGCCTGGCCGCCCGCCCCGCCGCTCGCGGGAGCGACCGGCGCCAGGGCCGCCTCTTGCTGGGCATGGGTGCGCTCGGCGAGCAATTGCGCCGAGATGCGATCGCGCTCCGCCGCGCCCAGAACCGAAGGCGCGTGGGGAACATTGGCGAGGTTCGGATAGGGCGCGGTGGCGCCCGGAATCGGCGGGCGCTTCGCGGCGATCTCCCCGCCTTCGACGTTGTGGTACCAGTCGACCGGATTGAGCGCCGGCGGGGCCTCGGCGCAGCCCCAAAGCAGCAACGCCGAAAGCGCGGCAGCGGCGGACGCGAGAGCGCGCGCCGCGCAGAGCCGGCGCGCGGGCGCCGCGGCTTGAACCGCCCGCCTGTTCCCACTAGGTTCCGCGCCGCTACCGATCATGCTCTTGCCACGCGCCCGCCTTTCTGGCGTACCGCGGCAGTGATGTAGCGCGGGAGTGCCGCCCGCGGAAAGGATGCTCCCATGGCCGATGCGGAGAAGCCGGAGGCCCCCGCGTTCAAGCTGCCCGATCCTGCGGTGATCGGCCGCTCGATGGCGGACGTCGCCGAGCGCTCCCAGCGCATCGTGAGCGAGTGGCTGAAGCGCCAGTCGGAGGAAGGCCAGCCGTTCGACCCGCTCAATATCGGCAATGCCTTCCTCGAGATGACGACGCGGCTGATGGCGCATCCGGCCGAGCTGATGCAGGCCCAGCTCGGCTTCTGGCAGGACTACATGACGCTCTGGCAGAACACCGCGCGCCGCGTCATGGGGCTCGAGCACAAGCCGGTGATCGAGGCCGAGCCGACCGACCGGCGCTTCAAGGATTCGGCCTGGAACGAGAACGAGATCTTCGATTTCATCAAGCAGTCCTACCTGCTTTCGGCCCGCTTCGTGCAGGACGTGGTGAGGCGGGTGGACGGGCTCGATCCGCACACCGCGCAGAAGGTCGATTTCTACGCGCGCCAGTTCGTCGAGGCGATGAGCCCGAGCAACTTCGTGCTCACCAACCCCGAGGTGCTGCGCCGCACCGCGGAGACCGGCGGAGAGAATCTGCTGAAAGGGCTTGCCAACCTGCTCGCCGATCTCGACCGGGGCAAAGGCCAGCTCCGGATCAAGATGACCGACATGGACGCCTTCCAGGTGGGCGGCAACATCGCCGTGACACCGGGCGCGGTGATCTATCAGAACGATCTCATCCAGCTCGTCCAGTACGCGCCCTCCACCGAGACGGTGCTGAAGCGCCCGCTGCTGATCGTGCCGCCCTGGATCAACAAGTTCTACATCCTCGACCTCAGGCCGAAGAACAGCTTCGTGCGCTGGGCCGTCGCCCAGGGTCACACGGTCTTCATGGTGAGCTGGGTCAACCCGGACGAGAAGCTCGCCGACAAGGGCTTCGACGATTACATGAGCGAAGGCGTGCTCGATGCGCTGGAGGCGATCGAGAAGGCGACCGGCGAGCGCGAGATCAACGCCATCGGCTATTGCCTCGGCGGCACCCTTCTCGGCGCGACGCTCGCCTGGCTGGCGACGAAGCGCAGGCAGCCGGTCAAGGCGGCGACGTTCTTCACCAGCCTGCTCGATTTCACCGAATCGGGCGAGCTCAACGTCTTCATCGACGAAGAGCAGCTCAAGGTGCTCGAGGAGCGGATGAACCGGCGCGGCTTCCTCGAAGGAAGCGAGATGGCCGCGACCTTCAACATGCTGCGCGCGAACGATCTCATCTGGTCGTTCGTGGTCAACAACTACCTGCTCGGCAACGACCCCTTCCCGTTCGACCTCCTTTACTGGAACGCGGATTCGACCCGCATGCCCGCGCGCATGCACAGCTTCTACCTGCGCAAGATGTACCAGGAGAACAAGCTCGCCGAGCCCGGCGGGATCAGCCTGCGCGGCGAGCCGATCGATCTGCGGCGGATCAGGATCCCGGCCTATTTCCTCTCCACGCGCGAGGACCATATCGCGCCCTGGAAGGCGACCTATCGCGGCGCGCGGCTGCTCGGCGGGCCGAAGCGGTTCGTGCTCGCAGCCTCTGGCCATATCGCCGGCGTCGTCAATCCGCCCGAGAGCGGCAAATACAACCACTGGATCAACACCGAGATGCCGGCGGACCCGATCGAATGGCTGAACGGAGCGACGGAGCTGGCAGGCTCGTGGTGGCCGGACTGGCACCGGTGGCTGAGCGCCGAGGCGCCGGAGCGCGTGCCGGCACGGATTCCGGGCCAGGGCAAGCTCAAGGCGATCGAGCCGGCGCCGGGCTCGTATGTGAAAGTGAAGCTGGTTTGAGAAGACTCTTCTTTTTCTGAAGAAAAAGAAGCAAAAAGACTTTTTTCCGTTTTCCGGACCTTGCCGCAGTTTTCGATCAGCGAATGAGCAGCCCCTGCCCCGTCGGCAGGGTGAGAATCATCGTGCCGTGGGACGCCGCGAACGCATCGAACGCAGCCTTCTGCGCCGCGTGCGTTGACCACGCATAATCGTCGAGCAGGACAAGCGCGCCCGGCACCAGCCGTTCCCAGAAAAACTGGATCGCCGCGATCTCCGGCGCGACGATGTTCATGTCGATCGAAAGATAGGCAACGGTCCGGTCCGCGGGAAACGAAGCGAGCGATTCGGGCACGATGCCGCGGACGAGCCGGCAGCGCGGCCAGGGGGAAAAATTTTCCGCCGCCTGCCCGTAACATTCGCGATAGCAATTCCGGTTGTGCCAGCCCCCGATGCCGTTGCGCTCGCTCTCCGTCATCTGGCTCTCGGGGATGCCCGCGAACGTATCGAAAAGCCAGAAATCCTTATCCAGAGCGTTGAAATCCAGCCACTCGCAGATCGCGAGCGAAAGCATCCCGGTATCGACCCCGCACTCGACGAAATCGCCCGGCAGGCGTGCCGCCTGGCTTGCCGCCCAGAGCGCCACATGCACCACCCAGCGGGCATCGTCGATATGGGCCGCCTTCTGATGGCCGCTGTTCCAGCCGCGCGCGTAGGCACGCTGGAAGCGCGCATCCCCGAGAAAGCCCGGATTCTTCCCGAACGCCCTGAGGCCCTGGCCGTTGAAGCTGTATTCCACGATGCGCGGAGGGCCGCCCGCGGGCCATACGACCTCGCCCCGATCATATTGCAGGGCGATCGCCCGCGGCAGACGATCGGGATTGATCGCGCCTTCGTGCCCGCCGCTCACATCAGCCTCTCGGTCCAGGTCCGGGGCGTGCGCTCGTTCCGGATCTCTATGTCGAGGTGATAGCGGAACCGCCGCGGCCCGACCGCGCGGATATGATCCACCACGTCGCAAAGGCCCTCATCGAGCGTGCGCGTCGTGCGGTAGCCGAGCAGCCGCCGCGCCTTCTCGCTGCTGCACCAGGCGAGCTTCACCTCGGCCGGACGATCGGCCAGATGGATGGCCTGGCCTTCGAAGCCCGTGATGTCCTTGAGCCGGCGGAACAGGCTGTTGACGGAGACGAACTCCTCATCGGGGCCGATATTC
>JASHRV010000346.1 GCA_030037175.1 Acetobacteraceae bacterium
AACCGCCCTCTGCCGCCGCCAACGAAAGGGTTCCAAGGGCTCAGCCCTTGGCGGGGATCCAAGGGGCAGAGCCCCTTGGCCTTAAAACCCGGCGTCCCCCTCAGGCGTGTCTTGCTGACGGCGGATGATTTCGGGCTGTCGGAGGGGGTGAACGAGGCGGTCGAGCGGGCGCATCGCGAAGGCGTGTTGGGCGCGGCGAGCCTGATGGTTGCGGCGCCGGCAGCCTTGGATGCGGTGCGGCGCGCGCGGGCCATGCCTGGTTTGCGCGTGGGTTTGCATCTCGTCGTGATCGAGGGGGCGGCGGTGTTGCCGCGGGAACGGCTCTCCGGCCTCGTCGATGCGCGGGGCTGGTTCCCCTCGGATCAGCTTGGGCTCGGGCTGCGGTTTCTGGTCTTCCGGCGGCAACTGAGAGAGGAGATCCGCGCGCAGTTCGCGGCCTTTGCCGAGACCGGGCTTCGACTCTCTCATGCGGACGCGCACAAGCACATGCATTTGCATCCCGTCGTCGGGCGGATGATGGTGGAGATCGGCCGGGAGTTCGCGCTTCATACCGTCCGGGTGCCGTGCGAGCCGCCGGAGGTGATGGCGGCCTGCGGGGAGCGGGTGGGCCTCGGCGCGCGGGCGCTTGCGTGGTGGAGCGGGGTTTTGCGCCGGCAGGTGAGGCGCGCGGGCATGCGGGCCCCGGATGCGGTGTTCGGGCTTGCCTGGAGCGGGCGGATGACGTCGGCGCGCGTCAACGCGCTCGCTTCGCATTTGCCGCCGGGGCTCTCCGAGATTTATTTCCATCCGGCCGTGCGGCGCGAGCCGCTTCTGCGTGCGCTGATGCCCGGCTACCGCCACGACGAGGAGCTTGCGGCGCTGATGGATCCGGAAGCGCGGGCTGCGCTCGAATCGGTCGCCAAGATCGTCACTGGCCGGGAGGAGCCGGAAGCCCCGTGAGCGGATCGCCGGGCGGTCCGTGCAGCACATCGCCCGGCGGTCCGCGCAGCACATCCGCGGGCGGCGCCGGTGGCGGCGGTGGCGGCGGCGGATTGGTCAGCGGCGGCATCGGGATCTCGATCTGAACCGATGCGCCCGGCGGCGGTCCTGGCGGTCCCGGCCAGCCTGGCGGCGCCACGGCCCAGCCGGAGCCGAGGCAGGCGCCGGCGCAGGCCCAAAGGGAGGCAAACCAAAGGGAGAAAGAGACGGGTCCCAGGCGCCGCATCGGGTGCCCAGGGTAGGGCAGGGGAGGTTAAGAGCGCGTTTCGCCCGGCTCGGAATCGATCGCGCGCAGAAGGGCGGGGACGAAGAAGAAGGTGCTGATCAGCGTGGCGCCCAGGCTCAGCAACAGCAGCGTGCCCAGGCTCGCGGTGCCGCGGTCGTCGGAAAGGGCGAGCGAGCCGAACGCGGTTCCGGTGGTGAGCGCGGAGAAAAGAATGGCGCGCGCCGTCGCCGAGGTCAGGAACTGCCGCCCGCCTGTTCGCCAATTCATCACGAAATAGACATTGAACGAGACGCCGACGCCGAGCAGCAGCGGCAGGGCGATGATGTTCGCGAAATTGATCGGCAGCGGCAGCCCGACGATCATGAGCGCGGTCAGAAGCCCGGAGAGCAGGAGCGGCGCCATCACCAGGGCAACGTCCCGTGGCCGGCGCAGCACGAGGCCGAGGATGAGGGCGATCGCGATCAGCGCGCTGATCGCCGCAGTGCGGAACGCGCCGACAATGATGTCCGCGCTGCCGACGATGTTCACTGCCGGCCCGCCCGCGTTCGGCGCCACCTGCCGCACGGCGGCGACGAAGCGCCCAAGCCCCTGGCTGCTCTGCTCGCCCGTCTTCGCCAGCGCCTCCACCAGCGCGCGCCCGTCCGGCAGCACCCAGTCGCGCTTGAGCGCGGGCGGAACGCTGGCGAGCGTGACCGGCTCGGCCGAGAGGGCGGCGCGCAGCCGCGTGATCTGGTCGGGCAGATAGCGCGTCAGCGCATCGTTCGCCGCCATCAGCACCGAATCCGGCGCGGTCTCCAGCGCCTGCAGGTCCTGCGCCAATGGTGCCAGCGGCGTGTCGGCCGGCAGCTTGGGCAGCGCCTGCTTGAACGAGCTCAGCGCGGTGCGGATCGCGAGCCTCAGCTCGGCCGGCGTCACCGGTGTCAGGGGGCTCGTCGCCGTGAGCGTGGGTCCAAGTATGTCAGCGGTGTCGGCGATCAGCCCGAGCTTCTGGCTCTGGTCCGCGGGCACGAAGGAGTGGACGGAGAGCACCGTGCCCACCGCGGGCAGCTTCCTGAGCGCGTCCGCCATCCGTCCCGCCGTGGCCACGTCCGGTGCCAGGACCTGGGCGCTGTAGGGGTTGGTGACGGGGTTGTTCAACAACCGCCGCAGCACCATGACCGCCTCGGAATGCGGGTTCCGTGTATCGAGCGGATCGCCGTCGAAGATCACCCGCGGCAGCACCGCCGCGCCCAGCACGCCGAACGCCACGAAAATCCCGAGAATCGCCCGCGCGCGCCGCGCCAGCCCCCGCTCGACCGGTGCAAGAATCATGAACCCGATCTCGGCGCGCTCGCCACGGGGATGAAAAAGAGCGAGCGCGGCCGGCAGGAAGGTCATCGTGCAGATGAAGGCGATGATCATGCCCGAGCCCGCGATCAGCCCGAGCTCGGCCACGCCCTGGAACCGGGTCGGAACGAAGGCGAGGAACCCGGCCGCGGCGCCGAGGGCGGCGACCAGGATCTGGCTCCCCGCGCCGGCCGCGGTCGCGGCGAGCGCGGCCGGCGTCTGGCCCGTGAGATAGCGCATCTCGCGGAAGCGAACGCTGAACTGAATCGAGAAATCGACCGCGATGCCCACGAAGAGAACGGCAAAGGCCATCGAGATGAGGTTGAGCGTCCCGATCGCGATCGCGGCGAAGGTGGTGGTGAGCATCAGCCCGAGCAGCAGCGTGAGCGCGATCGGCACGACGAGCCGCCAGCTCCTCACCGCCAGGAACAGCCAGAGCGCCACCAGCACCAGCGTGCCGATCATCCCCACCACCGCGCCGTGGAGCACGCTTGCGAACTGCTCGTCGGAAAGCGCGATCTGCCCGGTGATCCCGACATGCACGAGACCCTGCTGCACGGCGGGCAGCCGGTTCAGGATCGTCCTGAGCTCCGCGGTTGCCGCCCCGCCCGGCTCGAGCGCGCTGTAATCGAGCCTCGGCTGCACCAGCACGACGCGGCTCGTCCCGCCTTGCGCGGCAACCGGCCCCGAAAGCAGGTTGAGCCAGGAAAGCGGCTCTGGATTGCCCGCCACTGCCGCGGCGATGGTTTTATGAATCGCCTCGAACGCGGGCGTATAGGGCGTGAGATTGACCCCGCCATGCACGAGCCCGAGCGCCATCAGCGAAAGCGCGGAGAAAAGCCCGCGCCCGGTCGGGTCGGTGACCAGCTGGCCGAGCAGCGGCTGCGCCGTGATCAGGTTGTTGAGGAGCGTGCGCAGCTTGGGCTCGGAAAGGAAAAGCAGCCCCTCCTTGCCGTAGAACGGCAGCGCCCCCGGATCGCGCGCGGTGAGGAAATGCGCCGGATCCTTCTCGAGCGCGGCAACCAGCGCGGCCGAGGTCTCATTTGTTGCTTCGGGGACCGGCGAATCGAGCACGACGACGAGCAGGTTTGCGAACTGCGGAAAGGCGCGGTTGAGCGCGATCTGCTGCTGCCGCCAGGGCAGGCTGCTCGGAAACATTTGATCCGTGTCGGTGATGATCCCGAGATGGGAGCGGGCATAAAGTCCGCCGAGCCCGGCAAGGACCGCGCCTGCGCACACGACGAGGACCGCATGCCGGCGGCTCCAGTCGACGAGGCGGGCGAGCAGGCTGGCGAGCGTCATGCCGCGTCGGCTTTCCTTCGGCAGGGAATCTCCCGCACAAAGCCGATTTTCCTGCGCCCCGCAACCTCCCGCGCCGCATGCCTCCGCAGAGGCAGCGAATCCATGCCCTTGCCCCGAACACTTGCCCCCTTTGGGGCGCCTTGTTACTCCGCCCGGCCGCCCTCATGCCCGGGCGGATGGGGGTCGGCATGCGCGTGAAGGATGTGAAGAAGGTGGTGCTCGCCTACTCGGGCGGGCTCGATACCAGCGTGATCCTGCGCTGGCTGCAGAACACCTACCGCTGCGAGGTGGTGACCTTCACCGCCGATCTCGGCCAGGGCGAGGAGCTGGAGCCGGCGCGCCGCAAGGCCGAGCTCTTCGGCGTCAAGCAGATCTTCATGGATGATCTCAGGGAAAAGTTCGTCGCCGACTTCGTCTTCCCGATGTTCCGCGCCAATGCGCTCTATGAGGGCCAGTACCTGCTCGGCACCTCCATCGCCCGCCCCCTCATCGCCCAGCGCCAGATCGAGATCGCGGAGGAAGTGGGCGCGGACGCGGTCGCGCACGGGGCCACAGGCAAGGGCAACGACCAGGTCCGCTTCGAGCTCTCCTATTACGCGCTCAAGCCGGACGTGAAGGTCATCGCACCCTGGCGCGAATGGGACCTCACCTCCCGCACCAGGCTGCTCGCCTTCGCCGAGGCGAACCAGATCCCGATCGCGCGTGATGCGCGCGGCGAGGCGCCCTTCTCCGTGGATGCGAACCTGCTGCACTCCTCATCCGAGGGCAAGATCCTCGAGGACCCCGCGATCGAGGCGGACGAGATCGTCTATCAGCGCACCATCCGCCCCGAGGACGCCCCGGACAAGGCAACCGTCATCACGATCGACTTCGCGCACGGCGATCCCACCGCGGTGAACGGGGAGAAGCTCTCGCCCGCGCGCCTGCTCACCAAGCTCAACGAGCTCGGCCGCGCCAACGGCATCGGCCGGCTCGACCTCGTCGAGAACCGCTTCGTCGGCATGAAGTCGCGCGGCATCTACGAAACGCCGGGCGGCACCATCCTCCACGCCGCGCACCGTGGCATCGAATCGATCACGCTCGACCGCGAGGCCGCCCACCTCAAGGACAGCCTGATGCCGCGCTACGCCGAGATCATCTACAACGGCTTCTGGTTCAGCCCGGAGCGGCGGATGCTTCAGGCGCTCATCGACGAGAGCCAGAAATCGGTCACCGGCCGCGTCCGCCTCAAGCTATACAAGGGCAATGTCAGCGTCATCGGCCGCGAAAGCCCGAACAGCCTCTACTCTCTGCGCGTCGTCACCTTCGAGGAGGACGAAGGCGCCTACGACCAGGCGGACGCGCAAGGCTTCATCAAGCTCAATGCGCTTCGCCTGCGCCTCGGCGCCATGGCCGGCCGCCGCGGCGGCGCCCTCTAAAAGGAGAACGTGACGTCATGCCCGTGCTCAACCGGATCGCCGATTCCGCGCCCGAAGTCGCCGCCTGGCGGCGCGATATCCACGCCCATCCGGAGCTCGGCTTCGAGGAGCGGCGCACCAGCGCGCTGGTCGCGGGAAAGCTCGCCTCCTGGGGAATCGAGGTCACCACCGGCATCGCCGGCACCGGCCTCGTCGGCACGCTCCGCAACGGCACCTCCGCGCGCACGATCGGCATCCGCGCGGACATGGACGCGCTGCCGATGAGCGAAGCCAACGGCTTTGAGCACCGCTCCACGAATCCCGGCGTCATGCACGCGTGCGGCCATGACGGCCACACCGCGATGCTGCTGGGGGCGGCGAAATATCTCGCCGAGACGGGCAATTTCGACGGCACCGTGCACTTCATCTTCCAGCCCGCCGAGGAGGGCGGCGGCGGCGGCAAGGTGATGGTGGAGGAAGGCCTTTTCGAGCGCTTCCCCTGCGATGCCGTCTTCGGCGCGCACAACGATCCCGCGGTCCCCGTCGGCAAGATGGTCGTGATGGAGGGCGCGGTGAACGCCTTCTCCGACCGTTTCTGGATTCGCATCCAGGGCCTCGGCGGCCACGCCGCACGCCCCCACCACGCGATCGACCCGGTGGTGGTCGGCAGCCAGATCGTGCTCGCGCTGCAAACGATCGTCTCCCGCCGCATCGATCCGATCGATTCGGCGGTGATCTCCATCACCCAGTTCCACGCCGGCAGCGCCGGCAACGTCATTCCCCCGGATGCGGCGCTCAACGGCACCGTGCGCACATTGAAGCCCGCGGTTCAGGATGAGATCGAGCGGCAGATGAACGAGATCGTCCGCGCCATCGCCACCGCCCACGGCGCCGAAGCAACCCTCGAATACAACCGCGGCTACCCGCAGGTGGTGAACGCGCCGGAACCGACGCAAAAAGCCGCGCTCGCGGCGGCAAAGATCGTGGGCGAGGACCATATCATCCACCGCACCGCCCTCCGCATGGGCGGGGAGGATTTTTCGTACATGGCGAACGCGGTGCCGGGCTGCTTCGTCCGCATCGGCCAGGCCGGCAAGACAACGGGCAAAACCCCCGTCCACCACCCCGAATACGACTTCAACGACGAAATTCTGCCCATCGGCTCTTCATTCTGGGCAACCCTCGTCGAACAGGAGCTCGCCCGCGGGTAGTCGGGGGCTCTGCCCCCGGACACCCCCGCCAGGGCCTTCAGGCCCTGGACCCCACCCATTTGGGTGCTGCGCAAACGCTCCAGGAAGGAAAGGCCCTTCGCTTTTCGAAGCAAGAAAGTCATCGGGGAACACACGCGCTGCAGTTAGGCGAATCCATAGCGGCGGTATCGCTTGCGCTTGATTGTAAGGCTCTTTCGCCTTACATCCACGCCTCCACCACGAGACTCGCGATGACCACGCTCACCGTCACCGCCAAGGGCCAAGTCACGCTCCGCAAAGATGTCCTGAAGCACCTGGGCGTGCACCCTGGCGAGAAAATCACCATTGAAAAGCTTCCCGACGGTAGAATCGAGATGAAAGCCGAGCGACCGGCCGGCAAGATCTCGGATGTCTTCAATCTCCTGAAGCGGGACCAAGCTCCCTCATTGCCCATCGAGGAAATCAAGGAAATCGCGAAACGGGGTTGGGCCGGCGAGCGATGAAGGTCACGCCCGATACCAACGTCCTCGTCCGGGCCATCGTGGGTGACGACAAGCGGCAAAGCAAAGTTGCGCAGACAGAGTTGGCGAATGCGGATGTGATAGCGCTG
The DNA here is from genome assembly GCA_030037175.1 of Acetobacteraceae bacterium. GTDB lineage: Bacteria > Pseudomonadota > Alphaproteobacteria > Acetobacterales > Acetobacteraceae > JAKAWQ01. The sequence continues at coordinate 7,030 of JASHRV010000346.1, forward strand.
GCGCTGCCCGCGCTTTGCGAACTGGTCTGGGTGCTGTCGCGGGGCTACAAAATTCCGACCGCTGAAATCGCGGAAGCGATCCGGCGCCTGATTAACAGCGCGAATGTCGTGGTGAACCGGCCTGCTGTGGAAGCCGGCCTCGCTCTTCTGAATGCCGGCGGAGACTTTGCCGATGGCATTATCGCCTATGAAGGAAGCTGGCTCGGCGCCGAAACCTTCATCTCCTTTGACAGGGAGGCCGTGACGCTGATCGCAGCGCAAGGCGCGTCTGCCCGCCTGCTGGCATAGCAACTGAATTTCGGATGGGGGTCTGGGGCCTCAAGGCCTTAATCCGAGGATGCAAGGAGCAGAGCTCCTTGCTGAGGTCCAGGGGCAAAGCCCCTGACCTTTGCCTCTAAATCCTACCCACTTCCACTTCTACCTCTGATACGGCAGCGGCAGCAGCAGCGCGGCGGGAATCCGCACGAGCCCGCTCGCTCCGGGCAGAATCACCTGCGCTGCGGGCGCGTGGTCGGCGAGCATTTCGCGGCAGGCGCCGCAGGGCGGCACCACGGTCGGGTGCGGCGGCTCCTCGTCGGGCTTCGGGTAGCGCAGCGCGACGATCGCCGTCACCGTTCCGTCGCCCTCGATCAGCGCGCGCCCGAGCGCGGTTGCCTCGGCGCACACCGAGAGCCGTCCCACGGTCGCGCCGAGATGGATGCCGGTGAAGATGCGTCCGCTGCCGTCGCGCGCGGCCGCCGCCAGCCTGTGCCGCCAGGGGTGGAAATGCCGCCGCAGCGCCGCCCCGGCCGCGGCGATCAGCGCGTCGTCTTCTTCCGTGAGGGGCAAGCCGGCGGCGAGCGGTTCAGTCAGCCGCTTCAGCCTCCTCAGCCATGTCGGTGGAGGCCAGCATGGCGTTCGCCACAACGCCCGCCTGGGCGCGGATCCGCGCCTCGATCGCGGCCGCGGCCTCCGGGTGCTCGCGCAGGAAGCGCTTGGCGTTCTCCCGTCCCTGGCCGATGCGCTGCGAATCGTAGCTGAACCACGCGCCCGATTTTTCCACGATGCCGGCCTTGACGCCGAGGTCGATCAGCTCGCCCGTTTTGCTGATTCCCTCGCTGTAGATGATGTCGAACTCCACCTGGCGGAAGGGCGGCGCCATCTTGTTCTTCACCACTTTCACCCGCGTCTCGTTGCCGATCACCTCGTCGCGGTCCTTCACGCTGCCGACGCGGCGGATATCGAGCCGGACGGAGGCGTAGAATTTCAGCGCATTGCCGCCGGTGGTGGTCTCCGGGTTGCCGAACATCACCCCGATCTTCAGCCGGATCTGGTTGAGGAAGATCAGGAGCGTGTTGCTGCGCGAGACGGTGCCGGTGAGCTTGCGCAGCGCCTGGCTCATCAGCCGCGCGTGCAGCCCGACATGGGTATCGCCCATCTCGCCCTCGAGCTCGGCCCGCGGCACCAGCGCCGCCACGCTGTCCACCACCAGCACGTCCACCGCGCCGGAGCGCACGAGCGTATCGGCGATCTCGAGCGCCTGCTCGCCGGCGTCGGGCTGGCTGATCAGCAGGTTCTCGATATCGACCCCGAGCTTGCGCGCATAGACGGGGTCGAGCGCGTGCTCGGCGTCCACGAAGGCGCAGGTGCCGCCCATCTTCTGCGCCTCGGCGATTGCGTGCAGCGCGAGCGTGGTCTTGCCGGAGCTTTCCGGCCCATAGATCTCGACGATCCGCCCGCGCGGCAGCCCGCCGATGCCGAGCGCCAGATCGAGCCCGAGCGAGCCGGAAGGGATGACCTCGACCGGGTCCGCCCCGGCGCCCGCCCCCATCCGCATGACCGAGCCCTTGCCGAAGGCGCGTTCGATCTGCGCCAGCGCGGCGTCCAGCGCTTTGTTCTTCTCCATGACGACCCCCAATGGTGCGTGCCTTGCAACCTACGGCGGAAAGAGAATTCGCACGCTCGTGTTCAGGTTGTCGAGCGGCAGGTTAACAGAACAAACTCGTAACAGAGTTTTGGGAACTTCGTTAAGAAAGCACCCCCGTTTTGTTCCCATTCCTCCTCTATACCCACCCGTGCGATTCGATCAAGGAAGATCAAGAAACAGCGCCTTCCCCATCCCCCGCCGCCTCCGTTGCCTCGGCAACCGCCTCCGCCATCGCCGCGGCCAGCCCGTCCATGCTGTAAGGCTTGGCCAGGAAGCGCATCGCCTCGGCCGCGAGCGCCCGCCGCGCCGGCTCGTCGTCATAGCCGGAGACCAGGATCGCCGGCAGGCCCGGCCAGCGCGCGCGCAGCTTCCGCACCAGGGCGGGCCCGTCCATGCCGGGCAGCGCGAGGTCCGTCACCAGCACGTCCGGCCGTGCCCGCTCCTCCACCGTCCCGATCACCGCCTCGCCCGAAGGGGCGAGCTCCACCTCCCACCCCTCCCTCTTCAGCGCCAGCGCGGCCACCCGCGCCACCGCCGTCTCGTCCTCGACCAGCAGCGCCCTCAGCCCCGGCCGCACCTTTCGGTGATGGGTTGGCTGGTGATGGATTGGCTGGTGACGGATTGAGGCCGCTTCCGCGCCGGGCAGCGCGATGCGGAAAACCGTGCCGCGCCCCGCCTCGCTCTCCACGCCCACCGTCCCTCCGGCCGCGCGCACGATTTCCTGCACGCTCGCCAGCCCAAGCCCGTAACCCCCCTTGGGGCCGCCTCGGCCACGCCGGGTTGTCGCCCCTGCCTCGAAGAGCCGGGGCAGGATCTCGGGTGCGATCCCGCTACCCGTATCGGCCACCTCGATCCACGCCGAGCCCTCCGCAGCACCGCTGCGGAGGGAAAGCGTCCCCCCTTCGGGCATGGCGTTGCGGGCATTGACGGCGAGGTTTACCAGCACCCGCTCGAGCCCCATGGGATCGATCCGCGCGCGCGGTCCCTCCGCCCCGAGATCGAGCACGAGCCCGATCCGCTCGCCGAGCAGCCGCCGCAGCAGCCCCGCCAGCCCCTCGATCGCCGGGTTGAGAGAGATCGGCTGCACGGGGGGCGGGCTTGCCCCGCCCAGGGTCTCCCGCACGAGCGCCCCGGCCCGCGCCGCCGCCGCCCGGATCTCGCCCGCATCCTCCGCCGTGGCCGGATCGGCCCTCCGCTCGAGGATCATCGAGGCGCAAGTTTCTATTACAATCAATAGGTTATTGACGTCATGAAACGTCATACGGGCCAGATCGTACAGTTCTTTGCGCTCCGCCTTCCGGCGCCTGGCCGGTCCCGTCATCGCGCTGGCACGGCCCGCGCGGCCGGCGTCGCCAGCCGCCAGACATAGGCGATGATCTCCGCCACCGCCTTGTAGTGCTCGGGCGCGATCTCCGTATCCAGCTCCACCTGATAGAGCGCGCGGGCCAGCGGCGGATTGGCGAGCACCGGCACCCGGTTCGCCTCGGCAATCTCGCGGATCCGCGCTGCCAACGAATCGACCCCTTTCGCGACCACCCGCGGCGCGGCCTTCCTGCTGCGCTCGTAAGCAAGCGCCACAGCATAGTGGGTGGGATTCGTCACCACCACCGTTGCCTTGGGCACCGCGGCCAGCATCCGCTTCTTCGAGCGCGCCTTGCGGATCTGCTTGAGCTTGGCCTTGAGCTGCGGGTCACCCTCGTTCTCCTTGACCTCCTGCCGTACCTCCTCCCGCGTCATGCGCAGGCTCCGCGCATGCCTCAGCCGCACCCAGAGAACATCGGCAACGGTGATCAAGGCGAGCCCGGCGAGCATCGGCAGAACGAGGCCGAGCAGCATCGCCCGCACCGCCGCGAAAAGCCCCGCCGGCGAGAGGAAGGCCGCACCCTCGATCGCCGCCGCCCCGCCCGCCAGCACATGCCAGCTGATGAAGCCGAGCAGGGCGAGCTTCACGAAGGCCTTGCCCTGCTCGAAAAGCCCCTCGGGGCTCGCCATGCGCTGGAACCAGCGGCGCGGATCGATCCGCCCCGGATCGGGGGCGAAGGCGCCGGGGCGGAAAAGAAGGCCGGTCTGGGCAAGTGTGGCGGCTGTTCCGGCGAGCAGCACGACGAAGATGACCGGCGCCGCCGCTCCCGCCGCCGCGCGCGCCGCGAGCCCGAGCGCGGCCGGCCCGTCCGCGTCGAGCCGGATCGTGCCGATATGGGCGAGCAGCCCGGCAAGCTCTCCGCTGAGCGCGGTCGCGATCCCGGGTGCCGCCATCGCCAGCACCCCGACCGCCCCGGCAAGCCCTGCGAACGAGGAGAGGTCGCGCGAGAGGGCGACCGAGCCTTCCTCGCGGGCGCGCAGCAGCCGCTTCGGCGTCGCGGCTTCGGTCTTGCCTTCCTGATCCTCGGCCATCCGCGATCAGTCCCGGGCCCTTACCCCAGCCCGGGCAGAAGCCCCGGCGTCGCGCGCAGCGCCGCGAGCCAAAGCGCGATCAGCGTCGTCGCGAATCCGGCGAGGAGCACGAACCCGCCGAGGATCTGTCCCGGCAAAGAGACGAAATAGATCGGCACCTGCGGCACCAGCCTTGCAGCGAGCCCGAGCGTCACCTGCCAGGCGATCGAGGCGAGCACGAACGGCGCGCCGATCCTGAGCGCGAGCGCGAACGAGGCCCCCACCCCGTGAACCGCCGCCATCGCCCCATCCCCGATCGGGAGAAAGGCACCCGCAGGGATCACGCGATAGCTCTGCGCAAGAGCGCCGAGCGGCAGCGCATAGAGCCCGCTCGCGAGCACCAGCGCCGCCGCGCCCACGCCCAGAACCTGGCTCAGCGCGGTCGCCTCGGTGCCCATCGCCGGGTTCGGAACGATGACGTTGGAAAGCCCGAGCATGGCCGAGATGATGTCTCCGCCCATGGCGAGCGAGAGCACGAACACCCGCGCGAGCCAGCCGAGCCAGAGCCCGCTCATCAGCTCGGCCGCGAGCATGGCGAGGAGGCGCCAGGGTGTCGCCGGCGCCGGCGGCAGGAGGGGCACGAGAACCGGCAGCAGCAGCACCGTGAGCGCAAGCGCGATCGCAACCCGCACCATCGGCGGCAGCGCCGCCTCGCCGATCCCGGGCAGCAGCATCACCGCGCCCCCGATTCGGGCGAGCAGCAGCACGAACGCGAAGGCAAGGCCCGGCAGCGCCTGGACCAGCGCCGCATCGGCGGCACTCATCTAGCCCGCGCCGCCGATCGCGACGAGCCGGCCGAGAAGCAGCGTCGTGAAATCGGAAAGGGTCACGAACATGCCATGGCCGAGCAGGATCAGAACCCCGGCCAGGGCAAGGATTTTCGGAACGAAGACGAGAGTGGATTCGTTCACCTGCGTCATCGCCTGGATGAGCGAGACGAGAAGCCCGACGGCAAGGGTGGCAATCAGCGGCGGCGCGGCGAGCTCCAGCGTCACCACGATGGCTTCGCGCAGGCTGAGCGCGAGATCGGCGCCGTTCATCCTTTCAGGGCAGGAAGCATGGAAAAGGAAAAGCCTTCTTTTTCTGAAGAAAAAGAAGCAAAAAGACTTTTTCCCGTTTTCCGGACCAGGCGCCGGCGAGGGACTGCGTCGGTCGTTCGCAGTCTCGAGGTGAGGCTAGGTCCGAAGAACGGGGAAAAGTCTTTTTCAAAAGAGAACATCCTTCATGACGCATCGCATGGGCTCTCAGATCGGCATGCTCATGATCGTCTGATAGGCATTGACGACCTTGTCGCGCAGCGCCGTCGCCGCCTGCAGCGTGAGCTCGGCGCGCGAGACGGACTCCACCACCGAGGTGATGTCGCCCTTGCCCTCGATGCCCTGGATCGAGGCCTGCTCCGCCTGGTCGCCGAGCGTGATCGCGCCCGAGACCGCGTTATCGAGCGCCGTGCCGAAATCCTGGCCGGTCGCTTGCGTGTTGCCGAGCCCCTCGCTCGTCCGCGCGTAAGCCGAAGCGGCATCGCCCGGCGAGACGCCGGAGGGAGTGATCGTGAGGGTCGGGATGCCGCCGCTCATTTCAGCAGCCCGATCACGCGCGAGAGCATGCTGCGGCTGACGGAGAGAACCTGGAGATCGGCGGAATAGCTCTGCTCGGCGTCGCGCATGTCCTCCATCTCGATGAAGGTGTTGACGTTCGGAACCTTCACGTAGCCGGCGGCATTCGCAGCCGGGTTGCCGGGATCGTAGCGGAGCGGGAACGGGCTCTGGTCTTCGCCCACCTCGCTCACCTTGACGAGATCGACCCCGGTCGCGGGATCGAGCACGTCGGCAAACGAGATCGTCTTGCGCCGATAGGGGTCCGCGCCCGGAGTTGCCCCGGTGGTCTCCTGGTTGGCGAGATTCTCGGCCACCACGGTGAGCCGCGCCGATTGCGCCTGCATCCCGCTGCCCGCGATCGCGATCGCCTTGGTGAGGTCCATCCGCCCCCTCCGCTAGCCGGTGCCGCCGGAAATATCGAGCGCGGTGCGGAACATCCCGAGATAGGCGCCGTAGAGATTGATCACGAGGTTCTGCATGGTCTCGGTGTCGGCGAGCTTGCCGAGCTCGTTCTCCGTCCCCACGCCGTTGCCGTCCGGCTTCGTCGCCTCATCCGAGGGAGGCTCGTCCTGATCGGTGGAAAGCTGGTCGGGCAAAGGCGGGAGGGGAATATCACCCGGGCTCAGGGGCGCGGGCGGCAGGCTCGCCGCCTGATCGAGGCTCGCCAGGAAGTCCGGCATCGTTTCCGGCGTGTATCCGGGCGTGTCGGCATTGGCGATGTTCTCGGCGCGCACCTTCTCGCTCTGATCGACCCAGGCGAGCCGGCGCTCCGCCAAACCGAACAGGGTGCTGCTCGTCAGATCCATCGCCGCCTTGCCTTGTTCCGAAAGACCGAGCCCGTCCCGGCCGCAGATCATGGCCCCCCGCTCCTTAAGAGGGCGTAAAGCCCTGCCGGCCGGCGCGCTGGCAACGCTTTGGTAACCGGAACGATGTGCAATCGCGCCGATGGACGAACCTGCCGGCCTCGCCCGATCCCTCGCCGGCGCGCCCGGCCTTGAGGAGGCACGCGCAGCGATCGCGCGCAGCACCTTCTGTCTCCAGGCCGCCCGCGCGCTGATCGGCGAACGCCGCCCGATCGATCTCTCGGGGCTCGAGGCCGAGATCGGCCGCCTCTGCGCCGGCGCGCTCGCACTTCCCGCCGAAGAAGCGCGCACGCTCCTGCCGTCCCTCTCGGCGCTCTGCGAAGAGATCGACGAAGCCGCCAACGCCCTTTCTCGCGCGAGGTCCGGCCCCGGCTGAACCGCGCCCATCTCCAGCTCGGAAAAATTCCGCGCCATGTATGGATTCGATTTCCACATCGTCTCGAGCCTGATCGCGCTCGCCGCCGTGCTTGCGCTGATCTGGCTCGCCGCGCGTGGCGCGCGCCGCTTCGGCTTCGCCCCGCGCGGCGGCGGCACGCGCCGCCTCACGCTTGCCGAAACCCTCCCGCTCGATGCGCGCAGGCGCTTGCACCTGATCCGTTGCGACGGGCGCGAGCTTCTCCTCCTCACCGGCGGCGGCAACGATGCCGTCATCGGCTGGCTCGCCCACTCAGCGCCTCGGCCGGAGCCGGAAGCGTGAGGCGCCTCTCCGCGCTCGCCGTCGCGGCGCTTCTCCTCCTGGCCGCGCACCCGGCCTTCGCTCAGTCCCTCAGCATCGATCTCGGCACGCCGGACGCGCCGGACGTGACCAGCCGCCTCGTCCAGCTCACCGCGCTCGTCACCATCCTGGCACTCGCGCCGAGCCTGCTCGTCATGGTCACCGCCTTCACGCGCATCATCATCGTGCTTTCGCTCCTGCGCAGCGCGCTCGGGCTGCAGACCACGCCGCCCAACATGGTGCTGATCGGGCTCGCTCTCTTCCTCACCTTCTTCGTCATGCAGCCCATCCTGCATGCGGCCTGGGCAAGCGGGCTCGTCCCGCTCGAGCAGGGACGGGTCGGCGATCTCGAAGGGCTGCGCCTCGCCGCGGAGCCGTTCCGCCGCTTCATGCTGGCTAACCTCCGCCCCTCCGATCTCCAGCTCTTTCTCGATATCGGAAAGCTTCATCCGGCCGCGACCCCGGATCAAACGCCCTGGCGGGCGCTGATCCCCGCCTTCCTGGTCGGCGAGCTCCGCCGCGCCTTCGAGATGGGCTTCCTTCTCTACCTGCCGTTCCTGGTCATCGACATGGTCGTTTCCAGCGTGCTGATGAGCCTCGGGATGATGATGCTGCCGCCCACGGCGGTCTCGCTTCCCTTCAAGCTCGTCTTCTTCGTTCTTGTGGATGGCTGGCGGCTGGTGGCGGGAAGCCTGGTTCAGAGTTTCGTTCCCCCTCACCCGTGAGCAGCGACGCAAGCCGCGCGATCGCGCCCGCCGCCGCCTCGGGCGCGAGTGACGCAAAACTCAGCCGCAGATAGGCCCCGGGCGGCTCGGCCGGAAACCAGTGCCGCCCCGGGCTCAGCAGGATGTCGGCCCGGCGCGCTCGCTCGCAGAGCTCGAGATCCGAAATGCCCTCCGGCAGCCGCACCCAAAGATGCAATCCCCCCGAGGGCAGGCGCGGCAGCGCGGCGGCGCCGAGATGCGCGCGGACCGCATCGGCGAGCGCGTCGCGCCGGGCGCGGAGTGCTGCGCGCAACGTCCGCAGATGCCGCGGCCAGGAGGGCGCGGTGAGCAGCTGCACCGCGGTTTCCTGAAGCAGGCCGGGGACGAAGAAATCATCGATCAGGCGCGTCGCGCGCAGCCGGGCGAGCGCCGCGCCGCGCGCCGCGATGGCACCGATTCTGAAGCCCGGTGCCGCGCATTTCGTGAGCGAGCGGACATAGATTACATGCCCGCCCTGATCGCGCGCGGCGAGCGGAGCGGGTGCGGCCGTGCCATCGAGCGGAAAATCCCGCGCCCAGTCATCCTCGATCACGAAGGCCTGCGCACGGCGCGCGATCTCGAGGAGCACGGCGCGCCGCTCCTCCGCCAGCACCGCGCCCGTGGGGTTGGCATAGGTCGGCTGGCAATAAACGAGGCGCGCCCCGCTCGCGCGGAATGCCTCGGCGAGCAGGTCCGGACGCAGCCCGTCCGCGTCGATCGGCACCGGCACCAGGCGAAGCCCCGCCGCGCGTGCCGCGGCGAGCGCGCCCACATAGGTTGGGCTCTCCACCAGCACCGGATCGCCGGGCGCGGCAAGCGCGCGGAAGGCGGCGGCCAGCGCCGACTGTGTGCCGGGGCAGATGGTGATCTCGTGCGCCAGGAACGAACCAGACGCGGCGGCAAACCAGCCGCGCAGCGCATCGAGCCCTTCGGGCGCGCACCGTCCCCAGAGGCCGGGGCGGCGAAGGGCGCGCGAAGCCGCTGCGCTGAGCAGCTCGCTCGCCTGCAGCGCATCGGGCAGATAGCCGGCATTGAGGGCGAGCGCGCCCGGCGTCGGCATCAGCGCGAGCCCGGCGAGCGGACCGGCGGCGGCCCGCGCAGGGCCGAGTGCGAGCGTCTGCCAGTCGAGATCGGCAGCATTTGGGTTTTTCGCGACCGCTCGCGGCGCGGCAACGAAGGTGCCCTGGCCGGGCCGCGCCTCGATCAGCCCCTCGTGATCCAGCCGCCGCAGCGCGGCCTCGATCGTCACCGGCCCGGCGCGCAGCGTGCGCATCAGCGCGCGCACCGAAGGCAGCCGCGCGCCACCCGCCTGCCCGGCAACCAGGCCGCGCAGGTGTTGAATAACGCGCTCGGTGCTGTTATCGGTTCCCATGAAAGATCATGGTAACGCTATCGGGACGCCGGCGGTAACGCAATTCACCGTGCCCGCCGCCGCCAGCCTTTCCGCCGGGGCACGCGCATGATCCCGAGCCTCCTCAGCCTCGTCCTCTTCTGCTTCGCGATGTCCGCCACGCCGGGGCCGAACAACGTGATGGTGATGGCCTCGGCGGCGCGCTACGGCATGCGGCGGACCCTGCCGCACGTGCTCGGCATCACGCTCGGCTTTCCGGCGATGCTGGCGCTGGTTGGCATCGGCATCGGCGCGCTCATCCTCGCCTCGCCGATGATCCATCTCGGGCTCGAGATTCTCGGCGCCTTTCTCATGCTCTGGATCGCCTGGCGCATCGCAACCGCCGGCGCGCCCCACGAAGCCCCGCGTGCCGGGGCCCGGCCGCTCCGGTTTTTCGAAGCCGCCCTCTTCCAATGGGTCAACCCGAAGGCGTGGGTGATCGCGGTCGCTGCGATCGCGCTCTATGCGCGTGGCAACGGAGGGGCCCACGGCAATGGCCGGGCGCACGGCATGGTCTGGATCGACATCGCGCTGATCGCCGCTGCCTTCGCGCTTATCTGCCTGCCCACGCTGCTCGGCTGGGCGGCGCTCGGGCGCGGGGCCGGCGCGTTCCTCAAGAGCGAGCGCCATTTCCGCCTCTTCAACGGCGCGATGGCGGCCCTGCTCGTGCTGGCGCTCGTTCCTCTTGCCTGGGGTGGATAGCAGAATGACGACGAACGAAACGGTGAGCGTGGACTATGTCACGCTCGATGTCTTCACGGACCGTGCCTTCGGCGGCAATCCGCTCGCCGTGGTGCTCGATGCGCGCGGCCTCGCGGACGCCGAGATGCAGGCCATCGCGACCGAGTTCAACTATTCCGAAACCACCTTCCTCCTGCCGCCCGCCGATGCGCGTCACACCGCGCAGGTGCGGATCTTCACCCCGGTCAAGGAGCTTCCGTTCGCGGGCCATCCGAATGTCGGCACGGGCTTCGTCGTGGCGGGGCTCGGAACGCTGTTCGGCCGCCCGGCGGGCGAGTCCCTCCTCTTCGAGGAAAAGGCCGGCCTCGTTCCGATCGCGATCCTCAAGCAGAACGGGGCCATCATCGGCGCGCGGCTGACGGCGCCGCAGCCGCTTTTCCGCGGATCGGGCGTGGCCGCCGAAATCGCCGCGGAATGCTTGGGCCTCGCCGCGACGGACATCGCCTCGGAACCTCACCCGCCGATGATCGCCTCGGTCGGCCTGCCCTTTCTCTTCGTCGAGCTTCGAAGCCGTGCGGCGCTCGCAAAATGCCGCCCCGCTTCTTCGGCCTTCGCCTCCCATCTGCCGATCGAGGGCGCAGGCGCGATCCATGTCTCCGCCCGCGAAGGAACGAACGTCCATGCCCGCGTGTTCGCCGATCACGGCATGATCGTCGAGGACCCGGCGACCGGCAGCGCCAATGTCGCCTATGCCGCGCTCTCCGCCGATCTCAGCCCTGAGCCGGATGCGGATCTC
>JASHRV010000042.1 GCA_030037175.1 Acetobacteraceae bacterium
TCTAGAGGATGCGCGCATCGCGCGGGCGACGGCGCCGCTCGCAGCCGACGCGCCGGACCCCGCTTCGTTCCGCTATGCGCCGGACTATGAGGCGCTCGCGGCCGAGATCGGCAAGCTCGAGCGCAGCGGCCCGGCTTCGGTATCCTGGCCGGAGGTTGCGCGGTCGTCGCAGGAAATTCTCGCGACCCGCTCAAAAGATCTCTCGGTTGCGACATGGCTCGCCCTCGCCCTCGTCCAGACCGAGGGGGCGGGCGGGCTTGCCGTCGGTCTCGCGATCCTGAGAGAGAGCGTGGAGAAATTCTGGGACACGCTCTTTCCCAAGCGGCCGCGCGCACGCGCGGCGGCCTTCGAATGGCTCGCCGGGCGGGCGGCGCGCGCGCTGCCCGAGAGCCCGGCGCCGGAGAGCCCTGCTTCGGAAAGCGGCGCGGCGGGCGCGGCGCTCGAGGAGCTCGAGGCGCTGGACGGTTTGCTGCGCGAAAAGCTGCCCGGGCAGGATGCCGCGCTCGGCGAGCTCTTGCGCAAGCTCCGCAGCCTCGCCGCGGAGGAGCGGCGCGCGAGCGAGGCGAGAAACGAGCCGCCGGCACCCCCTCCCGCAGCACCCCCTCCCGCGGCATCCACTCCCGCGGCGCAACCCGCCCCGGCGCCCGCGCTAGCGCCCGCCCTGGCGCGGCCGACAGGCACGCCCGCAGCGGCCGCCTCCGTGCCGCCGATCGAGATCGCCGCTTCCGATCCCGCGCGCATTTTCGCGGCGCTGCAGGAAAGCGTGCGGACCGCAGCGCTCGCGGTGATGGAAGCCAATCTCGCCGAGGCAAGATCCTTCCGGCTGCTCCGCGCCGTGACATGGCTCGGCGTGGACGAGCTGCCCCCCGCACAAGACGGACGGACCGAGCTTCTTCCGCCGCCGGAGACGCGCCTTGCGGAGCTCGATGCGCTCGCGCGCGCCGGCGAGCAGCAGGAGCTCGTGCGCGCGCTCGAGCGATTCTGTTCCGGCTCCGGACTCTTTTGGCTCGACGGCCAGCGCCGGGCGGCCATCGCCCTCGGCGCGCTCGGCCCCGCCTACGCGGACTGCGCCCGCGCGATCGGCGAAGGCGTCGCTGCCCTGCTCCGGCGCCTGCCCGGGATTGCCGCGCTGGCCTTCGCGGACGGCACGCCCTTCGCGGACGGCGCGACGCGCGCCTGGATCGCGACGATTATCCCCGCGAATATCCCCACGGAGTCGGGCAAAAGCGAGATCCTCGCGGCGGAGGCGCCCTGGGACGCAGCACTCGCCGAGGCGCGGCGCCGAGTGGCCACGGGCGAGGCGCGCGCGGCGCTCGCGCTGCTCAGCGAAGGGGCTGCGGCGGCGCCGAGCGGCCGGGCCCGCTTCCTCTGGCGCCTCGGCGCGGCGCGGCTCTCTCTCGAAAGCGGACAGGCCGTCGTCGCCCTGCCCCTGCTGCAGCATCTGGCATCGCTGATCGATGCGCACGGGCTCGAGGCGTGGGAGCCCATGCTCGCGGCGGAGGCGGCATCGCTGCTGCACGCCTGCGCCGCCGCCCCGGAGATCGCCGGCATCGTTCCGGACGAAGAACGGGCCGCGCTCGCGCGCGCCTCGTTCGCGCGCCTCGCGCGGGCCGATCCGCCGCGCGCGGCCGAGACGGCGAAACCAGCCCAACCCTGATCACCGAAAAGGAGAAACGACATGGCGCAGGAGTCATCGGTGGCCCCCAAGGAGAGAGTGAATATCCGCTACATGCCGGCGACCGGCGATGCGCGCGAGGAAGTCGAGCTGCCGCACAAGCTGCTCGTGGTCGGCGACTTCACCCGGCGCGCGGACGAGACCCCGCTCGGCGAGCGGCGTCGCGCGGAGCTGACCAAGGACAGCTTCAACGATGTCATGCGCGGGGAAAATCTGAGCCTCGATCTCAAGGTGAAGAACCGGCTCGCGGACGACCCGGACGCGGGCGATCTGCCCGTCAATCTCAAGATCGGCACGCTCAAGGACCTCGAGCCCGAGGCGATCGCCTCCCAGATCCCGGAGATGCAGAAGCTTCTCGAGCTTCGCACCGCGCTCGTCTCGCTCAAGGGACCGCTCGGCAACCTGCCGAATTTCCGCAAGGCGATCGAGCGCATCCTGGCGGACGGCGATCTGCGCCAGAAGCTCGAGCAGGAAATCACAACCCCCAGCGCCTGACGAAGACGCTGACCGCGAAGGAGCATCATCATGTCCGAGACAAGCGCGCAACCGGGCGCGGGCGCGAGCGAAGCGGCGGAGGCCCCGTCGCTCCTCGATCAGGTTCTGCTGGAGACGAAGATCACGCCGCGCGACGAAGGCTACGACGAGGCGCGCCGCGGCGTGGCCGCCTTCCTCGCCGAGCTCGTCAAGCCGATGCATGCGGGGGAAAAGGTGCAGGCGGGCGCGGTCGACCGGATGATCGCCGCGATCGACGGCACGCTCACCGCGCAGCTCAACGAGGTGCTGCACCATCCCGAGTTCCAGGCCCTGGAATCGGGCTGGCGGAGCCTGAAATTCCTCGTCGACAAGACGGATTTCCGCCAGAACATCAAGATCGAGATGCTCAACGTCTCGAAGGAGGATCTGCTCGCCGACTTCGAGGACGCGCCGGAGATCGTCAAGTCCGGCCTCTACAAGCATGTCTATGTGGACGAGTACGGCCAGTTCGGCGGACAGCCCTTCGCCGCCGTGATCACCAACTACGAATTCGGGCCAGGCGCGCAGGATGTCGCGCTGATGCAGGACATGTCCGCCGTGAGCGCGATGGCCCACGCGCCCACTATCGCCTCCGTGGCACCTTCGTTCTTCGGCGTCGAGAAGTTCGAGGAGCTGCCCAACCTCAAGGACATGCAGGCGATCTTCGAAGGGCCGAAATACGCGAAATGGAACTCGTTCCGCCAGAGCGAGGACAGCCGCTACATGGGGCTCACCCTGCCGCGCTTCCTGCTGCGCCTGCCCTACGGCAAGGACACGGTCCCGGTGAAGGCGTTCGACTTCGAGGAGCGGCCGGAAGGCAGCACCGAGAATTACCTCTGGGGTAACGCGTCCTTCGCCTTCGCGAGCCGGCTCAACGACAGCTTCGCCAAGTATCGCTGGGCGCCGAACATCATCGGCCCGCAGAGCGGCGGCGCGGTCGAGGATCTGCCGCTCCATCATTTCGAGGCGATGGGCCAGACCGAGACGAAGATCCCGACCGAAACTCTCATCTCTGACCGGCGGGAGTACGAGCTCGCCGAGCAGGGCTTCATCGCGCTCACCATGCGCAAGGGCAGCGACAATGCCGCCTTCTTCTCGGCCAATTCCGCCCAGCGCCCGAAATATTTCGGCAACAACCCCGAAGCCAAGCAGGCGGAGCTCAACTACAAGCTCGGCACGCAGCTTCCCTACATGTTCATCATCGACCGCCTCGCGCACTACATCAAGGTGCTGCAGCGGGAGAACATCGGCAGCTGGAAGTCGTCGGGCGAGCTGCAGACGGAGCTCAGCAACTGGATCCGCCAATATGTCTCGGACCAGGAGAACCCTTCGGCGGATGTGCGCAGCCGCCGCCCGCTCCGCAAGGCATCGATCGAGGTTTCCGACGTGGAGGGCGAGCCGGGCTGGTACCGCGTCTCGCTGATGGTGCAGCCGCACTTCAAATATATGGGCGCCGACTTCACCCTTTCCCTCACCGGCAAGCTCGACAAGGCGTGAAGCCGAGAGGCGGGGGGACGGCATTGCATCCCCCCGCCGCGTCCGCGGGCGGCAGACCGGCGTGACGACACTCGCGGCAGCGGGGGGAAGCGCGCCGGAAGCGGCGGCCGAGCTCTTCGCCCTGGTGAGCGGCATGGCGGCGGAGCGGGACCGAAGGCTGCTCGCCGAGAAATGCCTCGCCGCGGCCTGCCGGATCGCGGGCGCGGGCGGCGGCCTGCTCTATGCGCTCGATCTCAGCGGCCAGTGCCTCGTTCCGGTTGCGGGACGGCCGCGGGGAATGGCCGAGGCCGGGCCGGCAAGCCTGCCGCTCTACCCCGACCGCGAGCCGGACATGAACGATCCGCGGACCTGGTGCGCCTTCACCGGCCACCCGGCCGTGATCGAGAACGTTGCGATCATGCACGGATTCGACGGGCGCGCCATCCGCGCGCGCGACCGCTCGGCCGGCCGCCAGACGGGCTCGCTGATCGCCTGTCCGCTGCGCAGCAACGAAGAGAAAACGATCGGCGTGCTCGAGCTCTGCGATCTCTCCGACGCCGCCGGCCGGCCGCTCGCACGCGCCGCGCTCGAGACGATGGTGCCGATGCTGGAGGCGTTCGCCTATCAGGCGGCCGTGATCATCGCGACCAATCAGCTGATCGAGCGGAACCAGGCGCTCGTCGACGAGCTCGCCGAGATCAACGGCAATCTGCGCCGGGAGAATCTGCGCCTGAGGCAGGAAGCGGTCACCGCCGCCTCCGATGCGAGCGGCGTGGTGACGAGAAGCCCGGCCATGGAGGCCGTGCTTTCCCTCGTCGGCAAGGTCGTGGACAGCGCCATCCCGGTTCTCGTTCTCGGCGAGACCGGGACCGGAAAGGAGGCGATCGCGCGCCTCCTGCATACCGCAAGCCCGCGCCGCAAGGGGCCGTTCGTGGCGCAGAACTGTGCCGCGCTGCCCGCCCATCTTCTGGAAAGCGAGCTTTTCGGATACCGCAAGGGCGCCTTCACCGGCGCCCAGAACGACAAGAAGGGCCTCTTCGACATCGCCGCCGGGGGCACGCTTTTTCTCGATGAGATCGGCGACATGCCGGCCGAGCTGCAAACCAAGCTGCTCAGGATCCTCCAGGACGGGGAGGTGCGCCCTCTCGGCGCGGTGGCGGGCAAAAGATCCGATGCCCGAATCGTGACCGCAACGAATGTCGATCTGCGCGCCCGCGTCGCGGAGGGGCGGTTCCGCGAGGATCTCTATTATCGCATCGCCGCTTTTCCCATCATCCTGCCGCCGCTCCGCGAGCGGGCGGAAGACATCGTGCTGCTCGCCCGGCATTTCGTGGCCGCGATGAAGGATGCCCATGCCAAGGATATCCGCGGCTTCACACCCGCCGCACGGGACGCGCTCGGCCGCTACAGCTTTCCGGGCAATGTGCGCGAGCTCAAGAACATCGTCGAGCGGGCCGTCATTCTCTGCGCGCCGGGAGCGGCGATCGACGTGAAGGAGCTTCCCGCGGAGGTGCTCGCGGGCCGCGGCGCCGCCGGCCGGTCGGAGGCACGGCCGGAGGGGCTGCGCCAGACGATGCGCCATCACGAGGCGGTCGCGATCATGGAGGCGCTGAGGGCGAACGGCGGCAACCGCACGCGCGCGGCCGCGGCACTCGGCCTCTCGCGCCGCGCGCTGCAGGAGAAGATCGCGCGCTACCGGCTGGGCGAGAGGGAAAAAACGGATGGGGACGCAATGTGCGTGCTGCCCTGACCCGCGCAGCACTTCTCGCCTCGCTGCTCGCCTGCATGCCGCCGCCGGCGCTGGCAGGCGGGGGAAGCCGGCTCGAGAGCGCGGCCGCGTCCGGCAGCGAAGAGGCGCTCGTTGCGCTGGCGAGCCGGCTCGAGCTCGGCATCGGTGTGCCGGCCGATCCGCCGCGCGCCATGGCGCTCTTCTGCCGCGCGGCCCTGCTCGGAGACCGCGGCGCGCTGCTGCACATCGCGGACTGG
>JASHRV010000347.1 GCA_030037175.1 Acetobacteraceae bacterium
GTTCGCGGGCGCATCGGTGCCGGCCTCGGCACCGCCCTGGAACCAGGCCGCGGGATCGGCGCCGAGCAGGCCGAGCAATGGCCCGGCGGCTGCCAGGCCGGCAGCGGCGCCCTCATCCCCGGCGAGCGCGCCGTCCGCGAGCGCGTGCAGCGCCGCGATCGCCGCCGGCGTGTTGAGATCATCCGCGAGCGCTTCCATGACCGGTCCGGGAACGGCCGCTCCCTCCGCCCGCGCCGGATGGCGGGCGAGCGCGCGGTAGAACCGGTCGAGCTCCTTCCGCGCCTCGGCGAGCGCGCCCAGGGAAAAATCGAGCTCCGCCCGGTAATGCGTCTTGAGCAGAAGAAGCCGCACCGCCTCCCCCGGCGCCTCCGCCAGCACATCGCGCACGGTGAGGAAATTGCCGAGGCTTTTGGCCATCTTCTGCCCGTTCACCCGGAGCATGCCGTTATGCAGCCAGACGCGCGCGAAATGGCTGCCGGGAAAGGCGCAGCAGCTCTGCGCGATCTCGTTCTCATGGTGCGGAAAGAGCAGGTCCGAGCCGCCGCCATGGATGTCGAAATCGGTGCCGAGATGGCGCCAGGACATCGCGCTGCACTCGATATGCCAGCCCGGCCGGCCGCGGCCCCAGGGGCTCTCCCAGCCGGGCTGATCGGGCCCGGAGGGCTTCCAGAGCACGAAATCGGCCGGATCGCGCTTGTAGGGCGCGATCTCGACCCGGGCGCCGGCGATCATGTCCTCGCGCGAGCGGCCGGAGAGACGGCCATACTCCGCAAAGCTCCCGACCGCGAAAAGCACGTGCCGCCCCTCGGGTCCCGCCGCGACATAGGCATGGCCGCCTTCGATCAGGCGCTCGATCAGCGCGATCATCTCGGCGATATGCAGCGTGGCGCGCGGCTCGATATCGGGCGCAAGCGCGCCGAGTGCTGCCATGTCCTCGTGGAACTCGCGCGCAGTGCGGGCGGTGAGATCGGCGATCGCCTCGCCCGTCTCGGCGGCACGGGCGATGATCTTGTCCTCGACGTCGGTGATGTTGCGAACATACGTCACGCGCGGGAAAACGCGCCGCAGCAGCCGGACCAGACTGTCAAAAACGACGACAGGCCGCGCATTGCCGAGATGGGCGAGGTCATAGACGGTCGGGCCGCAGACATAGATGCGGACATTGGCGGGATCGAGCGGGACGAAAAGCTCCCGCCGCCGGGTCAGGCTGTTGTGGAAGAAAAGATCCATCGGGCGCGCGCGTTCACTCGGAAGAGTGGGGCGTTTCTCCCAAACGCGGCGGACGGAAGCAACCGGCCGGGGGGCTCTGCCCCCTGGACGGGTCCCCAACGCGCATTGCGCGTTGGGAGCCCGACCCCCGCCAGGGTCAGGGACCCTGGACCCCCCAACTTTTAAATCAAATGGATTGCAAAGGCTCCGCCTTTGCCGGGGATGCAAGGGGCAGAGCCCCTTGCCAGGGGCAAAGCCCCTGGCCTTTTTTCAACCCCCGCTAGACGGCCTTGCGGCGCAGGCGCGTGACGCCGAAGAGGCCGAGCAGGCCCGTGCCGAGAAGGGCGAAGGAGCCGGGCTCAGGCGTGTCCGTCGTCGGAGGCGGCGCATCGACGAGGTCGAAGCTGATCGTCGGATAGATCGTCCAGTCCTGCGCGTTGCCGAGCGTGATATCGAGGTTCAGGAGGCTCGAATAAGCGACCACGAGGTCATTCGTGGTCCAGACGACCGAATCGGTATCGTTCTTGTAGTCGGCGGTGTAGGCGGCGGTGTCGCTGATCTTCTGCGTGCCGTCCGGCGTGTTGATGCTGAAATCGACGGTGATGGTCCCGCTCGCCGTATCCCCGCGGCCGCAATTCCGGCCGCATGACCCCGCGGGCGAGACGCTGAAGAACCTCGTCGCCGATGTCGGCGAGGCGCCGACGGTCAGATCCTCGCTGAAGGGATCGCTCACGACATGGCCGAGCGACGGCGCATTGCCGAGCGTCATCGTGTCGGAAAGCGTGTAGCTGCCCGTCACATCGACCACGTCGGCATGGGCGGCGACGGTGCCGAGCAGGAGGGGGGCTGCCGCGGCAACCAGGATTTTTCGCATCATTTGAGACCTCTCCTTTTCCTTGAGCCGCACGCCGGACGTGGCGGGTTTGAAGGAATCGGAGCAATTTGCGTACCAAACTGGCAATATGTTGTAATATATGGATAATTTTAAAAAATAGAGAAACCGCGGCCCCAAGCGGACTTAAATCTGTAATATTTCCCGACGCTGCGGCGCGATCAGAGAGCGGTCACCGGCGCCGTCACGGCCCGGCGATCAGCGCCTCGGCATCCGCGCGGAAAGCGGCGCGGGAGGCGTCGCGGCTGTAGAACATGTGCCCGCCCTCGAACGTGGCCAGCCGGACCCGGTCGGGCGGGCCGATCTCGGGCAGATGGGCGAGGATCAGCGCGGTCCTGAAATAGGGGGTGACGAGATCGAAGAGCCCGTGCCCGATCAGCACGCGAAGCTTCGGGTCGAGGGCGAGGTCCTCGCGCAGCGCCGTGACGGATTGCGGCGGAGCCAGATCGTGCCCGAAATCCCAGTGGTCCGTGACCTCCGTGTTGGAGAGCCGATAGAGGGAGTCGGGCCGCCAGTGCAGATGCTGCGCGTAGAGCACGAGCATCGCGCTCGTGAAGGGCGCGGTGAGGCGGTCGAGGATCGGGTCCGGCTCACGCGCATAGGGATTGGCGGGGAAGGCGGCCGGGTCGGTGATGGTGGCGTCGTAGACGCTGGCGATGCGCCCGGGCGCCGTCTCGCGAACGAAGGTGCGGATGTTGATGCTGCCGTCCTCCCGCAGCACCAGCGCGGGATCGAGCCCGGTGAGCTGAGCGACACGCGCGGCCATGCGGCTGAGCGCGGCGGCATCGCGCGGGCCGGCGAGCTGGTCGCGGAGGAAGTCGCCGGTGGCATAGGCCTCCGCGTCGGCGAGGTCGGCGCGCGTCACCGGGCCCGCCTTCGCGCGCGCGACCGCGACCAGGGTCGGCAGCCGCTCCACCCAGTAGAGCGGGTCGAAGGCATCGCTGCCGCCGAAATCGAGGGCCGGGGAGACCATGATCAGCCCGCTCATGCCGATGCCCTGGTCCGCCGCCAGCGTGCGGGCAAGGCGCGGCACCCGAAAGCCGCCATAGCTCTCGCCAAGCAGAAATTTCGGGGATTGGATCCGGCCCGAGGCCTCGAGCCAGCGCCGGATGGTCTCGGCAAGAGAGTCGATATCGCCCCGCACCGACCAGAGCCGCTTCTGCACCGCCGGATCGCGGGAGACGATGCGGCTGTAGCCGGTGCCGGCCGGGTCGATGAAGACGAGGTCCGTGAAGTCGAGCCAGGTATCGGCGTTGGGCAGGAGCGCGGGCGCGGCGGAGGGAATGCCCGCGTCGGCATCGCCCGGCTGGGGCATGCGGATCCGCCAGGGGCCGACATTGCCGAGCTGAAGCCAGGCGGAAGCCTCGCCGGGCCCGCCGTTGAAGACGAAGGTGACGGGCCGGGTCTTCGCGTCGGCGCCGTCGAGCGTATAGGCGATGTAGGCGATATCCGCCTCGGGCGTGCCGGCATCGTTGCGCAGCACGATGGCCCCGGCCGTCGCGGTGAAGTGAAGCGTGCGGCCGGGCAGGCCGAGCCCATGATGGGTGACCGCGGTGGGCGGCAGCGCAGGCAGCGCGGGCGCATGCTCGGCGGGCGAGGGATGGGCCTGCGCGCTCTCCTGCGCGGCGGCCGGCACGGCGAGCCACAGCAGGCTCACCAGGAACGCCGC
Organism: Acetobacteraceae bacterium; assembly: GCA_030037175.1. Taxonomy (GTDB): domain Bacteria; phylum Pseudomonadota; class Alphaproteobacteria; order Acetobacterales; family Acetobacteraceae; genus JAKAWQ01. The sequence goes on from JASHRV010000347.1 coordinate 3,771, forward strand.
CAGCAGGCGGACGCTGAAGCGGACTGTCATCTCAACCCTCGTGCGACCGGTCATGAAGAGTGTTCTTTCTTGAAAGAAAGAACCAAAGAACTTTTTTCTGTTTTCCGGATCCGGCACTGTCTCGGGACTCCGACCGTCGTTCGGAGTCCCGAGATGCGGCAAGCCCCCGGAGAACGGAAAAAAGCTTCTTTTTCTTCAGAAAAAGAAGAAACCGAAGCCTCTCCCTTTCAACCCTTCCCCTGACCGAGCGCGTCCGCAATCTCCTCGCAGCTCGCCCGCTCGGCGATCTGCACGAGCGCGAAATTGAGCGCAGCCTTCTGCCATTCGTCATCGATGGTCGAAGTGCCGTCCGTCGCCACCACCATCCGGTAGCCGGCATCGGCGCCGTGCCGCGCCGTATGCTCGATCGAGAAATTGGTCCAGGCACCCGTCACCACCACGGTCTCGATCCCGAAGCCGCGCAGAAGCGTGTCCAGATTCGTGCCGTGGAAGGCGTTCATGCGCATCTTCTCGACCACATTGTCTCCCGGCTGCGGCTCCAGCCCGGCCACCGGTGCCGCGCCCCAGCTGCCGCGCACCACCGCATTGCCGTCCCTGATCCCCTGGAAGAGCGGCGCGTTCAGCTTGAGTCCCGGCGCGCCGGGCTCGACGATGTAGTGCACGTGGATCACGCGGCCGCCGGCGCGGCGCATCGCGGCGGCGAGAGCGGCGACGTTCGCGACGATGTTCTGCTTCTTCGCGTGCGCCGGCGCGCCGGAAGACGCGAAGGCTCCGCCCTCGATGATGACGTCGTTCTGCAGGTCCTGGATGATCATCGCGGTGGTGTGCGCATCGAGCTTCAGCGTGGCCATCGGACTCCTCCCTCAACGCATCTGCATGTAGGCGACCCGATTGCCGCGCACCTTCATCGGCACCCGGTAGATCGATGTCGAGCAGGCGCAATAGAGCGCGTCCCAGCCGGGCCCGCCCCAGTTCAGGTTGCCGGCATGCTCGGGCATCCCGATGATGCCGAGATGCCGCCCGGCGGGATCGAACACCCAGATGCCGCGCGGGCCGGTGACATAGATATTGCCCTCCGCGTCGCATTTCATGCCGTCCACGAGCCCGCCTTCGAGCGTGCCGTCGCCGATGTCGGAGGCGAACATCCGGCTGGCGGAAAGCGCGCCGTCGGCGGCAACGTCGAAGACGCGGATATGCGCCCGCGCGCTGTCATTGACGTAGAGCAGCCCCTCGCCGGGCGAGAAGCAAAGCCCGTTCGGCTGGCCGAAATCGCTCGCCTCGCAATGCAGCGTGCCGTCGGGCGCGACCCGGAAGACGCCCTGAAAGTCGAGCTCCTGCGGGCGTTCCACGCCGAAGCCCGGCATCCGCCCATAGGTGGGATCGGAGAAATAGACCGCGTCGTCGGAGCGGATGACGACATCGTTCGGGCTGTTCAGCGCCCGCCCCTGCCAGTGCGAGGCGACGACCTCCGTCTTGCCCGCGGCCGTCTCGCGAACGACGCGGCTCGTCGCGTGCTCGCAGACATGGAGGTTGCCGGCGCCGTCATAGGTCATGCCGTTGCATTTGTTGCTGGGGCGGCGAACTTCGATGACCCCCTCGGCCGCGCTCCAACGGCGGCGCACATCCCCGGGCATATCGCTGAAATAGAGGCAGGATTCCTTCGGGTTCCAGATCGGCCCCTCGGTGAAGATGAAGCCGGTGCAGAGTTTCTCGACCGGCGCGTCTTCCGCGATCAGCGCGCGCATCGCCGGGGCGACGATTTCGATCGCCATGCCCGTTCCTCCCGTTTCTGCGATTGCGGGCGAGCTTAACGAAGCCCGCCGATGAGTCACGAAGGTTGTTCTCTTTTGAAAAAGAGACCCGGAAAACTCCCATCCTTTCGGTCGGAGTCCCGAAGTGCGACGAGCCCCCGGAGAACGGAAAAAAGCTTCTTTTTCTTCAGAAAAAGAAGCTATCTCCTCATAATTTACTTTAACAAGCTATCATAACTCATCATTCTGTGGCCGATCCGGGCCGCGGCCCATTCCCAGCCTCACGAAAAATATAATTTAATTTCAACATATTAACTCTGACCGAAACATGTTTACGGGCCAGATCGTACAGATCTTCGGCCACAGCGCCTCTGCTCGAGAGCGTTTTCCCTTCGCTCCGGCTCACGCAAACCGCTCTCGCTCATTGTTTTGCCGAGCAGATTCACGCGATCAGCCGATCCCGGCCGATCGCGATCCGCTCTAGGGCGGCGCCGGAATCGGCGCGCCGGCGCCGGCAGATGCGTTCAGCGCCTGCGAGAGGCCGGGGTCTTTCGCGGCGGCGGTGATGACCTGGAGATAGGTGCTCGTGCTGAGCCCCTGCGCGCTGATGGCGCTCATGTATTTCTTCTGAAAGTCCGCGTAGATCGCCTCCTGGATCTTCGGATCGCTGGTGGTCGCCATCTCCGCGGCGAAGAGGGTATTCAGCTTCGTTATCTGCTGCATCGCCGCC
>JASHRV010000043.1 GCA_030037175.1 Acetobacteraceae bacterium
GCTGCCGCCACGCTGGTACCGCTCCTGCCCGCTTCGCGCCTCGCCCGGCCGCATATCGCCGGCCGGGAGGCCGGGCTGGAAGGTTGAGCCATGAGCATCCCCCCTGCCGCCGAAGCGCGCGTTCTCTGGTTCCTGCCGACCCATGGCGACGGACGCCATCTGGCGACAGCAGAAGGCAGCCGTGCCGTCGATCTCTCTTATCTCGAGCAGATCGCGGGCGCGGCGGACCGGCTCGGCTACTATGGCGTGCTGCTGCCGACCGGACGCTCTTGCGAGGATTCCTGGGTGATCGCCTCGGCGCTCACGCCGCTCACCCGCAGGCTTCGCTTCCTCGTCGCCTTCCGCCCCGGCCTCGTGCCACCCTCGCTTGCGGCGCGCATGGCCGCCACCCTCGATCGCATCTCGGGCGGGCGGCTCATGATCAACATCGTGACTGGCGGCGATCCCGTCGAGAACGCGGGCGATGGCCTCTTTCTCTCCCACGACGCCCGCTACGAGGTCACGCGCGAATTCCTCGAGGCCTGGAAGAAATTGATGATCGGTGAGCGCGTCCGCTACGAAGGGACGCATATTCGCATCGAGGATGGCCGGCTGATGTTCCCGCCGGTGCAGAGCCCCCACCCACCGCTCTATTTCGGCGGTTCCTCCGATGCCGGCATTGAGGTCGCGGCGGCGCTGGTGGATACCTACCTCACCTGGGGCGAGCCTCCCGCCGATGTCGCCGGGAAGCTCGCGCGGGTGGCCGCGGCCGCTTCGCGCCATGGCAGGCGGGTCAGCTTCGGCATCCGCCTGCACGTGATCGTGCGTGAGACCGAAGCGGAAGCCTGGCGCGCTGCCGAAGACTTGATTCGCTATGTCGATGTCGCTTCTGTCGACGCAGCGCAGGCAGTCTTCGCGCGGATGGATTCCGTCGGCCAGAAGCGCATGGCGGCACTCCACGGCGGCGGGCGCGAGAGGCTAGAGGTCAGCCCGAACCTCTGGGCCGGTGTCGGCCTCGTACGTGGCGGCGCGGGAACGGCGCTGGTCGGCGATGCCGAGACGGTCGCCGCGCGGATGCGAGAATATATGGCGCTCGGTATCGACCATTTCATCATGAGCGGCTATCCGCATCTCGAGGAGGCTTACCGCGGGAGTGGAAAAATTCTGGTCTGCATGTGGGGACGCCCGGAGGATCAGTCCTTTCAGCAGCAAGCGTATGAGGTGGTCGCCCCGAGGAGCTCACAGCGTTGCAACCATTCAACCTGTAGTCCTGGACGTTCGTCTCAAACCATCGACTGATCTTCCACTCGTAGCCTAACAGACCGAGATTTTGCCACTCCCGCTGGACCTGTGTCACCGACCGTTGACCTGGAGACATACCCACCCGCCCGGATCGATCCGGAGTCGCATGTAAGTTCGACGCAATATTTGTCAGGGGGCAAATATGCAGAGGAGGCCACCTACGGGGCCACGCTTTCAATGCGGTGAGGGGCGCAAGGCCCATGACGCCGCCTACGAGGCAGCCGAGCAGCCGGTGCGCGGCCTTCTCGACGATGCGTGTCTGCTGACCGGCTGGGTGGCCGATCGGCGCCGGCCAATTGTCGTCGAAGGGATCGCGCCAGTCGGGCGCGGACAGCGGGGTACAGGCGTTCTTGTCCGGTGCGAGGTACGCCTTGGCCAGGACGGCGGTGGCCGTGCCGACGGCGACTTCCGCCGTTCGACAGACTGTGTGGCTGCCCGCCGTGTCAATGCATGGCTATGTGTAGCGAGACATACTCCTCGTATATTCCCGATCGGCTACTGAACTCATTTGGGATTTGACGAGTATCGAGCCGGGTGGCCGATCGATCCTGAACTTTTGCGGGCAAGCGGGTGTCAGACTGCCTCTTGGACGGGTCTGATTCACCCTCGGTGCAAGCCGACGGGCTGTTGCGTGCGCAAGGCGCTGCAAGTGCTCGACAAACAGGCGGCCGCTGGGCAATTCGATGACGCGCCGCAGCAGGTGAACCGGAAAGAAGTTTGAACAGGAGGTTAGGCATGTTGACCGCTCTGGGACCCGACATCTTGCACCGAGAGTGAATCACACCCCGTTTCATGTCGCCCGACAGTAGGTCCTGCCCGAAAACGGGATGGGCAGGACCACCACGAATGCCGCTACTGCGGCGGCAGGTCGGGATGCGCGACGACCGGGCAATCAATGATTATATCCGACGGACGCAGGCCACCGACAAGGGGATTCCCGGGGCCAGGAGGGCTGATGTACGCGCTCGTCAGATATCCCTCCTGAATGAGCTTCTTCTGGTCATCTATTGAAAGAATGCGATGAACCTTGCCGGCTTTGAATGCGGCGGCCGTCCACATGCTGACATGAGCGTCCCAGAGGGGGCTATAGTTATTGGTGGTTGCGTTATCGTCGTTCTCCGGACCGTAAGGAAACACATTGATGGGATCGATATCGTTGGCTAGGTCGGTCGAAAATCCCTGATCCTGGCCCGACCCCTCGTCCGTCCGACCATTGAGCACAGGAGAGAAACCCAGCAGCGCCGAATCATCCTGCGGGAAAGACTTCCCGAAGGCCGGGATTTTCGCAAGTAGCGGTGTATAAATGCCTTTCTCCAGGACAGATGGAAGCACCGCAGAGGCGTCCATCACCAGATGGTAAAAGTACTCCTTGCCACCTTGCCCGCCGTCAACGATCGATAGCGTTACCATTCGGTGCGGGATATCAATCGACTCAACGCGAACATCCTCGCCGCTGCCATTGTCCACGATCTGCGTATTGAGCACGAGGCCGCTCGGCAATACGACGATGGGGGACCAGCCAGCGTCGGCGACGCCACGCGGATCGGCGACCTTGGGTGGAAAGTAGTTCGGCGGTAGGCTAGGTACGACTTTATAGGTATGCGCGAAATCGACGCTGCTCTTGAAGTGGATTATCCCGTCAACCATCGTCACGTCTTGCACTCCGGGCGAGCCGATCGCGTCCGATAGTTTCGGCGCATAGTTGATGCCCATTCGCCGCGCCACGTCGAAGTCCGAGGCCTCCGTCACGATGTAGTACTGATCACCGGCGAGCGGAGACACACCGCGGAATATCGGTAGCGTCACAGTCGCATGCCGGTACGTGAAGTTGACCGCCAGAGCACTCTCGATGAACACGTGGTCGCTGGGAGGGAAATAGACGCCCTGTCCAGGGCTATAGGCCGCTCGACCCGACTCATGAGCCTCCGTCGCGAGCAGTGCGTTGGCTTCCGCCATGAAACGCGGACTCGTTGCGGCGGATGCAACAGGCGTAATGGAGGTAGTCGCGAGCAATGCGCCGCACAACGGGCCGATCTTCATTGGAGTTTCCTTCAACGAGAGTTGCGTTCAGTGTTCATTGTGTCATCTTAAGATGGCTTCGCGCCGATGCGCGCTGGCCAATTGGGCGCTGGAACGGTGTTCAAGGTGAAATGCCTATTCGTAATCGAAGCGATAGCCGCCGTCTATAGAGCCGACCATGCGCGCATTGTGAGCTCAGGTGAAAGAGTCGTGGAACTCCGATCAGCGTTCAGCCGAGCTGACCAACTGGCTCCGCCGTTGCAATGGGCGTCGCGCGGGCCAAGTTGAAGAGTGAAACGCCTGTCAGCCGAATCAGCCTTGCCGAGGGCAATCTCTCGAGACGTCATCGGCTTTGCAGCGGCATCGCGAACGCAGTCTGAAGCTGGGGCGAGTCAGTCGGAGCTAGGGTCCAGGTATCCATCGAACGGGTGCTGCTCCTGTGCTGGGGAGATCGCGGGTTAGCGGCGCGCGTTGTCCTTGAGGACGTCGAAGAACCATACGCCAAAGTTGACCGGCGCTGACCGCTTCCATGGGGCCGCGTCGAGCGTCGTCTTGGCGTCGCTAAAGGCAGCACGCCAGTGCCCTAGCACCGAGCCACGGCGGAAATCATAATCCTTCGACGAGCCAGGCTGCGTCCGAGGCCGGAAGATCAGATGGATGATGTCGACCGTGATCAGGCAGGATGCTTTCCGAAGCTTCTCGGCGACGGCGTCGTCCTTGAGGCCGGTCGGCAGCTTCTCGAGCAGCATGGCGATTTTGCGTTACAGGTCATGCCTCTTGCCGAAAGCGTCGGTGCCGGCCCGGATGCGGGTAGAGATGCGGATGTCCTTTCCCCGTCCGCCTACCTCCTCCGACGTGTGTGGCAACGGGCCGAACGACGGGAAGAGGTCGACCTGGAAGGCGATGGTGCTGCGCCGCGGTACCGTGTCGAGCACGTATTGCACGGGTGTGTTCGAGACAAGGCCGTCATCCCAGTACCGTACACCGTCGATTTCAATGGCGGGGAAGCTTGGAGGAAATGCGCCGCTCGCCGTGACATGCTCCGGGCGAATGTGCATGCGCGCATTGTCGATATAGGCGAGGTTGCCGCTCTCGACGTTCGCCGCTCCGAGGCTCGCGCGGACTTTCCCGGCGTTGCCCCTCTCGAAGCCCACAAAATGCTCGAGTGTCGGCCCCTGATCTGCCGTGTCGTAGTAGCTGGTAGTTGCGCAGCCGTGCAGCCAGTCACCATAGAGGTTGGGACTGAAGAACCCGGGGGCGCCGAAGAGTCGTGCCGTCAGAGATCCAACTTGGTGGGCAACGTCGCGAATCGCATCCACCTGAAAATCTGGCCAACCCGCAAAGTTTTCCTAGATCCTTTGCCAGAACGCTCGCAATTTGGCGACGCGCACGCACGGAGCGTTGCTGGCGATGATGGCCGCATTGATCGCGTCGATTGAAATGCTCGCGACCCACGCGGGAGCATAGCTCGTCTCCGGCGGGCACTCGTACACGCCTGCCTGATAGGCGCCGAGCGCAATGCCGCCCTGCAAGACCAAGGCGACCTGATTTTCCAGTAAGGCTTCCTACACATCATTTTCGATCACTGGCCGCAGTCCAGCCTTAGGCTGCCGAGCGGTCGGTTCATCACGAGACATGTGAGGTATCGCCCAGATCGCCGCTGTCGGGACGCAGGCCAAGGGCGGCGGGCGGCGCCGGCCGCCAGTGACGTCGCGATAGATGCGGGCACGGCGACGTCATACTGAATTCTACGATTGCGTAAGGACCGGGAGGTGGCGCCGCGCCAAGAGATCTGGGAGCAGCACGCGTGATTCGCTGCTTCATTCAAACTTCCATGGCTTTGCGACTAGCGCACTCCTAACGAATACGCCGCCCTCGGTGAAAGACCGACGAGCCATCGACAGGATGCGCACCGAATGGGGCGCTCCCCACGCGCGTGCTAAGCGGTAACTGGGACGATCGAACCCGCCGGCCAGGGATAACGCCGCACCGCCTGCACGAAGGCCCTGACCGGCGATGACCAGCGACGGCCGGCGACGGTGACCAGGCAGACATCGCGCTCGACTGAAGGCGACACGACGGGGCGGCCGACGACACCGGGAAAGACGGCCGTATATTCAGGCAGAAAACAAACGCCCATTCCGGCGGCGACCATCGTCAGAATCCAGTCCTCGCGCTCGCTTCGATACGATTGCACGAGCTTTGCGCCATTCTTCTCGCATGTATCGGTAAGCACATCAAAGAACTCGCAGTTTATCCTGGAAAGGTAGGACTCCCCGTCAAGCTCGGCCATGCGAACGGCATCCTGCATGGCAAATCGGTGGCCCGCTGAGCAGGCGATGACGAACCGCTCCGAATAAAGCTTCGAGGCATGAAAAGGCGCCGAAAAACCATCCGGGCGAGCCATCAACGCCACATCCAGCTCGCCCTTCACCAGGAGGTCGCAGAGCCGATCCGGCACGGCCTCCAGCAACGTGACTTCGACGCCCGGGTTGTCTGCCCTGAAACGACCCAAAAAGCTGACGAACTGCACCGGTGCGACCGTGCACATGACTCCGAGTGCGAAATTCGCCTGCTCCAACTTTAGGAAGCGCACCGCGGTCTGCTTTGCCTCCCGAGTGCGCACGTCCGCATCGGTCAGATACGGTTCTATCAGTCGGCCAAGCTCGGTCATATGGGTGTTGTTCCGCTCGCGGGAGAACAGTAGACCGCCGAGTTCGTCCTCCATTTTGCGGATCGCCCGCGTCAGGGCAGGCTGGCTGACATGGCATGCCTCCGCCGCTTTGGTGAAGTTGAGTGTCTTGCTCAGCGCGAGAAAATAGCGGATCTCCTGAAGTTCCATCCCCGTCACACCTCGCAGTTACGACCTGATTAGAGTCTCGGGACCGATGGGAGCGGTTGCAGTTTGTGATCGCCATGATGAGGGCGGCGCGGCAATCGCCGGTTGTGCCTGATCAGCCCTGTTTTGTGGTCCGCTCGGATTCTTATCACCAACAGGCCCATCCTGTAACCGAATTTGGGTTCCATCTTCCCCATGCACGGCCCGCCGGCTCGTTGTGCCGGCTGGAGAATACATCACCGTGAATTTACGCCACTTTCGCAACCGCGCCTTGGTCAATGCGTTGCCGCGTCTACCGGGCAGTACCGCCAGCAGCGCGGGTGTCGTTCTGCCGTTAAGCAGATCAACAGCCGGCCCGGGTTTTTCAAAAGTGTAGTATCTTGCCACGCCGTTGCCGATGTCTGTTTCGATGCGGGACAGTAGATGTGGCCCGCAATTCGCGGAGTTTCTACAATGATAGCCCGCCTCCGGATCGATTCTCAGTCCTATGGCTTGCAACGCCTTCGGCAGAACCAGCGCGTGCCGATCGGTGGGACCAATGACCGAGATGCAGCAGCGAACGAACCAACTCACGCGTTCGTTCCTCGATGTCGGCCGACAGAGCGCTCGGGCTTCTCGTGGAGCAGGTTGAGGATCGCTACAAGAGTTGGCCCAAGCCGCCGTAACTCCTCGAGATGGGCGGTCGACAGCTCCGCGAGGCATCGGTCAGCTCCCGAGGTTAGGTCGAGCAG
>JASHRV010000348.1 GCA_030037175.1 Acetobacteraceae bacterium
CGTCGCCGATCGTCGCCGCCGCCAGCCCGATCCGGACCTCGAAAATCCCGCCGCCAAGATCCTCGATCCCCTCCACCCTGCCCACGATTTCCCGCAGGATCGCCTCATCCGCGATCGCCTCGGGCGGCATCTCCACGCTCTGCTCGATCGCAATCGCCCGGGCACGGCCCTCCACGGCCCCCGCCTCGCTCCGGACATGAAAAATCACCGCGATCCGCTCGGCACCCATCCCCCCTTCTTAAATCATCGGATCATCGAGACCAGGGGCCAGGGGCTCTGCCCCTGGACCCTGCTGGGGCCTTGAGGCCCCAGACCCCCCGAAGCGCTGCGCGGCTTACGCGGCGGCGAGGCCGCCGCCCGCCACCCGGCGCGCACGCGAAAGCGCAGCTCCTCTTCGGCTGATTCGGCCGAACCGCCGGACGTCCGGACCTCGTTTGCCCCGCGCCCGCCCCGGGGCTACAAGCACCGGATGACCCTCGACCGCAAGACCGGCAACGCCCTCTGGCATCAGATCGAAAACGTTCTGACCGCGGAAATCTCCTCAGGCCGCATCGCCCCCGGCGCGCAGCTCCCGCCCGAGCCCGAGCTCATGTCGCGCTTCGGCGTCAGCCGCTTCACCGTCCGCCAGGCGCTCGCGCAGATGGAAAGCAAGGGCCTCGTCCGCGTCGAGCAGGGGCGCGGCACCTTCGTTCACGGCAACGTCGTCAAATACGCGATCTCGCAGCGCACCCGCTTCTCCCGCAACCTGATCGAGCAGGGCTTCGATCCCGGCCACGAGGTCCTGCGCGACGAAACCATCCAGGCCACAGGGGAAATCGCAACCGCGCTGCAAATCGCGCCCGGCGATCCCGTCTTCCATCGCCGCGGCCTCTCGAAAGCGAACAACGCGCTCGTCTCGCTCGGCAGCTCCTATTACTCGCTCGCGCGCTTCCCCGATCTCGAGCGCGTGCGCAAGCTCCACAAGACGACGACGGCGATGTACCGCGCCTACGGCATCAAGGACTATGTCCGCCTCTTCACCCGCATCGAGGCGCGGCTGCCCGCACCTGAGGAAGCGCGCCTGCTCCAGCAGCCGAAATCGCTCCCGGTCGTCTGCGTCACGAAGATCGACGGCATCTCCGAGAACGATCCGATCTCGCTCTCCCAATCGCTCTGGCGCGCGGACCGCGTCGCCTTCACGATCGGCCGCGACCCATTCGAAACCGCCGATTAGCAATTCGGAAAATCAGAAAACCAGAAAACCAGAAAATCAGCAATTAAGATCGTTCTCTTTTGAAAAAGAGAACCAGAAAACTTTTACCCGTTTTCCGGACCCCGCCCCACCTCGGCTCTCCGAACGACGCTCGCAGTCCCTCGCCGCCGCCCGCCCCCGGAGAACGGAAAAAAGTCTTTTTGCTTCTTTTTCTTCAGAAAAAGAAGAAAACACCGCCCTTCCTCCGGCCCTTGCCGGCTGTCATCAAAACTTGGCCATAACGTCCCCGTTCCGAGCGCGCGCCCTCGCCTCACCTTGTCCTTGCGTCGCGTCACGGCCGCCCTCGCCGCTCTCCCCGCCCGCCTGCGCCGCGCCCGCGCGTCCAGACGTCCGGATGTTTTCACCGAACTGTCACCCCACCCCCGGCCCTTTGCCGGCTAGGCATCACCCGCCCGCTCGCACAGCCATGCGGCGTCATTCATTCCGGCGGAGGCCACCTTGCGCAAACGCATCTCCGGGCTTGCCTTTTTCGCGTGCCTGCTCGCTGCCGCGTCAGCCGCCTCCGCGCCGGCCGCGCACGCCGCCGCGCCCGATTGCCCGCCCGGCGGCGTCGTCCATCTCGGCATGGTCCCGGGCGAGGACACGGCCCAGCTCATCCCGATCTACAACGATATCGGCAAGCTCATCGCCGCCCGCCTCGGCTGCCCCGTGCGCGTGCAGACCGGCAACAACTACACCGCCGTCATCGAGGCGATGCGCGCCGGCCGCATCGAAATCGGCGAATTCGGCGCCTTCAGCTACGTTCTCGCCCACCAGGTCGCCGGCGCCGAGGCCGTCGCCACCTTCGCCAACCGCCAGGGCAAGCCCGGCACCTATTTCGCAACCATCACGACCTGGCCCGGCTCCGGCATCCACAGCCTGCAGGACGTGAAGGGCAAGCCCTTCGCCTTCGCCGACCCCGCCTCCACCTCCGGTCACCTGATCCCGAGCTACGGCCTGGAAAAAGCCGGAATCGACCCCAACCGCGACATCCGCCCCTTCTACACCGGCTCGCACACCGCGAGCTTCGAGGCCCTGCTCAACCACAAGGTCCCCGTGGGCGAGCTCAACTCCATCGCGATCGCCGGCGCGCAGGCGGCCGGCCTCTATAACCCCGCGGACTTCATCACGCTCTGGAAATCGGCCCCCATCCCCAACGGCCCCTTCGCCGTGCGCTCCGATCTTCCGCCCGAATTCAAGGCCCGCCTCACGGTGATCCTGCAAACGCTCGATCTCCGCTCCATGCCGGCGAAAGACATGGCGTTCATGGGCAAGCAGGGCGTGCCCGGCCTCGTCGCGATCAACGATCAGGCCTACGACCCGATCCGCGACGTCGTCACCGTGCTCCATCTCAACCTGGCCACGATGGGCAATTGAAATCTTCGCCGCGCAGCGCCCGAAAAAAATGAACCTTCTCGCCGCCCGCCCCCGCTCCGCCGCGCCGCCGTCCCAGCCGGCCGCGGCGGAGACTGCCCTCATCGAGGTCGCGGCGATCACCGTCCGCTACCCGGGCCGCTACCCGGGCCGCTACCCGGGCCGCTACCCGCGCAGCGCCCGCGCCGCCGCGCACGCCGCCCTCGCCGCCCCCGCCCTCGATAACGTCAGCCTCAGCGTCGATGCGGGCGAAATGGTCGTCGTCCTCGGCGCGAACGGCTCCGGCAAATCCACCCTCCTCCGCTCCATCGCCTTCATGCTGCGTCCCGTCTCCGGCCGCATCGCCGTCGGCGGCCGCACGCTTATCGGCCCCTCCGGCACCGCTCTCTCCGGCCGCGCGCTCGCCGAGGCGCGCATGGCGCTCGGCATGGTCTTCCAGCAGGCCAATCTCGTGAAACGCCGCTCCGTGCTCGCAAATGTCCTCACCGGCACGCTCGGCCGCCATCGCAACCTCACCTCCGCGCTCGGCATCCTCCCCCGCCGCGAACGCGCCCACGCCGCCGCCTGCCTCGCCGAGGTCGGCCTCTCCACGCTCGCCGCCCAGCGGGCCGGCACGCTCTCCGGCGGCCAGGCCCAGCGCGTCTCCATCGCCCGCGCGCTTGCCCAATCCCCGCGCGCCCTCCTCGCGGACGAGCCCGTCGCCAGCCTCGACCCGGACGCCGCGGAGGAAGTGATGCGCCTGCTCCGCCGCGTCTCCCACGATGACGGCCTCGCCGTCCTCTGCGTCCTGCACCAGCCGGACTTCGCCCTCCGCTACGCGGACCGCATCGTCGGGCTGCGCGCCGGAAAGATTGCATTCTCGGAACGACCCGCCGCCCTCCATCGCGCCGACATCGCCGCCCTCTACGAATCTCCGCGCACATGAGCGCCGCCACCCTCCCGCGCACCCGCACCCACGCCCGCCCCGCCCTCGCCTTTCTCGGCGTGCTCCTCTTCCTCGTCCTGCTCGGCCAGTCCGTCCTCGTCGTGCAGGCCCGCCCGCAGGATCTCTTCACCGGCGCGCACGGCATCGCCGACATCCTCGCCCGCTCCTGGCCGCCCGATTTCTCCCAAGCCTCCGCGATGGCATGGCCCGCTCTCGAAACGATCGACATCGCCTTCTTCGGCACGATCGTCGCCGTCATCCTCGCCCTGCCCGTCGCCACGCTCGCCGCGCGCAACACCTCGCCCGCCTGGCCTCTCTACGCCCTCGCCCGCACCGTCATCGCCTTCGCCCGCGCCGTGCCCGATCTCGTCTGGGCGCTCGTCTTCGTCACCGCCGTCGGCCTCGGCCCCTTCCCCGGCGCGCTCGCCCTCTCGGTCCATTCGCTCGGCATGCTCGGCCGCCTCTTCGCCGAAGTGATCGAGGACATGGACATGGGCCCCGTCGAGGCGCTCACCATGACCGGCGCCGGCCGCCTGCAGGTCTTCGCCCACGCCGTCGTCCCCAGCGTCCTGCCCTCCCTCTTCGGCATCGCGCTCTACCGCTTCGACGAGAATCTCCGCTCCTCGCTCGTGCTCGGCTTCGTCGGCGCCGGCGGCCTCGGCTTTCAGCTGCTCACCGCGATGAATCTTTTTCAGTACCGAACCGTATCGATGTTGCTCCTCATCATCTTCGTCCTCGTCATCGCCGCCGAGCGCCTCTCCGCCGCCCTCCGCCAGCGCGTGAGTTGACGCATGAGTTGACGCCTCGCCGCGGATTCCCTAAACATCCGGATGTCTGGATAACAACGCGCCGCCCCCCATGAATCCCGCCACAAGCAGCCCCGACACCGGCTACAACTTCGCCTATCTCGACGAGCAGACGAAGCGGATGATCCGCCGCGCCATCCTCAAGGCCATCGCCATCCCCGGCCACCAGGTGCCCTTCGGCGCGCGCGAGATGCCGCTGCCCTATGGCTGGGGCACCGGCGGAATCCAGGTCACGGCTTCGATTCTCGGCCCCTCGGACATCCTCAAGGTCATCGACCAGGGCGCGGACGACACCACCAACGCCGTCTCCATCCGCCGCTTCTTCGCCCGCACCGCCGGCGTCGCCGCCACCACCCACACCGAAGAAGCCACCATCATCCAGACCCGCCACCGCATCCCCGAGCTTCCGCTCCGCGAGGACCAGATCCTCGTCTACCAGGTCCCCCAGCCCGAGCCGCTCCACGCGCTCGAGCCGCGCCGCACCGAAACCAGGGAAATGCACGCGCTGGCCGATTACGGCGTCATGCACGTCAAGCTCTACGAGGACATCACCCGCCACGGCGCCGTCACCATCGCCTACGACTATCCCGTCCTGGTCAATCGCCGCTACCTGATGTCGCCGAGCCCCATCCCCGCCTTCGACACGCCAAAGATGAATCGCATGGCTGCTCTGCAACTTTTCGGCGCCGGCCGCGAAAAACGCATCTACGCCGTGCCCCCGTACACCGAAGTCCGCCCGCTCGATTTCGACGACCACCCCTTCCGCCTCACGCGCGCCCCGCACGCCTGCGCGCTCTGCGGCGCAACCGGTTCCTATCTCGACGAGCTCGTCACGGACGATCAGGGCGGGCGCATGTTCGTCTGCTCGGACACGGACCATTGCGAATCCCGCCGCACCGCCGCCGCCTCGCGCGAAGACGCCGCATGAGCCTCACCCTCACCAACGCCCGCATCGTCACGCCGGACGAAGTCATCGAAGGCACGCTCTCCGTCTGGGCCGGCACCATCAGGGAAATCCAGCCCGGCCGCGCCATCGCCGCCTCCGCGCTCGATCTCGATGGCGACTATCTCCTCCCCGGCGCCGTCGATCTGCACACGGACAATCTCGAGCGCCACATCCTCCCCCGCGCCACCGCCCGCTGGCCCTCGCGCCCGGCGCTGGTCTCTCATGATGCCTCATGCGCGGCAGCCGGCGTCACCACGGTGCTCGACGCGCTCAATTGCGGCGAGGACGGATTCAAGACCTACCGCAAGGACGTTTTCCTGAGCGGGGTTTCCGATATCCGCGCGCTCGCGGACGCCAACCTCCTCCGCGCCGAGCACTTCCTGCACCTCCGCTGCGAGCTCCTCGCCCCGGACATGCTCGCACTTCTCGACTCGGCCATCGACGATCCCCGCGTCCGCCTCGCCAGCCTCATGGATCACGGCCCCGGCGTCGGCCAGTACGCGGACCCCTGCGCCTTCCGCGCCCGCCGCCGCCGGGACGGCTGGCCGGACGACATCATCACCGAACGCATGAACCTCCTCATCGAACGCCGCGCCACCTGGCGCGACTCCAACCGCGCAGGCCTTCTCGCCCGCGCCGCCAGCCGCGCCATCACGCTCGCCAGCCACGACGACCGCACCGAAGAGGAAGTCGCCGCCAACCACACGGCCGGCATCCGCATCAGCGAATTTCCCGTCACCCTCGAAGCGGCACTCGCCGCCACATCGCGCGGCATGCGCACCATCGCCGGCGCGCCCAACATCGTCCGCGGCGGCTCGCACACGGAAAACGTCGCCGCCGCCGACCTCCTCCGCAACCACGCCGTCGACGCGCTCGCCTCCGACTACGTCCCCGCCAGCCTCATCGACGCCGCCTTCCGCTGCGCCTCCGAAGCCATCCTCCCCCTCCCCGCTTCCATAGCGCTCATCTCCGCCACACCGGCCCGCATGGCCGGCCTCGAAGACCGCGGCACGCTCGCCCCCGGCCAACGCGCGGACCTCGTCCAGGTCCGCCTCCACGAAGGCACACCCATCGTCCGCCAGGTCTGGCGCCAAGGCACCCGCATCGCCTGACCAGGAGGCTC
>JASHRV010000349.1 GCA_030037175.1 Acetobacteraceae bacterium
CCACTCGCCGCGGATCACGTAGTTCCCAGAATAGGATTGGCCATCCACCTCGTACGAGACGGTGCCACGGGCGGTCTCTTGCGGTGGCTTTTTGCGGGCCATGAAGACTCCCTTCGTGCCGCATCCATGTCGCACCCATGTCGCACGACCCTGCCGGGCGCCTCTTTTCCTTTGCCCGGACGGCCGCTGTCACCCGCATATCATCCATGCGTGATGCTGTCCGGCATGCTGCCCTGACAGCAAATTTGCGAACGTATTTGGAACTAATTTCCTATAAGCTATTGAATTCGCTGGCTCCCGGAGTAGGACTCGAACCTACGACCCAGCGGTTAACAGCCGCTTGCTCTACCAACTGAGCTATCCGGGACCAGCGGGTCCGCGGGGTATAGCCAAGGGCCGGCATCCGGGCAATCGACTCAGAGACCGCCCGATGATGCGGCTCCGGCGGTCGTCCGACTCGCCGGAAGCCGCATTCTCGAACGGTCTCTCAGAGGTGGGCGAGGGCGAAGCGGGCGGCGAGGAGAATGAGGGCGGCGGCGGCGCCGGCGAGGAGGTCGTCCGCCATGACGCCCGCGGCGCCGGGCAGGCGTTCGGCCGCGCGGATGGGGCCGGGCTTCAGGATGTCGAAGAGGCGGAAGAGGGCGAAGCCGGCGAGGATCAGGGCCGGGCGGAAGGCGGACGCGGCGAGGAGGGCGACCCATTGGCCGGCGATCTCGTCGATCACGACCCAGGAGGGATCGTCCGTGAGGCCGAGGCGGTGGATGGCCCAGAGGCCGGAGATGAGCGCGGCGAGGGCGAAGAGGGGGAGCAGGGCGGGCGCGGTCGAGAGAAGGAGGGCGGCGAGGATTGTGGCGGCGGCGGAGGCGACGGTGCCCTGGGCGCGGGGCGTGATGCGCCCGCAGCCGAAGCCGGAGGCGATGGCGCGGGCGAGGCTTTGCGGCATGTGCCACCCCGGAGATGGTTCGGCCTCGCCCTCATAGCCGGGGCCGTTCGCCGAAGGCGAGGCACGGTTTGCGTCGGCAGGGGCCGGGTCAGGGCCGGAGCGTTTCGCTCCGAGCCTGACCCGGCCCCTGCCGACGCCAAACGGACGGGGTCCAGGGCCTCAAGGCCCTGGCGGGGGTGCAGGGGGCGGAGCCCCCTGCCTCAGGCCGCGGCGGCGAGGTTCTTGCCGGCCAGCGCTTCCTCGGCGTCCATCACCGTTGCGACGGCGTGGACCACGGCGGCGATGCGGACGGCCGCCTGGACCTGCTCGGCGAGCAGGCCCGCCTCGCGCACCACGTGCTCGTGGGCTTCCATGCAGGCGCCGCAGCCGTTGATCGCCGAGACGGCGAGGCACCAGAGCTCGAAATCGGCTTTCTCCACGCCGGGGCGGCCGATGACGTTCATCCGGAGCTTTGCCGGCATCGTTTTGTAGTCCCCGCCGACGAGATGGGTGAACCGGTAATAGATGTTGTTCATGCCCATGATCGCGGCGGCGGCCTTGGCGGCGGCGAGGGCCTCGGCGCCGAGCGCGGGGGCGAACTCGGCGGCGATGGCCTCCGTGGTGGCGGCGTTGCGGCTGGCGATCGCCGCGGCGACGAAGGTGCCGGCGAGCTGGCGGGCCGAGAGCGAGGGCTCGGCCGCCAGGGTTCCGAGATTGAGCCGAAGATCCTTCGCGTATTCGGGAAGGCGCGCGCGAAGTGCCTCGATCGACATTGTCAGGCCGCTTCGAAGAGCGCGGCCGGGTCGAGCGTGGGCTTGCCCTTCTCCCAGTTGCAGGGGCAGAGCTCATCGGTTTGCAGCGCGTCGAGCACGCGGAGCACTTCCTGCGGGTTGCGCCCGACATTGAGGCCGTTGGCGGAGGCCCATTGGATCGTGCCGTCCGGGTCGACGATGAAGGTCGCGCGAAGGGCGACGCCCGCCTCCTTGTCGAGGATGCCGAGGGCATCGGAGAGCTCGCGCCTGACATCGGCGAGCATCGGGAAGGGGAGGTCGCGGATATCGTCGTTGTAGACGCGCCAGTTGAGATGGACGAACTCGCTGTCCGTGGAGACGCCGTAGATGACCGCGTCGCGGTCGGCGAATTCCTGGGCGAGCTTGCCGAAGGCGGCGATCTCGGTCGGGCAGATGAAGGTGAAGTCCTTCGGCCAGAAGAACACGATCTTCCATTGGCCGGGATCGGACGTCTCGGTGATCTCGGTGAAGGACTTGCCGGGGCCGCCGAGGCCTTCCCTGCCGCCCTTGACTGCATCAAGCCGGAAGCTCGGGAACTTGTCTCCCACGGTGAGCATGCCGTCTTCTCTCCTGCGCTTGCGTCATCGAAAACCCGGGCGCTTGCCCGGGCTGGAGGGTGAGATGCTGCGGCGCAGCACGGCCGTCAAGACGATTGTTTCGATGGTGCCGATAGGTTTCACCAATCGGCGATGGCGCGACATGACGATTGTCAAAATGCGGGAAATCCGCTAGCCCTCGGACCGGGCCACGCCCCCCCAACGGGGCGCTTCTCTTCTGAAAGGGAGAGCCGATATGGCATTTGCCGTTCCCCGGCCGGAGGTGCGTCCGGCCAGTCCCAATTTCTCATCCGGTCCCTGCGCCAAGCGCCCAGGCTATGACGTGGCAGCACTCGCGGGCGCGATGCTGGGCCGCAGCCATCGGGCGAAGGAGCCGAAGGCGCGGCTTGCCGAGGTGGTCGCGCGTTCGCGGGCGCTGCTCGGGATGCCGGAGGACTGGCGGCTCGGGATCGTGCCGGCCTCCGATACCGGGGCGGTCGAGATGGCGCTCTGGTCGCTGCTCGGCGAGCGCGGGGTGGACGTTCTTTCCTTCGAGAGCTTTGGGGCAGGCTGGGCGAGCGACATCGTCAAGCAGCTCAAGCTTGCCGATGCGCGGGTGCTGGAGGCGGCCTATGGGGGGCTGCCGGAGCTCGGCGCGGTCGATTTCGCGCGCGACGTGGTGCTGACCTGGAACGGCACGACCTCGGGCGTGCGGGTGCCGGACGGGGACTGGATCGCCGGGGACAGGAAGGGGCTGGTGATCGCGGATGCGACCTCGGCGGCGTTCGCGATGGCTCTGCCGTGGGACAAGCTCGATGTCGTGACCTGGTCCTGGCAGAAGGTGCTGGGCGGCGAGGCCGGGCATGGGATGCTGGCGCTCGGGCCGCGGGCGGTGGCGCGGCTCGAGTCTTATCGGCCCGCGTGGCCGCTGCCGAAAATCTTCCGCATGACCAAGGGCGGAAAGGTTATCGAGGGAATTTTCAAGGGCGAGACGATCAACACGCCGAGCATGCTCGCCGTGGAGGATGCGCTGGACGGGCTGCGCTGGGCCGAGGCGATCGGCGGGCTGCCGGCGCTGATCGGGCGGGCGGAGGCGAATCTGGGCGCGATCGCGGCGTGGGTCGGGCGGACGGGGTGGGTGGATTTCCTCGCCGAGCGGGCGGAATGGCGCTCGCCGACCTCGATCTGCCTGAAGATCGTGGCACCCTGGTTCACGGGCCTCGCACCGGAGGCGCGGGCGGCGGCGGCGAAGCGGATGGCGGCGCTGCTGGAGGCGGAGGGGGTTGCGTACGACATCGCCTCCTACCGCGACGCGCCGCCGGGGCTTCGGATCTGGGGCGGGGCGACGGTGGAGACGGCGGATGTGAGGGCGCTGCTGCCCTGGCTCGACTGGGCGGAGGCGGTGGTTGCGGCCGAGGCCCTGCCTGCGCGCGCGGCGGAGTGAGCGCGATGGCGAAGGTTCTGATCAGCGACAAGCTTTCCCCGGCCGCCGTCGAAGTTTTCCGCGAGCGGGGGATCGCGGCCGATCTCAGGCCCGGGCTCAAGCCCGCCGAGCTGCGGGAGATCATCGGCGCCTATGACGGGCTTGCCGTGCGCTCCGCGACCAAGGTGACGCGCGAGCTTCTGGAGGCGGCGCCGCGGCTGAAGGTGGTGGGGCGCGCGGGCATCGGCGTCGACAACGTGGACGTGACGAGTGCGACGCGGCGCGGCGTGGTGGTGATGAACACGCCGCACGGCAATTCGGTGACGACGGCGGAGCACGCGATCGCGCTGATGATGGCGCTGGCGCGGCAGATCCCCGAGGCTTCCGCCTCCACCAAGGCGGGGAAGTGGGAGAAGAACCGCTTCATGGGGATGGAGCTGTTCGGCAAGACGCTCGGGCTCGTGGGGTGCGGGAATATCGGCTCGATCGTCGCGGACCGGGCGATCGGGCTCAAGATGAAGGTGATCGCCTATGACCCCTATCTGACCGAGGGGCGCGCGGTGGCGCTCGGGGTGGAGAAGGTGGAGCTGGCCGAGCTGCTGGCGCGTGCCGATGTGATCACGCTGCACACGCCGCTGACGGATGCGACGCGGAACATTCTCTCGGCCGAGGCGCTCGCGGCGACGAAGGCGGGCGTGCGGATCGTGAAC
>JASHRV010000004.1 GCA_030037175.1 Acetobacteraceae bacterium
CGCGGGATCGAGCGTGCCGATGAAATAGCGCCGGCGGCGGCGGAGCAGATGCCGCGCGGGAACGAGCGCATCGAGATCGTCGATGAAGACCGGGCGGGGCCCCTCGCCCGCCGCCGTCACCGCGCCCGGCACCGTGGCGAGCGCACGCCCCGCCTCGAGCGCCGAGAGCAGTGCCGGCAAGGCGGCCTCGCCCTCGCCCTTCAGCACGCAATCGACGGCGCCGGCGGCATGCGCCAGCATCGGGCCGGCGACGAACGAGGCGCTGTGCCCGCCGACCACGATCGTTAAGGAGGGGTGGCGCGCCTTCGTGGCCTTCGCCAGATCGATGATCTCCGGCACGTTGGCGAGATAATTGCAGGAGAAGACGATGACCTCAGGCCGCCAGCTTTCAACCACCCGGTGATAACGGCGATGCGTTTCCACCTGCAGATCGACGAGCCGCACCTCGTGCCCTCTCTGGAGTGCGGCGGCGGCGACCAGCTCGAGGCCGAGTGGCTCAAGCCGCAAAAACACCTTCGTGTACATCAGGGGGCCGGGATGAACGCCAAGAACCCTGATGTGACGGTTTCTCATCCTCGGAACCTCCTTCGAGAGCCCGCATCGGTCATTGCGTTCGCCGGCTGCTGCTTTTCCACCGGCTGCCTCTCGCTCCGACGATTGCGCGGCGATCCGCCCCGATCCCGAAAGGAAAGGCGCCCTGTGGTCACGGCAAAGCCGGCTTGAGCGGAGCGGCAGAGGGCGGCAGGCATGATCGGCGGCTTGGGAAAGGGCGAAGCCCCCCCGGCCGGCAGCACCCGTCCGCAACAGGATCGAACGCCTCTCTCCATTCGGAGACATCAGATAGGGCAGACGAGGCGCCTGAGAAGGGTGCGGGGCAACGCCGTCCCGGCCATGCTCATGCGAGGCGCGCGCGCTTCGCTTCGTTGGACGAGTCTCCGACGTGAGCGTCATGGAGGGCAGGGTCACACGAATGGCGGCGGCTGCCCGGTCAAGGGAAACCGGAATCGTTCTCGGGAAAGTCGTAAACGAATCCTTAGGTTAATTTGATGAGAAAGACCGGCGCGGATCGCAACCGGCAGGAGCTACCCCACCACAAAGATGCCGCCTTCGCGAATGTGCTCGCCGAGCTGCTTCTCCACATAGCCGCCAACGGCGCGGATTGCGCTGCTCCGCACCTCCGGTTCCTTGATTCTCACGGCCGCCGCCAGAACTTTGACAGCCTGTGCGACACTGAACCATTCCGTCGCCGGCTGCGCTTCGCTTACCACGTGCACCGCGCCGTCCGCCGTATCGAGGTAGAAGGCCGCACCGTCCTGGGTGCCGCTATGCATGTAGATCCTCACGACGACCTCCACGAAACTTGAATGAAACTCCATCAATTTTTCCAAGGCAAGTCAATCATCTGCTGCCCGCCCCATGGCCCGGGCGGCGCGCGTGCTGTCGCAATTGAAGCGTCCCGGAAAATTTTTTGATCGGGCGGACGGAAAACGCGAAAGGCTGGGTCGCTCGGGCCTATTCCTGACTGCGGCCTCCGCTGCGATCATGGCGGCGAAGGTGCCGGCGCGGCATGAACTTTCGCGAACCGGCGTGGAGCGGCCTTTACAGACCGTGAGGGACGGACGCGCAGAAGGACGCGCCCGACGATGACCGCAGCCGCATTTTCGGACGGGCTGTCAGCCCACGCTCGCCTGCTCCTCAGGGCCGAGATCGGCGCCCCACATGCGCTCGAGCGCGTAGTGCGCCCGCGCCTCGGGCTTGAAGAGATGGACAACGATGTCGCCCGCGTCCACGAGCACCCAGTCCGCGCCCGGACGGCCCTCGATCGCGAGCCGCCCGAATCCCATCGCCTTCAATTTTTCCTCAAGGTGGCGCGCCATCGTCGCGATCTGCCGGTCCGCGAGGCCGGTCGCGATCACCATCCGGTCGGCGAAGCTTGCTCGGCCGACAAGGTCGAGCGTGACAAGATCCTCGGCCTTGTCGTCCTCGAGGCTCTGCACGATCGCTGCCTGCAGCGCGTCGAGCGCGGTCTCTTCCTTCGCTTTCCGCCGCCGCGACGCCGGCGCCTTTCCGCCTTCGGCCGCCGCTTCGGCCTTGCGGGCGCTTGCGGCCTTCTTGGGCCCGGCCGCGACGGCTTTCTTGCGCACGCTCTCCGGAGGCGACGCTGCGATGGAAGCCTCGGCCGCCTTCGCCTTCAGCGCCGGCGGAACGCCAGGCCGGCGTGCACGCGAAATCCGCCGCTCGCGCCAGCTCGCATCATCAGGAGGTAGTCGGGTGATCGTTTCCTCTCCTCTCGCTCGACCCCGGATCGCACTTGCCGAATGTGGGTCTTCGGCGCCGGGCAGGAATACCCAGGCCGGCGGATTTCTTCGCTCCGCCAGCAAAGCTCTTCCGTTCCCGCGCGGCATGCGCGCATGGCGATAGCGCCGCGCGACGCAACCGGCGAGAGCGCGAAGCGTGAAGCCGGGGCGCGGCAGCACCGCGAAGGGCGCAAGCCGGACCACATCCTCCCAGCGCCGCCATTGCGGCAGCTCCGCGAGAATGTCGGCCCCCATCAACCAAACGAAACGTGCCCGCGGGAAACGCTTGCGCAGCAGCAGGAGCGTGTCGCGCGTATAGCGCGTGTGCCACGCCTGCTCCAATCCAACCGCGAGAATGCGAATTCCATCTGCGATCGATTCCGCCGAGCGCAAGCGTACCGGAAAAGGTGCCATTCCTGCAACCGGCTTGAGCGGATTGCCCGGCGAAACGAGCAGCCATATCTCATCGAGCCCGAGCGCGCGCAGGCTCGCTTCCGCGACATGTCGGTGCCCTTCATGTGCTGGATTGAACGAGCCGCCGAGCACGCCGATCTTCCGTGCGCGCGAATCGCCGAAACGCGGAGCGGATCTCATGCCGATGGCCCCATTGCGCTCAGCGCCTGTTTGAGAATGCGGCTGCGGTGAGCCGGAGGCGCCGAAGGCGCCGGCCGGCGCGGCTTTCCAGAAACCGGACCGCAGAAAGACACGCCGGACGACCACCGCAGCAGCATTACCAAACGGGCTCTCAGGGGCGCACCTGGCCCGTGCCGATCACAAGATAGCGATAGGTGGTGAGCTGCTCGAGACCGACCGGTCCGCGTGCATGCACCCGTCCGGTCGCGATGCCGATCTCGGCGCCGAAGCCGAACTCTCCCCCGTCGCAGAACTGCGTCGATGCATTCCAGAGCGCCACCGCCGAATCGACCCCGGAAAGAAACGATTCCGCTGCCGCCTTGTCCTCGGTGATGATCGCATCCGTGTGGCTGCTGCCGTGGCGCGCGATATGCGCGAGCGCGCCTTCCACCCCATCCACCACCGCGACCGAGAGCACGGCATCGAGCCATTCGGTATCGAAATCCTCCGGCGCTGCCTCGGCAAGCTCGGGCACGATCACGCGCGCCCGTGCATCGGCGCGGAAGCGGCAGCCGAGTGCGGCGAGATCGCCGATGATCGCGGGCAGCAACTGCACGGCAATGGCGGCGTCGATCAGCAGCGTTTCGGTTGCGCCGCACACGCCCGTGCGCCGCATCTTCGCGTTCGCCACCACGCGCCGCGCCATCGCCGGATCGGCCGCTTCGTGCACATAGGTGTGGCAGAGGCCCTCGGCATGCGCGAGCACAGGCATCCGCGCCTCGCGCGCGACGCGCTCGACGAGACCCTTGCCGCCGCGCGGCACGATAAGGTCGATGAGGCCGGCGCCGGCCAGCATCGCGGCGACGAAAGCGCGGTCCGGGCGCGGCGCCGTCTGCACCGCGGCAGCGGGCAGATCCGCCGAGCGGAGCCCCGCCGCAATCGCTTCGTGGATTGCGGCCGCGCTCGCGAAACTTTCGGAGCCGCCGCGCAGGATCACCGCATTGCCGGATTTGAGGCAGAGCCCGGCCGCGTCCGCCCCGACATTCGGCCGGCTCTCATAGATCATTCCGATGACGCCGATCGGCTGCGGGATGCGCCGGATGCGAAGCCCGTTGGGACGCGTCCATTCGCCGAGCGAGCGCGCGAGCGGATCGGGCAGAGCGGCGATGGCGTCGAGCCCGTCGGCCATGGCCGCGATCCGCGCCGGATCGAGCGTGAGCCGGTCGCGGAAGGCGGCGGTGCTTTCGCTGGCACCCGAGAGATCGCGTTCATTGGCGGCGAGAATGGCCGGGGTGCGCGCGCGGAGTTCCCGCGCGGCGGCGGCAAGCGCTGCGTCGCGCTGGCCGCGCGATGCAGAGGCAAGCAGCCGCGCCGCCTCCCGCGCCCGTTCCGCCATTTCCCGCAACTCTTTCGTTGCGCTGCCGTCCTCCGCCGTCATCCGGACTTCTTCCTCCCGTCCTCGGCCACATCCAACAAGACAAGATCGTCACGATGCACCAGTTCGTCCCGTCCGCGCCAGCCGAGCAGGGTTGCGATCTCCGAGGAGCGGTGACCGGCGATGCGCCGCGCATCCTCGCTGCCATAGGCCGAAAGCCCCTTGGCGATATCGCTGCCGTCCGCCGCGCGCACCAGGACCGGATCGCCGCGCGAGAAATCGCCCGCGACCATGAGCACGCCCGCGGGCAGGAGCGAGCGGCCGGCCCGCAGCGCCGCCGCCGCGCCCGCATCCACCGCGATCGTTCCGAGCGGAGCGAGCACGCCCGCGATCCAGCGCTTGCGGGCCTGCGCGCCTTCTGGCTCGGCGAGGAACCAGCTTGCGCGCGCGCCATCGGCGAGCGCCTGCAGCGGATGCAGCCCGGTGCCGCGCGCGATCGCCATCGCCACACCGGCGCGGGTTGCGATCCTCGCCGCCTCGAGCTTGGTGCGCATGCCGCCGCGCGCGCTCTGCGAGCCCGCATCGCCGGCCATCGCCTCGATCGCCGGCGTGATCCGCTCCACCACCGGAATATGCGCCGCCGTTGCATCCTTGCGCGGATCGGCAGTGTAGAGGCCGTCGATATCCGAGAGCAGCACGAGGCGATCCGCGCTCACCATCGCCGCGACGCGTGCGGCGAGGCGGTCATTGTCGCCGATGCGGATCTCGCTCGTCGCGACCGAATCGTTTTCGTTGATCACCGGCACCGCGCCCGCCGCGGCAAGAGTCGCGAGCGTTGCCCGCGCATTGAGGTAGCGGCGGCGGTCCTCGGTATCGCCGAGGGTGAGCAGGAGCTGGGCGGCGACGAGCCCGTGCGCCGAGAGCGCCTCGCTCCAGGCCTGGGCGAGCCGGATCTGCCCGACCGCGGCCGCGGCCTGGCTCTCCTCGAGCCGGAGGCGGCCGCGGAAGCCGAGCAGGCGGCGGGCGAGCGCGATCGCGCCCGAGGAGACGGCGATCACCTCCGCCCCGCCGGCGCGCAAGGCGGCGATGTCCGCGGCGATGCTCGCGAGCCACGAGGTTTTGACGCGGCCGGTGGCGCCGTCCGCGATCAGGGCGCTGCCGATCTTCACCACCACGCGCCGCGCCCCGGCCAGGCCAGGAACCGGCGCCGTCATGATTGGCGGGCCAGGGCGGCGATGGTGGCGGCGATGGTGGCGGCGATGGCGCGCTTGAGCTCGGCAAGCCCGGCGCCGGTGAGCGAGGAGACGAGCAGGACCTCGCACCCGGCGGCGCGCGCGAGCGATGCGCGGCGCGTGGCGGCCTCGCGCGGGCTCATCGCATCCGCCTTGGTGAGCACGAGGATCTCGGGTTTTTCCGCGAGCCCCGCGCCATAGGCCTCGATCTCGCGCCGCACCGTCCGCCAGGCGCGCACGACGTGACCCGCGGCGCCATCGACGAGATGGACGAGCACGCGCGCACGCTCGACATGGCCGAGGAAGCGCGTGCCGAGCCCCGCCCCTTCGTGCGCGCCTTTGATGAGGCCCGGGATATCCGCGAGGACGAAATTTTCCCCGTTGGTCTCGACCACGCCGAGAACGGGATGAAGGGTGGTGAAGGGATAGTCCGCGACCTTCGGCCGCGCCGCAGAGACCGCGCCGAGCAGCGTCGATTTGCCGGCGTTGGGCAGCCCGACGAGCCCGGCGTCCGCAATCAGCTTGAGCCGGAGCCAGACCCAGCGTTCCTGGCCCGGAAAGCCCTTCGTCGCCTTGCGCGGGGCGCGGTTGGTCGAGGATTTGAAATGGGCGTTGCCGAAGCCGCCGTCGCCGCCCGGGATCAGCGTGACCCGGCTGCCGGCGCGGGTGATATCGGCGAGCTCCGTCTCGCCGTCATCCGCCAGGACCTCCGTGCCGGGCGGAACGCGGATCACGAGGTCGGGCGCGTTGCGGCCGCTCCGATTCTCGCCCGCGCCGTTGCCGCCCTTGGCGGCGCGGAAATGCTGGGCGTAGCGGAAATCGATCAGCGTGTTGAGACCATCCTCGGCGGCCAGCACGATGTCGCCGCCCTTGCCGCCATTGCCGCCGTCCGGGCCGCCGAAGGGGAGAAATTTCTCGCGGCGGAAGGCAACCACGCCGTCCCCGCCATCGCCGGAACGGACGTAGATTTTCACCCGATCAAGGAATTTCATGGATGGGACTTGAAAATGAAAAAGGGACCGGCCGGCGCCGATCCCTCTCGCACATGGGCTCGCGCCGGAGCGTGCTACTCCGCGGGCGGCGGAACGTCCGCGGCCAACGGCGGAAGGTCCGCGGCCAGCGGAAGGTCCGCTGCCGGCGGCGGGGGGGCCACTGAGACGAACACCTTGTCCTCGCCGCGGCGGATGAACTCCACCCGGCCTTCCACGAGGGCGAAGATCGTGTGATCGCGCCCGAGCCCGACATTGACGCCCGGATGCACCTTCGTGCCGCGCTGGCGGATGATGATGTTGCCGGCCTTCACGAGCTCGCCGCCGAACTTCTTGATTCCGAGCCGGCGGCCGCGCGAATCGCGCCCGTTGCGCGAGGAGCCGCCAGCCTTCTTATGCGCCATCGTTCCCCTCCGCAGGGATCTGTACGATCTGGCCCACCCGAAGCACTGTCACGTGCTGGCGATGGCCCTTGCGGCGGCGCGAATTCTTGCGCCGTCTTTTCTTGAAAACCAGGATCTTATCGTCACGTTCCTGAGAGATGACCGTGGCCGTCACGGAGGCGCCTTCGACCCGCGGGGAACCGAGGGTCAGCTGCCCATCCTGGCCACAGACGGCGAGCACGTCGCCGAGCGTGACGGTCTCGCCCTCGGCGCCGTCGAGCTTTTCGACGCGCAGGACGGCGTTCGGGACGGCCCGGTACTGCTTGCCGCCCGTGCGGACAATTGCAAACTCCATCGATCGGGTCCCGCCGTGTCCAAACCGTCCAAAACGAAGAGCGGGGGGTATAACCGCTCCCCCCGCAAAGTCAATGCGCAGAGCCCGCTTGAGAATGCGGCTTCCGGTGAGTCGGAGGCGCCGTAGGCGCCGGCCGGCGCGGCTTTCGAGAACCGGAGCGGAGCGGCCTTACGCGATCAATATGGCTTCTGGCGGGGACGGGGCACCCCAGCGGACTTGTTCGCTGGGGACCCCGGATGCGAAGCGATCCGCCAAAGCCCAAGGGGAAGCCATGAAATTGATCGCCAGACAACTCCCGTGAGCACCGGAAGCGGAAGTAGAAGGCGTGTCGGACGACCGCCGGAGCCGCATTATCGGGCGGGCTCTCAGAAAGCTTCGACCCGCTCCACGCCCGGCACAACCTTGAGCGCCTGGGCCAGCCGGGGCGTGACGCGGAAGCCGCCCGGAAGTGTGATCTCCACCTCGCGCGCGCCCGAGAGCAGCGGCAGGAGCAGCACCCGCCCGCGCCCGCCCGCCTCATGGGCAAGCAGCGTCTTGACCGGCGCCACCGCCTCCACCTTGTCGAGCCAGACGCGAAGCCCTTCGCCCGC
Organism: Acetobacteraceae bacterium; assembly: GCA_030037175.1. Taxonomy (GTDB): domain Bacteria; phylum Pseudomonadota; class Alphaproteobacteria; order Acetobacterales; family Acetobacteraceae; genus JAKAWQ01. Next base: position 7,795 of record JASHRV010000004.1, read on the forward strand.
CGCGGCGGCGGCCTGGTCGAGCCCCGCGATCTCCTGCGCCGTGATCCGGAGCGCCTCCCCTTCGAGCCGGGCATCCGCCGTGACGAGGAGATTGGCCCCGGCATCGAGCAGACCGCGCGTGCGCGCCAGCACCTCGCTGAAGACCGTGACCTCGAAGCTGCCGCCGCCGTCCGAAAGGCGCACCCAGGCCATCCGCGTGCCGGTGCGGGTCGTGCGCTCCTTGATCGCGACCACCGTGCCGGCGAGCTTGAGCCGCGCGGCGCCGGAGGACGCCCGCGCCTCGATCCGGTTGCTCGGAACGACGCCGAGGCGCTTGAGCAACGGCGCATAGACATCGAGCGGATGGGCGGAGAGATGAAGCCCGACCGCCTCCGCCTCGAAGGCGAGCCGTTCCATTTCCGGCCAGTCTGCAAGCCGCGGCAGATCGAGCCCGCTTTCCGCGCCGTCCCCGAAAAGCGCGATCTGGCCCGCGCCTTTCTCCGCCGCGAGCGACTGTGCGCGGCGGAGGATGGTCTCGACGGCGGCGAAGAGCCGCGCCCGATTGGGCTCGAGCGTATCGAAAGCGCCCGCCTTGACGAGATTCTCGATCTGCATGCGGTTGAGATGGCGGGGATCGACGCGGGCCGCGAAATCGGCGAGGTCGGCGAAGGGCTTCTCCCCGCGCGCCGCCACCACCCCTTCCATCGCGGCGATCCCGACCTTCTTCACCGCCGCGAGCGCATAGCGGATGGCGAGCTTTCCATCCGCGTCGCGCTCGACGGAGAAATCCGCGCCGGAGCGGTTGATGTCGGGCGGGCGGACGGGAATGCCGAGGCGTGCCGCCTCCTGGCGATAGACCGCGAGCTTGTCGGTGTTCGAGAGGGCGAGGCTCATGCAGGCGGCGAGGAAGACCGCCGGATGGTTCGCCTTCATCCAGGCGGTCTGATAGGCGACGAGCGCATAGGCCGCGGCGTGGCTCTTGTTGAAGCCGTAATCGGCGAAACGGGCCATGAGATCGAAGATCTCGCCCGCCTTCGCCTTCGGGATGCCGCGCGCCGTCGCGCCATCGACGAAGGTCTGGCGCTGGCTCTCCATCTCGGAGCGGATCTTCTTGCCCATGGCACGGCGGAGAAGATCGGCGCTGCCCAGGCTGTAGCCCGCCATGAGCTGGGCGATCTGCATCACCTGCTCCTGGTAGACCATGATTCCGTAGGTCTCGCCGAGGATTCCAGCGAGCTCGGGATGCGGGGCCTCCCATCGCTCGCCATGCTTGCGCTGGCAGAAGGCGGGAATGTTTGCCATCGGGCCCGGGCGGTAGAGGGCGACGCCGGCGATCAGGTCCTCGAAACGGTCGGGGCGCATCTGGCGCAAAACGTCGCGCATGCCCTGGCCTTCGAACTGGAACACCCCGCTCGCATCGCCGCGGCTCAGCATCGCGTAGGTGGCGGGATCGTCGAGCGGGAGCTGGTCGAGATCGACCGTGATGCCGAGTGCCGCGAGAAAATCGCAGGCGCGCTTGAGGATGGTGAGCGTTGTGAGGCCGAGGAAGTCGAACTTGATGAGGCCGGCCTGCTCGATATGCTTCATCGAGTACTGGGTGACGAGAAACTCCGAGCGCGGATCGCGATAGAGCGGCACGAGCTCGATCAGCGGGCGATCGCCGATGACGACGCCGGCCGCGTGCGTGCTGGCGTGGCGATAAAGCCCCTCGATGCGGAGCGCGATCTGAAGGAGATGCTGCACCTCCTCGTCCGCGTCGCGCATTTCGCGCAGGCGCGGCTCGGCGGCGATCGCCTGCTCCAGATGCACCGGGTGGGCGGGATTGTTCGGGATGAGCTCGGCGATCTTGTTCACCTGCCCATAGGGCATGCCGAGGACGCGGCCGACATCGCGCACCGCCGCGCGGGCCTGGAGCGTGCCGAAGGTGATGATCTGCGCAACCCGGTCGGCGCCATATTCCGAGCGCAC
>JASHRV010000350.1 GCA_030037175.1 Acetobacteraceae bacterium
CCGGACCTGCGCCCATGCTCACGTGCGAGCTCACGCTCACAGGGACCGCTTGATGATCCCATTCGGGGACGATCTTCTCGAGGGTCCAATCGGCGGTGGTCTGATCCATGGGTGATCTCCGAGGCGAGGCGAGACTGAACTGAACGGTTCAGTCAGATATCTTCCGGCTCCGTTCCCGTCAACGCTAAACTGAACCGTTCAGTATGTCGGGCTTGCAACCCACGAATGCGCCGGCGCGTGCCAAGTCACCTTGACAAAACTGAACCGTGCAGTTTCATACATGGCCATGTCCGAGACCCAGACTTCCCCAGATCTGGCCGACCCGACCCCCAAGCAGCGGGACATCGCAGAGGCAGCGACGCGCCTTTTCATGGCGCAGGGCTATGCCGCCGTCTCGATGGACGCGATCGCCCGCGCCGCCGGCGTCTCGAAGGCCACGCTCTATGCCTATTTCGCCTCGAAGGACCGGCTCTTCGCGAGCCTGATCGGCACGGCCTGCACCCGCACCGGCACCACCTCGCTCGAGTTTTCCGAGGGTGAGGTCGACCTCCGCGGGGCCCTGACCCAGCTTGGCGACCGGATGCTCCGCTTCATGCTCGAGCCGCAATCGCTCGCCATCTATCGCGTGGTCATGGCAGAGGCCGCGCGCTTCCCCGAGCTCGGCCGTGCCTTCTATGACCGCGGCGCCGGCGCCTCGCGCCGCCGCCTCGCCGCCTGGCTTGAGCAGCAGATGCAGGCCGGCAGGCTCCTTGCCCGCGATCCCGGCCTCGCCGCGGAGCAGTTCGTGGGCCTCCTGCGGACGCATCTGCATATGCGCGCCCTGCTCGGCATCGATCCCCCGCCCTCGGATGCCGAAATCGAGACCACGGTCGCGGCGGCGGTCGAGACCTTCCTCCGCGCCTACGCCCCCGCCGCCTGACAGAGCCCCGTGACCTGGAGCAAGCTCGGGCGATGAGCGAAGCCCGGCTTGCCCTCGTCACCGGCGCCGCCCGCGGCATCGGCGCCGCCATCGCCGCACGCCTTGCCGCCGGCGGCTGGGGCGTCATCGCCGCGGACCGCGATCACCCCTCCCCTGCCGTTCCGCGCATCCGCGCCGTCCAATGCGACGTCGCCGACGAGGAAGAGGTCGCCGCGCTGATCGCCGATATCCGCGCCGAGGCCGGCAAGCTCAATGCACTCGTGTGCAATGCCGGGTTCATGATCCGCAAGCCGCTCGCCGATCTCAGCCTCGCGGAGTGGTCGCGCGTGCTTGCGACCAACCTCACCAGCACCTTCCTGCTCGTCCGCGCCGCGGAGGATCTGCTGCGCGCCGCCCATGGCGCGGTCGTCACCATCGCCTCCACCCGCGCCCACATGTCCGAGCCGGATACCGAATCCTATGCCGCCTCGAAGGGCGGGCTCGTCGCGCTGACCCACGCGCTCGCCATGAGCCTCGGTCCCGCGGTACGGGTCAACTGCGTCTCGCCCGGCTGGATCGACACGCGCGGCGAGCCGCTCACCCAGGCCGATCATGCCCAGCATCCTGCGGGCCGTGTCGGCCGCCCGGAGGATGTTGCCGGGCTCGTCGCCTGGCTCGTCGGCCCGGAGAGCGGGTTCGTCACCGGTGCGGAGTTCCTGATCGACGGCGGGATGACCCGGAAGATGATCTATATCTGACCCGAAGCTCCCATAAGATAATCTTTGCTTCCGTATAAGCTCATCCCGCGAACAGCCGCCACGAGGCAAGGCGCGCCCCTTCCGCGAGCGCGGCAAGCTTCGCCCAAACGACGTCCTCCGCCACCCGTCCACGCCCCGCGGACGTGTCGAATCCGCAGTCCGTGCCCGCTATTACCCGCCTCGGACTGTCCAGTACGTCCACAATCCGCTCGATCCGCTCCGCCACCACCTCCGGATGCTCGACGAAATTGGTGAGCACGTCGATCACGCCGGCGACCACGATCGGCCCATCCGCGCCCGCCAGCGCCCTGAGGCAACGATATTCGTGGGCATGGCGCGGGTTGGCGAACGGCAGCACGAGCGCGCCGACCTTCGCCTCCAGAATCACGGGCAGGATTTCCTCAAGCGGCACGTCGCAGTCGTGCGGACCCTCGTAATTGCCCCAGCACACGTGAAGCCGCACCCGTTCCCGCGGCACGTTTTTTAGCGCCCGGTTGATCGCTGCCACCACCTGCCTGGCAAAGGCGAGGAAATCGCCCAGCGGCCGCTCCTGGAACGACGCATGCCGTTCGAGCGCCAGATCCGGCGCGTCGATCTGCAAGAGAAAGCCGTGCCGAACGATTGTCTCATATTCCACTCGCAGCGCCTCGCCGAGCGCGGCGATATAGGCTGCATCCGTTGCGTAATGCGCATTGCGCAGCGCCGCAGCAACAATCCCGGGCGAAGGCGCGGTCAGAAACGGCTCGGCGAATCCGCCGTCGAGGCCGTCCAGGACGGCGCGAAACTCCCGGCAGTCGGCTTCGATCGGCGCGGTGTCCCGATAGCGCACTTCGCCCACTGCTTCAGGCAAGTGCCCGGTATTGCTGACCGCCTCGCCGAGTGCGTCATGCGCTGCCTTCCAAGCGCGAAAGTGTGGATATTTCGCGATGTCGGCGAAAGCCGGGCGATCCCAGCCGCCGCCGAATCCGCTCATCCGCCGCCGCACATAGAGAAAGAATGCTTCCCGGTCCTGCTCGCCGTCATTGCCGATATCGATGCCTGCCGCGATCTGCTTTGACACGATCTCCGCGCGCGCCTTCCGGCCCGCGGCCATGATCTCCCCCGGATCGACCGCAGCGCCGCGCTCGCGCATTGCGTAAAGCCCGGTGAGCCGGGCCGGACGCGGCAGGCTTCCCGTATGCGTCGTCAAAATCCGTTTTTCACTTTGCAGCATTCCGTTTCCTTCCTCCGCGATTCAGCCGAAGCCGCACTCTGTCATACCCCTTGCTTGACGGCACGGCGCCTCCGTCGCCAGGTTCGCGCGAAAAAAAGGGAGGAAGAAATGGCAATTGCCCACGATCAGCGCGCGGAGGAGTGGCCCGGCCTGTCTGGCTGCCGTGCCGTCATCACCGGGGCCGGCGGTGGCATCGGCCGGGCCATCGCGCAGGGCTTTGCCCGTGCCGGCGCTGTGACGCTTGCCCTGCTCGACCGTGACGAAGCGGTCGCCGCAGAGACAGCGAAAGAGATCGCGGGGCCAAGCACGCTCACCCTGGCCTGCGATGTCGCCGATCCAGCGAGCGTTGCCGCGGCGGCCGTGCGTGTCGAGGCTGAGCTCGGCCCCGCCGACGTGCTCGTGAACAATGCCGGCCTCCTCCGCCCCGGTCCGCTCGCCACCCTGCCATTGTCGGAATGGAATGCGCTTATCGGAACCAACCTCACCGGATATTTCCTCTGCGCCCAGGAATTCGGCCGGCCGATGCTTGCCCGTGGGCGTGGCGCGCTCGTCCATATCGCCTCGATCGCCGCCTCGCACCCGCAAGGGTTCAGCGGCGCTTACAGCGTGAGCAAGGCCGGTGTGGTCATGCTCTCCCGCCAGCTCGCCATCGAATGGGGCGAGTCCGGCATCCGCAGCAATGTCGTAAGCCCGGCCCTCGTGCGCACGCCGATGAGCGAAGCCTTCTATCGCGTGCCCGCGGTGGCCGAGCGCCGTGCCGCCATGGTGCCGCTCAAGCGCGTCGCCGGCCCGGCGGACATCGCCGAGGTCGTTCTTTTCCTCGCCAGCCCTCGCGCCGGGTATGTCAACGGCGAGGAGATCCTCGTCGATGGCGGATTCAGCCGCGTGCTCATGGATCTCGTGCCACGCCCGGGCTTCGACCGCGCCGAGCACACCAACCGCTGAGGCTCTTTGCCCCAGCTTCGCGAGCCCCTACCATCATCCGGGTCAGAGGAGGAGAGACAGTCCGTGAGCAAGAGCTTTGCGCTTGGCGAGATCACCGTGACGCCGATCGTCGAGCAGCAGCAGCCGCTCTTCGACATCTTCGAGTTCCTCCCGGGCGTCACGCCCGAGATTTTCGATGAGAACCGTTCCTGGCTCGAGCCCTCGGCGCTTGACCCGGCAACGCGCAAGCTCATCCTCTGCGTGCAGTCCTATCTTGTGCGCACGCCGCACCACATCATTCTGGTTGATAGCTGCGTCGGCAACGACAAGGATCGACCGCAGCGACCCTTCTGGCACAAGATGAAGGGCGAGGCTTTCATGCAGGGCCTCACTGCTGCCGGCGTTTCGCCCGATGACATCGATTTTGTCATGTGCACGCACCTGCATGTCGATCATGTCGGCTGGAACACCCGCCTCGAGAACGGGCGCTGGGTGCCGACCTTCCCCAGGGCGCGTTATCTTTTCTCCGAGCGTGAACTTGCGTACTGGACGGCGCTGCACGCCAAGGATCCGATCGCCTGCATTGCCGATAGCGTGCTGCCGATCCTCGATGCCAAGCAGGCCGATCTCGTCAAAAGCGACCATGCGCTCAACGATCACGTCCGCCTCATGCCGACGCCAGGCCATACGCCCGATCACTTCGCCGTTGCCGTCGGCCGCGGCCGAGATGACGCAGTGCTGACCGGTGATCTCATCCATTCGCCGATCCAGGCGCGCTATCCCGAGATCTGCTACCGTGCGGACTTCGATCCCAAGCAATCGGCCGCGACCCGCCGCTCCTTCCTCGAGCGCTACTGCGACACCGGCACGCTCTGCTGCACGGCACATTTCCCCCAACCTTCCTCGTGCCGCATCTCTCGCTGGGGTGAAGGTTTTCGCTGCACGCCTGTTGCCGCCTGAGCCAGCAGCGCGCAGAGCCTGACCATGCACAAGTTTCAGGGCCCGGCCGGAAGCGTCACACGCATGTCCGTCCCGAGCCAGGCACTTGCACGCAACCTGCTCGGCGACCCGACGTTGCGCACAGTCGATGTCTATGTCCCAGCCGGGCACGACGGAAACGGATTGCCGCTGCTCATCGACCTCGTCGGATTCACTGGCAGCGGCCTTTCACACACCAACTGGGTCGGCTTCCGCGAGAATGTGCCGGAGCGGCTCGATCGCCTGATCGGCGAAGGCCACATGTCACCAGTGGTCGTGGCCTTCCCGGACTGTTTCACCCGGCTCGGCGGCAACCAGTACATCAACTCGGCCGCCATGGGTCTCTGGGAAGAGTTTTTGCTTCACGAAATGCTGCCCGCGGTCGAGGCGCGCTTTCGCTGCGGCGGCACCGGAAGGCGTGGTATCTTCGGAAAATCCTCGGGCGGCTATGGGGCCATCACCCACGCGTTGCGGCACGCGGACATCTGGTCTGCCGCGGCCTGCCATTCCGGCGATATGGGATTCGAGCTCTGCTACCTTCCCGACATGCCTGCGGTGCTGCGCGCGCTCGCCCGGACCGACAATTCCATCGAACGTTGGTGGACAGAGCTCGAGGCTGCCCGCAAGCAGCCGGAAGGCGCGGGAAAGGTCATCAACGCGCTCGCCATGGCCGCGAGCTACGACCCCGATCCAACCGCGTTCCTTGGCATCCGCCTGCCGGTCAGTTTCGATACCTGCGAGCTCATTCCCGAGCGCTGGGAGAACTGGCTCCGGCAGGACCCTGTCGTCGCGCTCGAATCGCGCGCGGACAATCTTCGTCTTTTGAAAGCGCTCTATATCGATTGCGGCCGCAGCGATCAGTTCAATCTGCTTTATGGCGCCCGCCGGTTTGTCCGCCGCCTGAACGAGATCGGCATCGCCCATCGCTACGAGGAGTTCCCCGACAATCACAGCGGGATCGATTACAGGATGGACGAGAGCCTACCGTTCCTGGCCGCCGCGTTGAGCAACTGAGGAAAAAACCGTCGCTTCAGGGCTCGAGCATGTAGCGGATGGCGAAGGTGACCGTCGTTTCGTGTCCTTCCATCGTTGGTGGAAAGGGAGGCAGGTCGGCGTCCCGGAGCAATCTCTCCGTGGAGCGGTCGAGGATGCCGGAGCCGCTGCTCCGCACCACGTTCACCGTGAGCACGCGCCCACTGCGGACGACGGTGAAGCGGACGACGACGGTCCCTTGCTCACCGCGCTGGCGCGCAAGGTCCGGATAAAATTTGTGCTCTTCGAGCCAGGTGCCCACCGCACGTAGCCATGAGGAGCTCTGCACGACGCGCCCCGCCGGGGCTGCCGCCCCCGACGCCGATTCCGGCCGGGCGGCAGATGCAGTTTGCGCTGCTGCCGGCGCGGACGATGCCTTTGCGGCCTGCTCGGGGCGGGCTATCGGCCGCGGCGGCGACGGGTGCGCCACGACCGGCACGGGATGCGGCAAAGGACGCGCCGCTTGCTGCTCGGGCGGCGGGCGCGGCGGCGGCGGCGGTGGCAGCGGCAGCTGAGTAAGGGAAAGCGTCGGCGGTGGTCTCGCCGTGACCGTCCGCGGCGGCGGGGGCGGAGCCAGCTTCGTCACAGGCACGGCGGGCGCGAGCGCAGGCGGGGCGAATGTGCGTGACACGGTTGTGGGCGGCGGCAGAGCGGTCGGCGCCTCGGGGGCTGCAGAGGAGAGCACTGGCGGGGCCGGCGCCAAAACAGCGGCGGGTGGCGGCGGGACCCGCGGCGCCGAAGGCGGCGGCGCAGCCGCTGGGGGCAACGATGCGGGCGGTGCCGCCGACACGGGGCGCGCAGATGGTGCGGCACCACTTCGCACCACCGAAGCGGGCGCGGCCGCGAGCGAGAGCGTGACCGTAACCGGCGGCGGGATGATACGACCCTTCTGCAGCAAGAGGCCGATCGCCACCAGGTGCAGCAGCACCGCGAGAACGAGCGCCGCCGGATGCACCCGGCCAGGCAGCGCAAACCTTCCGCCCGCGACCTCGTGCGCGCTCATCGTCAATGTTCCGGCGGGGCCTCTGCCTGCTCGGCCAGCAGCGAGATGCGGGAGAACCCGGCGGCCGCCACCGCGCCCATCGTCCGCATCACCGCGCCGTAGGAAAGCGCGCGATCGGCGCGGATATAGACCGTCTGGTCAGGCGCCTTTTCCGCCATCCGGCTGAGCTGTGCCGGCAGCGCGGTCGCCGGCACCGACTTGTCGCCGATGAACACCTGTCCGCTGCGGTCGATGCTGAGCACGATCGGCTGGCGCGGCTCGGCAACGCGCGCGGCCGCCGTTCGCGGCAGCCTGAGCGGCACCCCCGCCATCATCAGCGGTGCCGTCACCATGAAGATGACCAGAAGCACCAACATCACATCGACGAACGGCGTGACATTGATCTCCGCGAGCGGCGCGAGATCCTCGTCGTCGTCCCCGTGTTTCGCCCTCTTGCGGAGCGCACCGATCGCCATCGCCCGGCTACTCGGCCGCCGCCCGCGCCGCCTCAGGGCGCACCGCGCTCAGCAGACCGGCGAGCCGGGAGATCGCGGAGATGCCGAGCGCGCGGGTGCCGGCGAGGTGGGCGCCGAGCTTGTTGTAGGCGATCACTGCCGGGATCGCCGCCGCAAGCCCGATCGCGGTGGAGAAGAGCGCCTCAGCGATCCCCGGCGCCACCACCGCGAGGCTCGTGTCATTGGCCGCGGCGATCCCGGAGAAGCTCGCCATGATGCCCCATACCGTGCCAAAGAGGCCGACGAAGGGCGCCGTCGCGCCGACGGTGGCGAGGAACGGCAATCCGGGCTCGACCGCGCGCAGGCGGTCGATCAGGCAGAGCCGCATCGCCTCGGCGAGCCGCTCCCGCCGCTCGGTCCGGGTCTCGTCGTCGTCCGCCTCGCAGGCGGCGGTGAGGCCCGCCCGCAGCACCTCGCCCGCAAGGCCATCCGGCAGGGTCTCGGCACCGAGGATCCGCGTCGCCTCGCTAAGCCGGCCGAGATCGCGCCGGAGGCGCCGGAAGCGCACCGCCCGGTCGATCGCCACCGCCCAGACCCACACGCTCGCCAGCACCAGCACCAGCAGCACCAGCTTTACCAGCGCATCCGCGTGCAGAAAGAGCGCGAGCGGAGAAAGTGTCGGCGGTGTTGGAGGCATGGCGCGGGGCTTATTTCGTCAGCGGCACCGACGTGAGCGAGGAGACCTTGATCCGGTCGAGGCAGGCCGCCCGCTCAGTATCGCCGGCGGCCGGGGGCGCCGCCGGCGGCGCGCTCTCGACGCGGCAGGAAAGCACATCGTTGAGCAGGACGTGGCCGATCGAATCGCATTTCGTCCCGGTGAGGTCGAAAAGCCGGACGACCGTCTTGTCCGCCGGCAGTGGTCCGACCTCGACCGCCACGCGCCCGGTGATGATGCCATCCGTGCCGAACAGCACGAGGTCCAGCTGCAACTCGGAAATTGTGTCTGTGCCCGGGTTGGCGATGACAAAATAGGCACGGCAGCCCGTTCCTCCCTCGAGCGGGGCAAGCTTGTTGAGCTCGAGCGAGAGGGGCGTCGATGGCGTCGCGGCAAGCCCGCAACATGGCCCGAGGAGAACCGCCCAGAGCAGCGCAGGACGAAGCAACCAGCCAGGGAAAATTGCCAAACGCATCACGCCGCCTTACCTCCCGATTATATTGCCGAGCAGGATAGTCCGCCCGGGCCCAGTCGCAAAACCACCCCATTCGAGGCCCGACTGCGCCCTGAGGTTCCTAGCCTACCCCAGCGTCACGCGGATACCGACAATCGCACCGATCGGTGCTGCGGGGCTGTAGCTCCGAGGATTGGTCGCATTGGGCGCCTGGCTTAGGTAGACTGCGGTGGTCGGTGAGAAGGTTCCGTATGTGTAGTATTTCTCGTTGGTTACATTGTTGATCGTTGCAAAGAGCGAAATCTTCGGCGTGAGCTGATAGTTGGTGGTCAGGTTGAGGGTGAAGAAGCCCGGCAGCTGCGGTGTCAGATTCGCCTCGTCGCCAAAGAGGTACTGGCCGGTCTGGGCGATCCCGACGGCGCCGAGGGTCCATTTCGGTGTCACCTTGTAGTAGACACCGAGCTTGATCTGGTTGGCCGGGACGCCCGGGATGTGATCGCCGGGGGTGATGGTTTCGTTCCCATTGGCATCACCCGCCGGGTTGCTTCCCGCCGATTCGACGAAGCCGCTCTGATAGGTCGCATCGATATACGAATATTCGAGATAGGCGAGCCAGCGATCGTCCTGAAACTGAACACCGACATCCACGCCCTGGCGCTGAGTCTGCCCCACATTCGTGAAATATGCGCGGTCGAGTGTCACGCTGTTGACGAAGACAATATCATCATCGAGGTTGGTGTGATAAAGTCCAATATTATAACTGAGGCTTGCATTCGGATAGGGCGTGAAACTGCCGCGGATGCCTGTCTCGATCGTGTGCGCCACCACTTGCTTGAGATTCGGGTCCCCAACAAAGAAATTGGCGAGGCTGCAGGAATCCTCCGGGCTCGCGCAGGAGAGCTCGGCCGGGGTCGGAGCCCTGTTGGCCTCGGCATAGCCGGCATAGGCGGTGAGCCAAGGCGCTATCTGATACGTGAGTCCGACACCGGGATTAAAGTGGTTGTAGTTGTGGTTGCCGGTGAGATCCCCACCATTCTGGTCCGTGAGATCGATCTGGGCAGCATTGAATCTGCCTGACAGCGTCATCGCCAGCCGCGGCGTGAAGTTCAGCGTATCGGTGAAGAAGGCCCCGTAATAGGCATCACTGATCGCAGCGCTCACAGGCGAATTGATGCCTGGCTCGTCAATGATGATGCCGGGGCCGACAAATACTCGCGAAACGTCCGTGATCCCGCCGACATAGGATATCGCGCCGAACTCCGTTTGGGCACCGTCGAAGCTGAGGCCCACCACCGCGTGGTTCTTGAAACCGAACACGTCGTTGGTGTTCGTCACCTGCGCCGAGACGCCGTAGCCGTTGGTGTTGGTCGTCTGATTGTCCAGCTCGGAATAGGAGGTTGGATTGTCACCCAGGAAAGCCGGGATCGTTCCACCGCCTAGCGTTGTGCTGTAGACGCCGGGGCTCGAGCAGAGAAGCCCCGAGCCGTCATCGCAGGGCGTGTCGTCGGTGGCGTTGCCGTTGGTCACGAACTCATGGAAATAGTCGTAGTAGGCGACCGCTTGGATCGAGGTGGTATCGGTAACCTGAAAATTTCCATTGAGATTTACGTCGAGATACTGGTCGTAGATCGCATTTGGCCCGGTGAACTGCGCCGCCGGATCGGCGGCCAGGAGCTCGACCGGCGAGGTCCCTGGCCCGTTCAGCGCTGTGTGCGCGAGCGTAATGTTGATATGGACTTCCTCCCAGTCATTCCGCCAGCCAATATCGCCGTAGAAGTTTTGAATGCCGGAAGATTGCAGGTCGCGCCACCCACCTTGAACCAGCCCGCTCCCAGCGACATAAATTGAGGTGTTCCCGGCCTGCTTGCCGTACTGGAACTCGCCAAGGAAGGTCCCGAACGAGCCGCCCGAAACATCCGTCTCGAAGCCGTGATACGTGAAGCCATTCTTCATCTGCACGTTCACCGCCCCACCCAGGGCGTTCAGGCCGAACGCCGGATTGGAGCCCACCAGGTTCAGGCTATTGATCGCTACGTTCGGAATGAGTGCCCAATCAACTGTGTCGCCAAAGGCCTGGTTGAAACGTGCGCCGTTGACATAGACCGCGAGCCCCTGCGGCGTGCCCTGCAGCGGCGAGGCCTCGAACCCGTGATAGAAAAAGCTGGGCTGGAATGGGTTTCCGGAGGCGGAATCGAGATTGACGCCGCCCACCTGCTGGTTGAGGGAGCCAACCATGTCGGGAACGCCGTTGCGCGAAATGTCCCCGCTTGTGAGGACGTTCGTCTCGGCCGGGATCGTGTTTGGATTGACCCCCGAGCCGAGCAGCGGCGTCGGCGCGAT
>JASHRV010000044.1 GCA_030037175.1 Acetobacteraceae bacterium
TCGTCATGATCACCGGCGACTATCCGCGCACCGCCCAGGTCATCGCCGGCCAGGCCGGGCTCGATGCCGGAACGGTGATGGACAGCCCCGCGATCGAGCGCCTCTCCGATCTCGCGCTCGAGGATGCGGTCCGCCGCGTGGGCGTCTTCGCCCGCATCGTGCCCGCGCAGAAGCACCGCATCGTGCGCGCCCTGAAAGCGCACGGGGATGTGGTCGCCATGACCGGGGACGGCGTGAACGATGCGCCCTCGCTCAAGGCGGCCGATATCGGGATCGCCATGGGCGGGCGCGGCACCGATGTCGCGCGCGAGGCCGCCTCCCTCGTCCTGCTCGATGACGATTTCGGCGCGATCGTGCGCACCATCCGCCTCGGCAGGCGGATCTACGACAATCTGCGCAAGGCGATGGCCTACATCATCGCCGTCCACGTGCCGATCGCGGGGCTGGCGCTCATGCCGCTGCTCGCCGGGCTGCCGCTGATCTTCGGACCCGTGCACATCGCCTTCCTGGAGATGGTGATCGACCCGGTCTGCTCGATGGTCTTCGAGGCGGAGGCGGCGGAGAAGGACATCATGCGGCGTCCCCCGCGCGCGGCCACCAGCACGCTCTTCTCGCCCATGCTCGTCGCCTGGGGCCTCGTTCAGGGCGCGGTCGCCTTCGTCCCGCTCGCGGTCCTCTATCTCCTGGCGCTCCGCTCCGGCATGAGGGAAGGCGATGCGCGCGCGCTCACCTTCGTATCGCTGGTGCTGGTCGATCTCGGCCTCGTTCTCGTCAACCGCTCCTTCGGCACCTCGCTCGCAGCCGCGCTCGGCACCGTCAACCGCGCTCTCTGGGCGGTCTCCGGGCTCACGCTCTCGCTCCTGGCGCTGGTGCTCGCCTGGCCCCCGGCGCGCGGCCTCTTCGATTTCGGCCCGCTCCACGCGGACGACCTCGCCCTGGTCGCGGGGATCGCCATCGCCGTGGTGGCCGCCCTGGAGCTCATCAAGCGCTTCTGGCGCAACGACCTCGCCGCCTGAAGCGTGATGAAGGCCGTCAGCCGATGGTGGCCGGCCCGATCCGCTTCCAGTAGATCAGCGTGCCCGTGAGCCCGCCGTGCGGCTTGAGCGCATAGTCCGGGATCTCGCCCGTGAGCCTGAAGCCGAGCCGCTCGTAAAGCCCCGCAGCACCCCCCTCGGTCGCGGTGTCGAGCACGAGCAGCGTCCGCGCCCGCGCGAGCGCCATCGCCTCGGCCGCGCGCATCAGGGCCGCGGCGATCCCCCGTCCGCGATGGCTCACCCGCGTCATCAGCTTGGCGATCTCGGCCCGGTGCGGCTGGTTTTGGGGGCAGTCGAGCAGCAGGGTCACGGTGCCGGCCAAGGCGGCGCCGTCCCAGGCCCCGAGCACGATCCGCTCGCCCCGTTCCACTGCCGCGAGCGCGGCCTCCCAGAACGCGTCCGCCCGCTCCGGCGCGAGCGGATGCATGAAGCTGACGGAGCCGCCATGGGCGACGGCCTCGATCAGGATCTCGCTCAGCATGGTCCGGACTTTTGCCGAAGCGTGGAGCGGGCCGATTTCGATCTTGTCGACGATAATACCCATATTTCCACCATAAGAGACGCCCGATCTCCGCTCAAGCGGCGAATTGCGGCGCCATGGTGTCAAATCAACCGTCCAATCTTTCCAACCCATTGATATTAAAAAATAACACCATACCAACCCACCCCCCGTGCCGTCCAATCCGTCCAATCCGGATTTTTTTCAAACAGCAAAAATCTCGCCCGCTTCAACGGCTTCGCTCCCGTTCCTCCATCCCGCGCCCGGCGCCGTTTGACTCCGCCCCGCTCCCTGGCCGAACATCCGTTTTTTGCCGGACGGAACGGCCGATGATCCCCCCACTGATGCCGACCTACAACCGCGCCGACCTCGCCTTCGAGCGCGGCGAGGGCGCCTGGCTCATCACCGATGACGGAAGGCGCTTCCTCGATTTCGGCGCCGGCATCGCCACCTCCTCGCTCGGGCACAATCACCCCCATCTCGTCGCCGCCATCGCGGCCCAGGCCGCGAAGGTGATGCACACCTCCAACCTCTATCGCGTGCCCGAGGCGGAGAAGCTCGCCCGCCGCTTCACCGAGGCAACCTTCGCGGACTCCGTTTTCTTCTGCAATTCCGGCGCCGAGGCGAACGAGGGCCTCGTCAAGATGATCCGCAAGGCGATGGCCGAGGAAGGCCACCCCGAGCGCTACCGCGTCATCTGCTTCGAGGGCGCGTTCCACGGCCGCACGCTGGCGATGCTCTCCGCCACCGGCAACGAGAAATACCTCAAGGGCTTCGGCCCGCCGGTCCAGGGCTTCGACCACGTCCCCTTCAACAACCTCAACGCCGTCCGCGCCGCGATCGGCCCCGAGACCGCCGGCATTCTCGTCGAGCCGGTCCAGGGCGAGGGCGGCATCCGCCCGGCGAGCCTCGAATTCCTCCGCGACCTCCGCGCCACCTGCGACGAGTTCGGCCTCGTCCTCGGCATGGACGAGGTCCAGTGCGGCATGGGCCGGACGGGAAAGCTCTTCGCCCATGAATGGGCCGGCGTCACGCCGGACGTGATGTCGGCGGCGAAAGGCATCGCCGGCGGCTTTCCCATGGGCGCGATCCTCGCCACCGAGCGCGTCGCCAGCCACATGACCGCCGGCACCCACGGCAGCACCTTCGGCGGCAATCCGCTCGCCTCGGCCGCCGCCAACGCCGTGCTCGACGTCATGCTCGCTCCCGGCTTCCTCGCAGAGGTGGACCGCACCGGCCGCAAGCTTCACCGCGACCTCGAAGGGCTGGTCGCCGAATTCCCCTCCGTCTTCTCCGAGGTCCGCGGCGCCGGCCTGATCCTCGGGCTCAGATGCGTCGTCCCGCAGGGCGAGGTCGCCTCGGCCTGCCTCGCGGAGGGCCTGCTCGCCGTCAATGCCGGGGAGAACGTGCTCCGCCTCGTCCCCCCGCTCATCGTCCGCGAGCCCGAATGCGACGAGGCGGTGGCGATGCTCCGCCGCGCGGCCAGGCGCTGCCTGCCCGTCACGCCCAAGGTTGCGGCGAAATGAGCGGCGCGCTCAGGCGCTCGGAAGCGGACCGGGAGAGCCCCGCTCCGCCGCCGCCCCGGCATTTCCTCGACCTGCGCGACTTCGACACCGCCACGCTCCGCCAGATGCTCGACATCGCGCACGGCTTCCGTCAGGCGGGCGGCGTCTCCTCGCGCCCGCTCGCCGGCAAGACGCTCGCCATGATCTTCGAGAAGCCCTCGACGCGCACCCGCGTGAGCTTCGAGGTCGCGATGCGCCAGCTGGGCGGCGAGGTGATCTCGCTTTCCGGCAGCGAGACCCAGCTCGGCCGCGGCGAGACCGTCGCCGACACCGCCCGCGTCCTCTCCCGCTACGCGGACGCGATCCTGCTCCGCACCGATCGCGCGGAGAAGCTCGCCGAGCTCGCCGCCAACGCCACGGTCCCGGTCATCAACGGCCTCACCGCCGCCTCGCATCCCTGCCAGCTCATGGCGGACGTGATGACCTTCGAGGACCATCGCGGCCCGATCGCGGGCCAGGTCGTCGCCTGGTCGGGAGACGGCAACAATGTCGCGCGCTCCTGGATCGAGGCCGCCGCGCGCTTTCACTTCACGTTCCGGCTCGCCACCCCCGAGCCTCTGCGCCCGCCGCCCGATCTCGTCGCCTGGGCGCGGAGCGAGGGGGCCCGGATCGAGATCCTCGATTCCCCCGAGGAGGCGGTGGCCGGCGCCCGCTGCGTCGTCACCGACACCTGGGTGAGCATGTCGGACGACCCGAACGAAAGCCGCCACAACCTGCTCGCGCCCTACCGCGTGACGCCCTTGCTCATGGCTCGCGCCGCCTCGGACGCTATCTTCATGCACTGCCTGCCCGCGCATCGCGGCGAGGAAGTGGACCGGGCCGTGATCGACGGCCCGCAATCGGTCGTGTTCGACGAGGCGGAAAACCGCCTCCACGCCCAGAAAGGCGTGCTCGCCTGGGTGCTCGGCGCCGCCCGCTGAGGGCAAACGGCCAGGCCTTGTCCGGGGGCAGGGCCCCCGGCTGGGGATAAACCACTCCCAGGTTGCACCTTATCCACAGGCTGCCCGGACTCGGCGGCGGGGCTATCATTGGCGCCGTATGAACTCCCTCGATCCTCCCCTGCTTGGTCACGCGCTTCGTCGCCCGCCCTCGAACCTCGAGGCGGAGCAGGCGCTGCTCGGTGCGCTGCTTGCCAACAACAAGGCGTTTGAGCGGGTCGCGGAATTTCTCGCCTCGGATCATTTCGCCGATCCGATCCATGCCCGCATCTACGAGGCGATCCGCCGCCGAGTCGAGGCCGGCCAGCTTGCCGACGCCCTGACGCTCCGGGCCGAGTTCGAGCATTCCGGCCTGCTCGAGGAGGTTGGCGGCACGGCCTATCTTGCCCAGCTCCTCGCCGCCACCGTCGGCATCATCAATGCCGGCGAATATGGCCGCACCATCCACGATGCCTGGCTTCGTCGCCAGCTGATCGATCTCGGCGAGGTGGTGGTCAACCGTGCCTTCGGCGCCGAGCCTGAGCTCGCCGCGCGCGATCAGCTCGAGGCGACCGAGCAGGCGCTCTACGATCTCGCGACGCGCGGGGCGGCGGATGGCGGCTTCCTCGATTTCGAGCGTGCGCTCGCCCAGGCGATCGACAGCGCCGAGCGCGCCTTCAAGCGCACAGGTCATGTTTCGGGACTGACCACGGGCCTGCGCGACCTCGACGCCAAGACCGGCGGGCTGCACCCCTCCGACCTCATCGTGCTGGCCGGCCGGCCGGGCATGGGCAAGACCTCGCTCGCCGTTTGCATTGCCGTGGGCGCGGCGCGCGCGCTGCTCGGCGCATCGGGCGGACAGGGGAAGAAGCCGGCGATCGCGATCTTCTCCCTCGAGATGAGCGCCGAGCAGCTGGCGACCCGCGTGCTGGCCGAGCAGGCGCGCATCAGCGGCGACCGCATCCGACGCGGCGATATCGGCCAGCGCGATTTCGACCGCTTCGTCGCCGTCTCGCGCGAGATCAGCAGCCTTCCGCTCGAGATCGACGACACGCCCGCGATCACGCTCTCGGCGCTCCGCACCCGCGCGCGGAGGCTCAAGCGCACCCGCGGCCTCGCACTTCTCGTCGTCGATTATCTTCAGCTCATGCGTCCCGCGGCCGGCACGAGGCCGGAGAACCGGGTGCTCGAGATCAGCCAGATCACCCAGGGCCTGAAGGCGATCGCCAAGGAGCTCGAGGTGCCGGTGCTCGCCCTTTCGCAGCTTTCGCGTGCGGTCGAGAGCCGCGAGGACAAGCGCCCGCAGCTTGCCGATCTTCGCGAATCGGGAACGATCGAGCAGGACGCGGACTCGGTCATGTTCATCTATCGCGACGAGTACTACCTCGCCCAGCGCGCGCCCAAGCAGATGGGCTTCGACTCCGAGGAGCGCTTCCAGGCGGCGACCGAGAAGTGGCAGCAGGATATGGATAGGGTGCACAACCGTGCCGAGCTCTTCCTGGCCAAGCAGCGGCACGGCCCCACCGGCAAGATCGATCTTTATTTCGAGGCCGAGTTTACCCGCTTCGCCAATCTGGACCTCCACCACAGCGATGTCGGCTGCTGAGACCGCCGCATCGGTCCTCACCGTCGACCTCTCTGCCGTCGTCGCCAACTGGCGCACGCTCGTTGCCCGCCATCCGGCCGGCCCGGTTGCAGGCGTGGTCAAGGCCAATGCCTACGGCCTCGGCGCTGCGGTGGTTGCCCCGGCGCTCCATGAAGCCGGCTGCCGGCATTTCTTCACCGCCCATCTCAGCGAGGCGCTGGCAATCCGCCCGCTCTTGCCGGGGGCGATGCTTGGGGTGCTGAACGGCCTGCGGCCGGGAACCGAGGCCGAGCATCGCGCTCATGACATCATCCCCGTGCTCGGCTCGCTTGCGGAGATCGCGCTATGGCGCGCGGAGGCCGCGCGTGCCGGCGCAAGGTTGCCTGCGATCATTCACATCGATACCGGGATGGCCCGGCTCGGCCTGACGGAGGCAGAAGTGGCGGCGCTGGCCGCCGAGCCGACCCTGCTCGACGGCATCGCCATGCGCTTCGTCATGACCCATCTCGTCAGTGCCGAGCGCGCCGGCGATCCGCTCAACGAGCACCAGCGCGCCCGTTTCGCCGCCCTCGCGGATCGCTTGCCGCTCGCGCTGCGCTCGATCGCCAATTCCTCCGGCATCTTCCTCGGACCGCGCTTCGCCTCCGATCTCGCCCGTCCGGGCGCGGCGCTTTACGGCATCAATCCGGTGCCCGGCCAGCCCAACCCGATGCGCCCGGCTGTCCGTCTCACCGCCCGGGTTTTGAGCCTGCGCATGCTGCGGCCGGGCGAGAGCGTCGGCTACAATGCGACCTGGCGGGCCGAGCGCGAGAGCCGGATCGCCACCATCGCCGTGGGCTACGCGGACGGCTGGCCGCGCAGCCTGACGAACCGCGGCGCCGCGGTTTTTGACGGCGGGAGCCTGCCGCTGGTAGGCCGTGTCTCCATGGACCTCACGACCTATGATGCGACCGACCATCCAGGCCTTCGCGTGGGCGACTGGCTTGAGCTGATCGGCCCCGCCCGGCCCCTCGCCGACGTGGCCGAGGCAGCGGCAACCAACGAGTACGAGATCCTCACCGCCCTCGGAAGGCGCTATCACCGCGTGGTGCTCGGCGCGTGAACTCTCTTCTCGCCGCCATCGGGCGGCCGGTGCTGGTTCTTTGCCGCACGGCCGGGCGCATTGCCCTCTTTGCCTTGAGCGGTCTCTCCCATCTCGTCCGCCCGCCATTCCATGTGCGCATGTTCGTCCGGGCGCTGATCGAGATGGCCTATTTCAGCCTGCCGGTGGTGGCGCTCACCGCGATCTTCACCGGCATGGTGCTCGCGCTTCAGTCCTATACCGGCTTTGCCCGCTTCTCGGCCCAGAGCGCCGTCGCCTCGGTGGTGGTGCTCTCCGTGACCCGCGAGCTCGGCCCGGTGCTTGCCGGGCTGATGGTCGCGGGGCGGGTCGGGGCCGCGATGGCGGCCGAGATCGGCACCATGCGCGTCACCGACCAGATCGACGCGCTCGCCACCCTCTCCACCGACCCGATGAAATATCTCGTCGCCCCCCGCCTTCTCGCCGGCGTCATCGCGCTGCCGGCGCTGGTGGTGGTGGCGGATATCCTCGGCGTGCTCGGCGGCTATATCGTCAGCACCACCTCGCTCGGCTTCAATCCGGCCGCCTACCTGCACAGCACGTTCAGCTATCTCGAAACGATCGACGTCGTTTCCGGGCTGGTGAAGGCGGCGGTGTTCGGCTTTCTGATCGCGCTGATGGGTTGCTACAACGGCTATGCAACCCGGGGCGGTGCGGAGGGGGTGGGCGCGGCGACGACCGCGGCGGTGGTTTCCGCCTCGATCCTCATCCTCGCCTTCGATTACGTGCTGACCGGCCTCTTCTTCAGCCAATGAGTGCGGCCATTCCCCCCAAACAGCCGAAAATCCGCATTCGCGGCCTGGAAAAATCCTTCGGCGAGAAGAAGGTGCTGGACGGGGTCGATCTCGACATCATGCCGGGCACCTCGCTCGTCGTGATCGGCGGCTCGGGCTCGGGCAAATCGGTGCTGATCAAATGCGTTCTCAACCTGATCGAGCCCGACGCGGGCACGATCGAGATCGACGGCGAGAATGTGCTCGCCCTTTCGCCGCGGGCGCGGCGGGCGGTCTATGCGCGCATAGGCATGCTGTTCCAGAACGGGGCGCTCTTCGATTCCCTCCCGGTATGGGAGAACGTCGCTTTCGGCCTGCTCGCCCGCCACCGGGTCCGGCGGGCGGAGGCGCGCGTGCGTGCGGGCGAGATTCTCGGCCAGGTCGGGCTCGAAGCGACCTGCGGCGCGCTTTTCCCGGCCGAGCTTTCGGGCGGCATGCAGAAGCGCGTCGCCCTCGCCCGTGCCATCGCGTCCCGGCCCGATATCCTCTTCTTCGACGAGCCGACCACCGGCCTCGACCCCATCATCGGCGCGGTGATCGACGGGCTTATCGTCGATTGCGTGAAGCGGCTCGGCTCGACCGCGGTCGCCATCACCCATGACATGGCCTCGGCCCAGCGGATCGGCGACGAAGCCGCCATGCTCCACGGTGGAAAGATCGTCTGGAGCGGCCCGGCCGCCTCGCTGCTGAAGAGTGGCAACCCGGTTGTGGACCAGTTCACTCACGGCCGCCGCGAAGGCCCGATCAAGATGGAGCTGCGCGGCTAGCTGCCCATGCCCAAGCCTGCCACTCGCTTCGTCTGCCAATCCTGTGGAACGGTCCATGCGCGCTGGGTCGGGCGCTGCGAAGGCTGCGGGGAGTGGAACACGCTGGCGGAGGAGGCGCTGGCGCCGCGGCCGGCGGCCAAGCGCGGGGCGACGAGGAGTGGGACCGCCGCCCGTACCCTCTCTTTCGTTCCGCTTGCCGGCGAGAGCGAGCCCGCACCGCGCACGCCCACGGGGATTGCCGAGCTCGATCGGGTTCTTGGCGGTGGGCTCGTGCCGGCGGCGGCGATGCTGGTTGGCGGGGATCCCGGCATCGGTAAATCGACCCTTCTTCTTCAGGCCGCTTCCGCCGTCGCCCGCGCCGGGCGGCGCGTGCTCTACATCACCGGTGAGGAATCGATCGAGCAGGTGCGGCTGCGCGCGCTTCGGCTCGGGCTGGCCGATGCCCCGGTCGAGCTCGCTGCGGCGATCAATCTCGGGGAGATCGCGCCCGCGCTCGAGAAGAGCGGTGCGGCGCTGGTGGTGATCGATTCGATCCAGACGATGTGGCTCGAGGCGGTGGAATCGGCCCCCGGCACAGTCAACCAGGTGCGCGCGAGCGGCTTTGAGCTGACGCGTCTTGCCAAGACCGCCGGCTTCTCGCTCGTGCTGGTGGGCCATATGACCAAGGACGGCATGATCGCCGGTCCCCGCGTGCTCGAGCACATGGTCGATGCCGTGCTTACCTTCGAAGGCGATCGGGGCCACCAGTTCCGCATTCTGCGTGCGGTCAAGAACCGATTTGGCGCCACCGACGAGATCGGCGTTTTCGAGATGACCGATCGTGGCCTCGCCGAGGTCGCCAACCCGTCCGCGATCTTTCTTGCCGAGCGGCGTGGAAATGTCGCGGGCAGCGCGGTCTTCGCCGGGATCGAGGGCACGCGGCCGGTGCTGCTCGAGGTCCAGGCGCTGCTTGCGCCCAATGGCGGGGGCGGTGCGCCGCGCCGTGCGGTCGTTGGCTGGGACGGAGGGCGGCTTGCCATGCTGCTCGCGGTCCTCGAGGCGCGGGCCGGGCTCCCGCTCGGCGGCGCCGACGTTTATCTCAACATCGCCGGGGGTCTACGCATCACCGAGCCGGCGGCCGATCTTGCCGTGGCCGCGGCGGTGGTTTCCGCAGCCAGCTCGGTGCCCACCGCCGCCGATACGGTCTATTTCGGCGAGGTCGGGCTCTCCGGCGAGGTGCGCCAGGTGGCGCAAGCCGAAGCGCGGCTCAAGGAGGCGGCCAAGCTCGGCTTCGCCGCCGCCTGCCTGCCGCGGCGGCTGGCGCGCGGGTCTCGGCCGCTTGCCGCGCCTGACGGTCTCTCTTTGACCGGGATCGGACATTTGTCCGATCTCGTAGGATCGTTTCGCCGAGTGGGACGCTCATCTTGATGACGGATTGGCGAATCCCCAGGGTTCAGGGCTATAGGGAGCGTATGCCGGCACGGCTGGCGGCGGTTGCATGAACTGGGTGGACCTGCTCGTTCTTGGCGTGGCCGGCATCTCGGCGCTGATCGGATTCGTCCGCGGCCTCGTGCGCGAGGTGCTGGGCATCGGCGCTTGGCTCGGCGCCGCCCTGATCGCCGCCGTCGCCTTCCCGCTCGCCTCGGCCAAGGCCCGCACCATGATCACCGATCCCGGCATCGCAGACGGCGTTGCCGTTGCTGCGGTCTTCCTGGTCAGCCTGATCCTTCTCTCGCTGATCGCCTCCTTCGTCGGCGGGGTGGTCCGCAATTCCGCGCTGGGCGGCCTCGATCGCACGCTCGGCCTCGTCTTCGGGCTCGCCCGGGGTGCGGCGCTGATCGTCATTGCCTATATCGTGCTTGGGCTGATCGAAGCGCCGGCTGCCTGGCCGCCCGAGGTGCTGGCGGCCCGAGCCCTTCCGTTCGCCTATGACGGTGCTGCCTGGGTGGTGCAGATGCTGCCGGAGCGCTATCGCCCGCGGCTCGATCCCCCGCCGGCACCGGCTGCGCCCGGAGCAACGGCGCTGTTGCAGGCAAGCCCCGATGGCTCGGCGCTCGACCCGCCGAAACCGTGAGGAGAAGTGCCGGATGATGCCCCGCCACGATGGTTTCGCGGACGATAAGCTCCACGAGGAATGCGCGGTTTTCGGCGTCTGGAACGCCGTCGACGCCGCGGCGGTCACCGCCCTCGGCCTGCATGCGCTTCAGCATCGCGGCCAGGAGGCAACGGGGATCGTCTCCTTCGACGGCAGGCATTTCCACTCGCACAAAGGGCTCGGACTCGTCGGCGACAATTTCGGCGACGCTCGTGTCATCGCGGGATTGCCGGGCACGCATGCGGTCGGCCACAACCGCTATGCCACCACCGGCGATACGGTGCTGCGCAACGTCCAGCCGCTCTATGCGGATTTCGAGTTCGGCGGTTTCGCGGTCGGCCACAACGGCAATCTCACCAACGCTCACCAGCTGCGCCGCGAGCTCGTCCGCCG
>JASHRV010000351.1 GCA_030037175.1 Acetobacteraceae bacterium
AAGCCGCATGGCCCGACTTGGCGCGGTGATCGCCGAGGCGATCATCCATCATTACGGGCGCGACGAATTCCTCCGCCGTCTCGCCCATCCCTTCTGGTTTCAGTCCTTCGGCGCCGTCATGGGCATGGACTGGCACTCCTCGGGCGTCACCACATCCGTCATTGGAGCGTTGAAGCGCGGGCTTGAACCACGGGCGGGCGAGCTCGGCGTCCATGTCTGCGGCGGGCGTGGGCGCCATTCGCGGCAGACGCCGCAAGAGCTCGTCGCCATCGGTGAGCGCGTCGGCTTCGACGGCGCGGCGCTGGCCCGGACGAGCCGGCTCGTGGCCAAGGTGGACAGTGCCGCTGTCCAGGATGGATTCGACCTCTATCTCCACGGTTTCATCGTCACCGATGGGGGCAAGTGGGTGGTGGTGCAGCAGGGCATGAACAGCGAGAGCCGCCTTGCCCGCCGCTATCACTGGCTTTCGGAAAACCTGAAAAGCTTCATCGAGGTGCCCCACGCGGCAATCGCTTCCAATAGGAACATGGGCCGCATCATCAACCTCACCGACCGCCGTGCCGAGGCTTCGCGCCACCGCCAGCTCGACCTTCTGCACGATCTTGGGCCGGATGGCGTCATCCGCGAGATCGCGGCGTTCGCGGGGAACCCTGCCCAGCCTCCGCTGCCGCATCTCGTTATGCCGGCGCATCACGATGTCCGGCCGAAGGACGTTATGATCCGCCGCCTTCACTCCGCGCTTGTCGCCGCGGCGGATCGCGGCCCTGCCGATTTTTCCGAATTTCTGCTCGTTCCGGGCGTCGGCGCCCGGACCGTCCAATCTCTCGCCCTGGTTGCGGAAATCGTTCACGGCGCGCCCTGCCGCTTCGCCGACCCAGCCCGCTTCTCGCTCGCCCATGGCGGCAAGGACCGTCATCCCTTCCCGGTGCCGATCAAGGTCTATGACCGGACGATCTGCGTGCTGAAGACGGCAATCGCCGATGCCAGGCTCGGCAACGACGAGCGTCTCGAGGCGATCCGCCGCCTTGACGCTGAGACCCGGCGCCTCGAGCGATACGCGATCGGCCCTTCGCTTCCCGCGTTCATTGCCGGGGAACGGGCTCGTTCGCACGGCTATGGCGGCCGCAGCGTTTTTGGCTGGGAGCCCAAGCCCGCCGGTGATGTCCCGAAAGAGTCTGGAGCGGGCGAAGGGATTCGAACCCTCGACCCCAACCTTGGCAAGGTTGTGCTCTACCCCTGAGCTACGCCCGCACCCGCGACGTCGATCCCGTCTTTAGGCAACCGCCAACACCTTGGCAAGCAACCCTCGCCGTGCTCGGGGCCAGCCCGGTAACGGATCCGCTCTCTCGTCCCCGAGCGTTCTCAGCGTTTCCCTCCTTGTCCGGCGCACGGAATCCATCATTTATGCGCCATCGCTCCCATCGACCCTGAGAGCCCCGTCATGGACCTCATCATCGGCCAGAAATCGCAAGCGCCCGCGAGCTCCCCCTCGAGCCCTGGCGCTGCCGGCACACCCCCGGGCGTCATCATCGAGGGTGACCAGAAGACTTTCATGCAGGACGTCGTCGAGGCGTCCCGCACCGTTCCCGTCCTGGTCGATTTCTGGGCAACCTGGTGCGGCCCCTGCAAGCAGCTGACGCCCACCCTCGAAAAGGTGGTCCGGGCTGCCGGCGGCCGTGTCAAGCTTGTCAAGATCGACATCGACAAGAACCGTGCCCTGGTCCAGCAGCTCGCCACTCTCGGCCTGCCGCTTCAGTCCGTTCCCACCGTCGCCGCCTTCTGGCAGGGCCAGATCGCCGACCTCTTCCAGGGCGCTCTCCCCGAGTCCGAAGTCAAGCGCTTCGTCGAAGAGCTGCTCAAGCAGGCCGGCGGGGCCATGCCGAGCGCCGACATCCTCTCGGCCGCCAAGGCCGCGCTCGAGGCCGGCGAGCCTGCCGAGGCCGCGAGCCTCTTCACCGAAGCCGTCCAGGCCGACCCCGAAAGCGCCGAGGCCTGGGGAGGTCTGATCCGCGCCGAGCTTCAGGCCGGCGATGAGAAGGCCGCTCATGCCGCCCTTGCCCGAGTGCCTTCTCGGCTCGCCGAGCACGCCGAGATTGCCGGCGCCCGCGCCGCCCTCGCCCTGGCCGAAGAAGGTCGGCGCGCCACTGCCGGCCTGCAGAGCCTCGAGGCCCGCCTCGCTGCGAATCCGGCCGACCACGAGGCCCGTTACGACCTCGCCACCGCCCTCAATGCGCAGGGGCGCCGCGAGGAGGCTGCCGAGGCGCTGATCGAGATCGTTCGCCGCGACCGCGCGTGGCGCGAGGATGGCGCCCGCCTCCAGCTCCTCAAGTTCTTCGAAGCCTGGGGCTTCGACGACCCCGCCACTGTGGCGGCACGACGCAAGCTTTCGGCCCTTCTCTTCCGCTGAGCGTCGCTCCCGTCCATGCCGGTGCCTGCTCCCAGCCTCACCGACCTGCCGGCCGAGTTTCCCGTCTTCCCGCTCGCTGGCGCCCTGCTCCTTCCGCGCACGCGGCTCCCGCTCAACATCTTCGAGCCGCGCTACCTTGCCCTCGTCGAGGACGCGCTCGGCCGCGGCCGCCTCTTCGGCATGATCCAGCCCAACCCCTCCCGGCCGGACGGCCCGACCGGCCCTGCCCTCTTCGCCATCGGCTGCCTCGGTCGCGTCATCGCGTTCAGCGAAACCGAGGACAACCGCTATCTCATCACCCTCGCCGGGCTTATCCGCTTCCGTGTCCAGGCCGAACTTCCACTCAAACGCGGCTACCGCTGCATTCGTGCCGATCTTGTCCCTTTCGGTGCGGATCTCGCTCCGACACGTCCCGCATCCGGCATCGCTCGCGAGCCCCTGCTCGCGGCGCTGCGCGCTTACCTCACCGTCCGGGGGCTCGGCGCCGATTGGAAAACGCTCGATTCCCTTCCTGAGGATCGTCTCGTCGGCACCCTCAGCACCCTCTGTCCCTTTGCCCCCACCGAAAAACAGGCTCTGCTCGAGGCGCCCGATGAGGCTGCCCACGGCGAAACCCTGCTCGCCCTGCTCAAGCTCAACGCCCACGCGCCGGCCGGCGGTTCGGCCGAAAAAGCCCCTCTCGCGAGCTGACACCCATGTCCGACAAGACGTCCGACGCGCCACCCTCCCGCCCGATGCCGGTCGATCCGCGGCTGCTCGAAATTCTCGTCTGCCCGCTCACCAAGGGGCCGCTCGAATATGACCGTGCCCAAAACGAGCTGATCAGCCGCCAGGCCGGGCTCGCCTATCCGATCCGCGACGGCATCCCCATCATGCTGCCCGAGGAAGCACGCAAGCTCGACGCCTGAGATCCCATGCCGCTGCCCATCGAGATCCACCTTCATCGCGCCGAGAAAGAGCTCGAGGTCACGTTCGACGACGGCAGTCACTTCATTCTGCCGGCCGAATATCTCCGGGTCGAAAGTCCAAGCGCTGAAGTCCAGGGCCACAGCCCGGAGCAGAAACAGATCGTCCCCGGCCGCCGCCATGTCGGCATCATCGGCATCGAGCCGGTCGGCAACTATGCCGTCCGCCTGACCTTCGACGATCTGCACGACACCGGCATCTATTCCTGGGAATATCTTTACGCTCTAGGCCGCGAGCAAAATGCCCGCTGGCAGCATTACCTCAACGCGCTCGCTTCCCGCGGCCTTTCGCGCGACCCGTGAGCCGGAAGGCCACGCGCAAAGCCCCCGGCTTCAACTCTTCGAGTACCAGCCCGGCCGGCGCTTCTCCCGGAAAGCGGCCAACCCTTCGCGGCCTTCGGGGGAGGCTCGCTGCCGCCGGCCCGCCTCCGCCAGCTCCGCCATCATCCTTTCTTCGAGCAAGAGGTCATTCGCGGCCAGGATCGCCCGCTTGGTGACAGCGATCGCGCCCGGCGCCGAAAGCAGGATGGCGTCCAGGATTTCGCCGAGCCGCGCCTCCAATCGCTCTTCCGCCACCACTTCGTGCACGAGGCCGATCCTGAGCGCCTCCGCCGCATCGAACCGTTCGCCCGTCAGCGCATAGCGCCGTGCGTGCCGGAGCCCCATCGCCTGCACCATCTGTGCGGCGATCGGCGTCGGCGCCACGCCCACCCGCACTTCCGTCAGCCCGAAGATCGCTGCCGGCGTCGCCAAGGCCACGTCCACCGAGCAGGCCAGCCCGCACCCGCCGCCGAAGCAGGCGCCATGGATCACGGCGAGCGTCGGCTTGGGGAATTCATTCAGCACCGCCATCGTGCGGGTCGTCGCCATCGAGGCCGCATAGGCTTCTCCTTCGGGCGCATCTGCCATGCATGCCAGCCAGTCGAGATCGGCGCCGGCCTGGAAATGCTTTCCGGCCCCTCGGATGACGATCGCCCGCACATCCGCCCGCCCGCCGAGAGCCTCAAGCCCGCCCGCGAGCTGATGCAGGAGCTCGCCGTCATAGGCATTGCCGCGCGCCGGCCGGTTCAGCGTGACTTGGGCCACCCCCCGCGCATCCACGCCCACCAGCACGGCCGGCTGGCCCACGCCTGGCTCTCCGATGCCCCGTTCTCCTATGCACGGTACGCTGGCATGCCCATCGTTTGGCCACATGCCGCTTCCTTTCACGCCTGATCCGTACCACATTGCGCCGCCATGCAGATACATGCGAGCTGTGCCGCCCGTGGTGGCGCAGGCGTATTGCTGCTCGGGCCCTCCGGCACGGGCAAGTCCGACCTGCTGTTCCGCCTTCTTGATCACGGCTTCACCCTGGTCGCCGACGACCGGGTGGAAGTCGAGAACGGGCTTGCCTGGGCGCCAACCGAGCTCGCCGGCCTGCTCGAGGTCCGTGGCATCGGCATTGTCCGCGTTCCCTGCACCGCGCAGGCGCGCTTGGCGCTCGCCGTCGATCTTGCCGCCCGGCCTGAACGCCTGCCGCAGCCGGCCCGCCATGCCGAGACCGGGCTGCCGCTCGTCGCCCTCGACCCGCAATGTCCCTCGGCTCCCGCGCGCGTCGCGCTGGCGCTCGCCTGCGCGCTCGGCCACGTCGCCATGCAAGCCGGAGCGTTCGCCGCATGAGCGTCGATTCGGTTCCGACCCGCCTCTGCATCGTCCTCGTCACCGGCCTCTCGGGTGCGGGCAAGGGGACGATTCTCCATGCGCTCGAAGATCTCGGCTACGAGGCTGTGGACAATCCCCCGCTTCCGCTCCTCGACTCCCTCGTCAGCCGCAGCGAGCGCCCGCTTGCCATCGGCATCGATGCCCGCACACGCGGCTTCGAGTCCGCCTCCGTCCTCGAAGCTCTTGCCGCGCTTCGCCGCAATCCCGGCCTGGCCCCAAGCCTCGTCTTCGCCGAGGCCGACGAGCCGGTGCTGCTCCGCCGCTATACCGAGAGCCGGCGCCGCCATCCGCTTGCCGCCGGCGGCAAGATCACCGAGGGCATCGCCGCCGAGCGCCTCGTCATTGCCCCGCTGCGTGCCGCCGCCGACCTGGTGGTCGACACGTCGGAAACCACCCCCGCCGCGCTTCGCCGCCTGATCGCCGGACATTTCGGCCCCGGCGCCGGGGCCGAGGCAGGCCCCTCCGTCGCCCTTGTCTCTTTTTCCTATGCAGCCGGCCTGCCCCGTGAGGCGGACCTGGTCTTCGATGTCCGTTTCCTGCGCAACCCGCACTATGTGCCCGGGCTTCGTCCCCTCACCGGCCGCGATGCGCCCGTCGGCGCCTATATCGAGGCCGATCCCGACTTCGCCGGCTTCTTTGCACGAGTTTGCGATCTGTTAATCCTGCTCTTGCCGCGCTACCGCCAGGAGGGCAAGAGTTACGTCACCATCGCCATCGGATGCACGGGAGGCCGGCACCGTTCGGTGCATGTCGCGGAGCGAATCAGCGAAGTTCTGGGAAAGGCGGGCTGGCGAGTGGCAATCACGCATCGTGACCTCCCCGCGTGGCTGCCGGCGGAGGGCGAAGCTCCGGCCGGCGTCCCGAGGAGGCCCGGCAGTTCCGCTATGAACGAACGGCAACAAACATCATGATCGGAATGGTTCTCGTCACCCACGGCCGTCTGGCCGAGGAGCTCCGTGCGGCCATGGAGCATGTGGTCGGCGAGCAGCGCAACGTCGCCACCGTGTGCATCAGCCCGAGCGACGATATCGAAGGCCGCCGCACCGACATCCAGCACTGCATCGAGAGCGTCGATACCGGGGACGGCGTGGTCCTGCTCACCGACATGTTCGGCGGCACGCCCTCCAACCTCGCCATCTCCATGATGGAGCGCAAGGGCGTCGAGGTGCTGGCCGGCGTCAACCTGCCGATGCTGGTCAAGCTCGCCAAGGTGCGCTCCGCGGAGCCGCTCGCGGCAGCCGTCGTCTGCGCCCAGGAAGCCGGGCGCAAATACATCGCCTCGGCCTCCCACGTTCTGCACGGCGATAAGGTCAACGGTAACGGCTGCGCCAAATGAGCGAGCCGCAGGCAGGGCAGCCCCCGGTGCTCTGCCGCGCGGTGATCGTTCCGAACCGCCGCGGCCTGCACGCCCGCGCCGCCGCCCGCCTCGTCACCACGGCCGAACGGTTCGGCGCCTCGGTCGAGGTCGTGAAGGACGGCCAGGCCGTTTCGGCACGCTCGATCATGGGCCTGATGATGCTCGGCGCCGGCCCGGGCAGCGAGGTCGTTCTGCGCGCCGAAGGATGGGACGCCAAGGAGGCGCTTGACGCCCTCGCCGCGCTGATCGAAGCCGGCTTCGATGAGCAGGACTGAGACGCCGCCCAGGGGGCAAAGACCGCGGCCGCGCCGATCCCAGGCTCCGCCCCCGCGCCGCGCCGCGCCCGAGCAGATTTTCCACGGCATCGCCGTCTCCCCCGGCATTGCGATCGGGCCCGCCTTCGGCACAAGCGAGCCGCCGGCGGAGGTCAGCCACCACAAGATTCCCGCTGCCGATATCGAGGCCGAAGGCGCGCGGCTCGAAGCCGCGATCGCCCAGTCGCGCAAGCAGCTGGGAAAGCTTCGCGCGCGTCTTTCCCTGCTGCCCGAGGACAGCCAGGCCGAAATCGCCCCGTTGATCGACGCCTATATCCGTATGCTCGGTCCCTCGCGTCTGGTCCGCGGCATCCGCCGCCGCATCACCGAAGGCCTGGTCGCGGCCGAGACCGCCGTCACCGAGGAAGCGGATGCGATCGCGGCGGCCATCCTCGCCACGGCCGGGGACGACAGCACCGGCCGCCGTCGCCGCGCCGACGAGGTGCACGAGATCGCCCGCCGCCTTATCCGCAACCTCACCCGCCAGCCCTACCAGAGCTTCTCCAGCCTGCCCGACGGCGCGGTGCTGCTGGCCGAGCAGCTCCGCCCCGCCGATGTCGCCCTGATCGATCCCTCCCGCATCGTCGGCGTCGCCGCCGCGGTCGGCGGCCGCGAAGGCCACACGGCCGTCCTGCTTCGCGCCCTCGGCCTGCCGGCCGTCCTCGGCGCGGCCGGCATCGCCGAGGAGACCGTGCGCCCTGGCGCAGTCGCGATCATCGATGGCACCGCCGGCACCATCACCCTCGATCCCTCCGAGGAGAGCCTCGCCGCTGCCCGCCGCGCGGTTTCCGCGTTTGCTCGCGAGCGCGCGCGGCTCGGCCGGCTGCGCCGTCTCTCCGCCGAGACGATCGACGGCCAGGCGATCGAGCTCCAGGCCAATCTCGAGCT
Organism: Acetobacteraceae bacterium; assembly: GCA_030037175.1. Lineage (GTDB taxonomy): Bacteria > Pseudomonadota > Alphaproteobacteria > Acetobacterales > Acetobacteraceae > JAKAWQ01. The sequence continues at coordinate 7,633 of JASHRV010000351.1, forward strand.
GCCCCGCGAGCTGCCGCTGATCGCTCAGTCCGGTGCCGCGGGCATCGGCCTTCTGCGCAGCGAGTTCCTCTTCATGAACCGCGAGGACCTGCCCGACGAGGATGCGCAGACCGATCATTACCGCGGCATCGTCGAGGCGATGGCCGGCGATCCGGTCACCATTCGCGTGCTCGACTGGGGCGGGGAGAAGGAGGCCGAGTCCTCCGGCGGGGAGGGCATCCTTCCCGGCTTCGCCGAGGCGAACCCGGCCCTCGGCATGCGCGGCATCCGTCTGCTCCTGCAGCGCCCCGATCTCTTCGAGACCCAGCTTGCCGCGATCCTCCGCGCCGCCATCGCCGGGCCGGTGCGCATTCTCCTGCCCATGGTCACGAGCCTTGCCGAGGTGCGCGCCGCGCGCGAGACCTATGAGCGGGTCGTCCGGCGCCTGCGCCGCCGCGGCGAGCGCCTGCCCGAGCCGCTGCCGCCGCTCGGCATCATGATCGAGACGCCGGGAGCGGCGCTCGCGGCCGATGCGCTCGCCTTCGAGGCCGATTTCTTCGCCATCGGCACCAACGACCTCGCTATGTACGCGCTGGCCGTCGATCGCAGCGCGGCCGACGTCGCCGCCCTCTACGATCCGCTCCACCCCGCCGTGCTCCGTCTCGTCCAGTTCGCGACCGAGGCGGCGCTGCGCACCCGCCGCCCTGTCTCCGCCTGCGGCGAGATGGCGGCCAATCCCTGCTTCACCCCGCTCCTCATCGGCCTCGGCCTGCGCTCCTTCAGCATGAACGCCTCCGCCGTCCCGCGCGTGAAGCAGGCGATCCGCGCGCTCCGCGCCGATGATTGCGCCCGCTTCGCCCACCGCGTCATGGAGCGCGGCGATCCCGACGAGATCCGCGCCATGATCGACAGTTTTCCTGGGGGTTTCCCGGGGCCGGAGTCGTGAAGGAGCGCGTCCGCCATCCGGACAGGCTCGGTCTGCATCTGCGCATCGTGCTGCGCGATCCCGCCGGCCGGTCCGTGGCCTTCGGCCCCGGCAAGGCCGACCTCCTCGAAGCCATCGCCGAAACGGGCTCGATCGCCGCCGCCGGCCGCCGCCTCGGCATGAGCTACAAGCGCGCCTGGGGCCTGGTCGAGGCGCTCAATGCGATGTTCCGCGCGCCGCTGGTCGATGCCGCCAAGGGCGGTGCGGGCGGCGGCGGCGCCGCCCTTACCCCCCTCGGGGAGGAGATCCTCGCCGCCTATCGCGCGCTCGTGGCGGAGTCCTCGCGTGCCGGTGCCGCCCCCCTCGCCGCGATCCGCGAGGCGGTGGGCGGGGAGGGCTGAAAAGATCTGTACGATCTGGCCCGTAAAGCGGTTTTCTTCTGATTCAAGCGATTGGATATAAAAGAAAATACTCGTGAGCCGGCTTCGTGGCAAGGACCGATCCGGCCACGCGCGGCGGCCTTATTCCAGCCGGGCGAGCCTCACGGCGGTGTGGCCCCGGCTCGGGCGCAGGCTCGGCATGACGAGCAGGCAGTCGGCGCAGGGGGTGCGGATTTCCTCCTCCCCGTCGAGCGCGATGAGCGTGTTGGGCTTGGGCACGATCTCGCCGCCGCGGAACGGCTGGACAAAGGTGAAATTGCCGC
>JASHRV010000352.1 GCA_030037175.1 Acetobacteraceae bacterium
AGGCCTCCTTCGTCCGTTAAGGCGGCAGCGGCACGGATCTTCGGGCCGGCCGGTGCATTGGCCGGCTTGGCCCCCAATCTTGCCCAACGGTGCGGAAAGGAGTGCGGCAATGGCTGCGGATGGGGAAGTCGCGGGCAAGCGGAGCGAGGAGAAAAGCCGGACCGGACCGCGGGGCGAGCTGGCGCTCAGGACCATTGCCATGCCGGCGAACACCAACCCCTCGGGCGATATCTTCGGCGGCTGGATCATGTCGCTGATGGACCTCGCGGCAGGTCTCGCGGCGCGGGAATACGCCCAAGGCCGGGTGGTGACCGCAGCGGTCTCCAACCTTTCGTTCCTCGCCCCGGTGAAGGTCGGGGATGCGGTCTGTTGTTATGCGGACCTGATGCGCACCGGCCGGACCTCGATGGTCTTCGCGATCGAGACCTGGCGTCTGCCGCATCTCGGACATACCGGGCGGCTCAAGGTGACGGAAGCCGAGTTCACGATGGTTGCGGTCGACGAAGAAGGAAGGCCGCGGCTGCTCTCGCCATAGTGAGTGCCACCATGAGCCGCGTCAAAGCTTCGGAAATCCGGACGAAGCATGGTTGAAAAACTGATTGCCCGACCGAGTTGGCCCTACGACGCGCATGCAAACCGAAAAGAGCAAGCTGGTCGACGCTGTCTTCGTGCTCGTCGTTTTCGCGACCTTCGCGGGGATGGCGGTGCGGGCGGTGGGCGACGAGGTCCGTGCGCTGAGCCCGAGCCTCGGCGCGATCGTGAGTTTTGCCGACGTTCCGTCCGCACGGAACCCGGTCGATCCCGACATGACGGTGGTGCTGAACGTTGCGCGCGCCGACGGGCCCGCCGGCGGGACGTGCACGCTCAACAGCGCGGTGATGACTGGATCCGGCGGCAGCCTCTTCGTCGAAGCGGGCGGCGGAACAACCGATGTCTTTCGTGTGCATTGGGCGGGCGGCGCAACGACTGACGGGCCCGCGGACTGTGGGCGCAGCGCCGAGCTGCTGCTGAACGCCGATGAGCTCCGGCAGCTTGCGGGCATTGTCGGCGGGTTCGGCGCCCCCGGCGTGCGCGGCGACGATCCCCGGGCCGATGCCGGAGTGCCTGACGTCGCCGAGTAGTCGAGGGGTGAAGCCCTCCGGTTTCATCGCCCGGTCTGACCTGATCCGGCGGGGCGGCGATTGACCATCCAGCAGCCGATGCCGGCGACCACGAAACCCGCGATCGCGAGCGGCGAGAGGCGCTCGCCGAGGATGGGCCAGGTGAGGATCGCCGTGGTGCCCGGCACGAGATAGAAATTCGCTGTCGTGCGGGCGGCGGTGCCGTTTCGAAGCATCACGAAATAGAGCGCCATGCCGCCGAGCGACACGGCAAACGTGTTCCAGAGGGTGGCGGCGATCGCGGCGTCCGTCCAGTCGAGGCGCGGTCTTTCCAGCAGCAGCGCGCCGAGAATGGCGAATAGGGCTGCAGCCGCGAACTGCACGGTGGTTCCGGGAAGGAGCGGCACGGCGCGGCAGAAGCGGCCGAAATAAATCGTGCCGGCGACGAGCCCGACCACGCCGAGCCCGGCGAGGGCAAGGCCATCGAGACGCGCGACGCTGCGCGCGGCGGCGAGCCCAACGACCAGCGCGACACCGGCCAAGCCGAGCGCCATGCCGAGCCATTGGAGCCGCCCGAGACTTTCGCCGAGAACCACCACCCCGAGGGCGGCGGCAAGCAGCGGGGCGAGAGATTGCACGAGCGCCACCTGCGCGGCACCCACCATGGTGAGGCCGACATGCGGGGCCATCAGCCCGACCGCATTCACCAGCACGCCGGCGATAGCGCAATGAAGCCATCGCCAGCCGCGGAGCGGTGCCCAGGACCGGCGGAGCAACAGCATCAGCACGAGCAGCACCGCCGCGCAGCCCGTGAGCCGGACGGCAACGAAGGCAAGCGGGCTCAAGTAACGCAGGCCGATCTTGGCGCCGAGGAAGGCCGAGCTCCAGAGCATGACGAAGCCGAACGGCGCCAGCCGGACGAGTCCTTCGCGGGTCATCGCGAGCAGTATCGCCGAGCCCGGGCGGACGGACCATGCCGGGCTCTGCTAGTCTTTGCGCAGGCGTGACTTATGGGAGGGAAGCATGGCGCGCGTCGTCGGGATCGACCATCTCGTAATTCGCGTGAGCGACCACGAGAAGTCCAAGGCCTTTTATGGGAAGCTCTTCACGTTTCTCGGCTTCAAGATCCTCGACGAGTATCCGGACGCGATCGGCTGGACCAACGGCAGCACCCGGTTCTGGATCGGCCCGGCCGATGAGGAAGGAAGGAGCCATCCGTACCGCATCGGCGATGTCGGATTTCACCATTATGCGTTCCAGCTCCGCAGCCGCCGGGACGTGGATGCCCTGCAGGATTTTCTGCGCGAGAACGGCGTGACCATCGTCGATCCGGCGGGCGAATATTACGACGATTACTATGCCGTGTTCTTCACCGATCCGGACGGGCTCAAGCTCGAGGGCATGAAATACGGCGAGCGCCACGAGCAGGCCGCCCGGGCGCGGGCGCGCAAGCGTGCGGCGGCGCCGGCGCGCAAGGTGGCGAAGAAGAAGACGGTGAAAAAGGCCGTGGCGAAGAAAAAAGCGACGCGGGCGCGGCGGGGCTGAACCGTTCGGGATGGAGAAGCCGGCATGATCGAAGAGATCCTCGACCTCCCGACCCGCGACGGCGCGATGGAGACGTTCCTCTGCCATCCCGAGCGGGGCGGGCCGTTTCCGCCGGTGCTGATGCTGATGGATGCGCCCGGCATCCGCGAGGAGCTCAGGATGATGGCGCGGCGGCTCGGGACCGTCGGCTATCACGTCATGCTGCCCAATCTCTATTACCGGGCGGGACGGGAGACGATGTTCGGGCCCGAGGTGCTGACGGCGGGCAGCGAAGAGCATGGGCGGATGCGCGCGATCCGCACGAAGATGACGATCCCGCCGGTGATGGAGGATGTCGCGGCGATGCTCGCCTTTCTCGACCGCCGCGAGGCGGTGAAGGCGGGGCCGGTCGGCTGCCACGGCTATTGCATGAGCGGGCCCTATGCGCTCGCGGCCGCGGCGCGGTTTCCGGAGCGGATCGCGGCAGCGGCCTCGTTCTACGGAACCTGGCTGGTGAGCGATGCGGAGGAGAGCCCGCATCTCACGCTCGGCGAGGGGCGGGCGGAGCTCTATATCGCCTGCGCGGAGCATGATGACCTGGCGCCGCCGGACATGGTCGAAGAGCTGCAAGAGCTTTTCGCGAAATCGGGCGCGACGGGGGAGATCGAGATCTATCCCGGGGTGCATCACGGCTTCGCGTTCCCGCAACGCTGGTGCTACGACGTGGCGGCGGCGGAGCGGCACTGGGAACGATTGATCGCG
>JASHRV010000353.1 GCA_030037175.1 Acetobacteraceae bacterium
ATAGTGAGCTTCGCCATCTTCTGGCTGATCAAGGCGCTGACCCGGCTTCGCGTCCATCAGGAGGCGGCCGCCGCCGCACCGACACCCACCGAAACGCTGCTCGGCGAAATCCGCGACCTGCTGAAGGCATCGAGCCGGAACTGAGCCAAAAGACCACGAAAGGCCAAAAGACCGGGAAAGGCCAAAAGACCAGGAAAGGATTATCCCATGGCCCTTCGATAGGGGGCTCAGCTCCGATCAGCTGTGCCCGGAGGCCTTGAGCAGCAGCACGATCGCGCGGCGCAGGCGGACGATTCCGCCGCGAACCTGGCCCAAGGCGCAGAGCTGGCGCCCTTCCTCGGCCAGTTGCTCGATCTCGGCCGGCGCCGGGCTCACCAGCGCCTGGCGATCCTCTTCCACCTCGTCGGAGAGTTCGGCGCAATATTGCGGCGTGTCCGTGAGCAGCGGCGTCGGTGCGGACTGCCCGGAGGCATCCGTCACGACCGCCAGTTCGATGAGCAGCGTTGCCGCACCTGCCGCGGCGAATGCACCGATCCGATACGCGCCCCGCATACCTGCCTGCCTATCGGGAAGAGCCTGACCTGGCCGTGTGGATCGTGTGAAGAGACGGTCATGCATCCATTGCCGTGGCGGCGGGCCGGGCCGCGAGCTCGGCCGTGCCGGGCAGGCGCAGCACGGCCCTGAGCCCCGGCGCGTTGTCGGCAAGCGTGAGGCTGCCCGCATGGAGCTGGGCCACCGCCTGCACGAGTGCCAGGCCGAGTCCGGCCCCGGGCGTATGGCGTGCCGCCTCGCCGCGGAAGAAGCGCTCGGTCGCCCGCACGCGGACCGCGGGCGGAATTCCAGGGCCGCGATCGGCGACCGTGATCGCGGTCATCCCCGAGGCGCTTTCCGCCGCGAGCCGCACGACGCCGCCGGGCGGGGAGAATTTCAGCGCGTTGTCGAGCAGGTTGGCGATCGCCTGCTGGATGAGCTCGCGATCCCCGAAAAGCGCCAGCCGCTCGGGAGATTGCAGCCGGAGCGAGATCCCCTTCTCCTCCGCCACCGCGCCGTAGAGATCGACGAGATCGGAGAGCAGGGGGGCTGCGTCGAAGGAGGCGAAGGCCGAGCGCCGGGCGCCGGCCTCGATTTCCGCAATCCTGAGCAGCGCCTGGAACACGGCGACGACGCCGTCGAGATCGGCGATCGCCCGCTCGATCGCCGCATGCAGGTCGGCTTCGCTCTGCGCATGCAGGGCCGCGTCCTCGAGGCGGGTGCGCGCCCGCGTGATCGGCGTGCGCAGGTCGTGGGCGATGGCGTTGGAGACCTGGCGCACCCCGTCCATCAGCCGCGAGATGCGCTCGAGCATTTCGTTGATGGTCTCTGAGAGGCGGTCGAACTCGTCGCCGCGGCCGGTGATGCGCACGCGCTGCGAAAGATCGCCCGCCGAGATCGCCGCCGCGGTGGTGGAGACATTGGCGAGCGCCCGGCGGAAGAGGCCGCGGATCACGATCGCCCCGGCGAGACCGAGGACGAGAACCACGAGCAGGGCCCAGAACAGCGCCCCGGTCAGCAAATCGCGCAGCTCCGCGCGCACCTGCACGTCCCGGCCGACGAGAAGATGAAGGCCGCCGGGCAGGTTGTAGCGGCGCACCCGCGCGAGCGAGCGGATTCCGGCGCGCTCGATCGGCAGTTCCGCCCAGGTGCGATTGAGCGGAAGCGAGGTCGGCCAGAAGGCAAGATTGCCGGCGATCCGTTCCAGGGCAGGATCGACGAGAAGATAGATCGCGTTGTCGTCCACGTTCTCGGCGAGGCGATTCTGGATCGTGACGATCAGGGCGGGCAGCCCGCCCTCCTGCCAGCGCTCGGCGAGGCTCTGGACGTCGGCGCTGATCGCCTGATCCGTCTCGCGATCGAGCAAGCCCGCCGTCTCCCACCAGAGGAACAACGCGAGCGCGAGGGCGGAAAGACCGAACAGCAACGCGTAGATCGCAGCGAAGCGGAGCGCTGCGGAGCGCAGGAAGCGGGGATGGGCAGGCGGGCGCGCGAGCGGCGATGCCGGGGAGCGGACAACGAGATCGGCGGCGCGGGCCTCGGTCATTGCCCGTCGGTACGAAGCATGTAGCCGGCGTTGCGCACGGTGTGGATCAAGGCCGAGGAAAAGGGTTTGTCCACCTTCTGGCGCAGGCGGGAGACGTGCACGTCGATCACGTTCGTCTGCGGATCGAAATGGTAGTCCCACACGCCCTCGAGCAGCATGGTCCGGGTCACGACCTGGCCCGCGTGCCGCATCAGATATTCGAGCAGCAGGAATTCCCGCGGTTGAAGGTCGATCTTCTGGCCGGCGCGGCGGACGCTGCGGGAAAGGAGGTCCATCTCGAGATCGCCGACGGTGAGCTTGGTGACGGGGCCCTCGCCCTTGCCGCGGCGGGTCAGCGCTTCGACCCGCGCGAGCAGCTCCGCGAAAGCAAAGGGCTTGGTGAGGTAATCGTCTCCGCCCGCCTTCAGCCCCAGCACCCGATCGTCGACCTGGCCGAGCGCGGAGAGGAAGAGCACCGGCACGGTGTTGCGCTGGGAGCGCAGCGTTTCGAGGATTCGCAAGCCGTCGATGCCGCCCGGCAGCATCCGGTCGAGAATGATCGCATCGAACGGCTCGCTCGCTGCCAGGAACAGCCCGTCGCGACCGTTATCGGCGTGCTCCACCACGTGCCCGCTCTCGCGCAGGCCCTTGACCACAAAGCCCGCCACGTCCTTGTCGTCTTCGACCACCAGAATCCGCATTCCCTCTCCCTCTACCCCCGCCTGCCCGTGTCCCCCGGGCGCGCTCATTCCGGCGCGTTGGCCGGCCGCTCGCCGATCGTCACCGGCACGGCCATCCTCGCGCCGTTCCGATTCAAGGTCACGCGCGCCCGGCTGCCCGGCGCGAGACCGGCCACGGCGCGGACGAGATCGAGCGTGCTCGGAACCCTGGTTCCGTTCACGGCAAGCAGCACGTCGCCGGGCCGGATTCCTGCGATCTCCGCGGGACCTCCGGCAGTGACGCCGGTCACGATCACGCCCTCGTCGCGCCCATTGTCGGCAGGCAGCGATTCGATCGAGACGCCGAGCCAGCCGCGGCGGATATATCCGTTTGCGCGGAGCTGGGCGACGATCGGCGCCAGCGCATTGCTCGGGATCGCGAAGCCGATTCCAACCGAGCCGCCATTCGGTGCGACGATCGCGGTGTTCATCCCGATCACCTGGCCGGCGGTGTCGAAGAGCGGACCGCCGGAATTGCCGGGATTGAGCGGGGCGTCGATCTGCAGGAAGCGATCGAACGGCCCCTCGCCGATATTGCGGCCCTCGGCCGAGACGATGCCCGCGGTCACGCTCCCGCCCAGTCCGAACGGATTGCCGCAGGCGAGCACCCAGTCGCCCACCTGCACCGCGGAGGAATCGCCGAAGCGCACGAAAGGCAGCGGCTCCCCGGCATCCACCTTGAGCACGGCGATATCGGTGAGCGCGTCGGTGCCGATCACCCGCGCCGGCAGGGTGCGGTGGTCGGTGAGCGAGACCAGGATGCGGCTTGCCCCGATGACCACATGGTTGTTGGTGACGATGACCCCGCTCGGGTCGATGACAAAGCCCGAGGCATCCGCGCGCACCACGCCGATGTCGCCGAAGCGGTGAAGGAACTGCTCCCCGAAGGGCGTGCCGCGCAGCTCCGGCGGCAGCAGGCGCGCAATATCTCCGCTGCTGCTCCCCTCCTCGGTCACGGCGATGTTCACCACCGCCGGCAGGATGCGCCGCACCAGGGGCGCGAAGCTGCCGGGCATCGGCTGTGCCGCGGCCGCGAGCGGCAGCGAAACAGCCAAGCCGACAGCCAGCGCGCGCAAGGCGGCGCGGCGCGGAATCCCGGGGGAAGAGGATGTGGGCATGAACGGCCTCTTGAGCGGGGACGGCCCCACGCTATTGAAATGGCCTCTCATCCGCCCCGCCTCAAGATGAACGCCGAGGTATCCCAGTGAGCCGTCTTCTTCATCGTTCGTTCGCAGCACCCCCGCCGATGGTCGAGAGCGGGCAAGGCATCTGGCTCCGGCTCGCCTCCGGCGAGAAGGTCCTCGACGGCTCGGGCGGGGCGGCGGTTGCCTGCCTCGGCCATGGCGAGGAGCGGGTCGTCGCCGCGATCGCCGAGCAGTCGCGGCGCGTCGCCTATGCCCACACCTCGCTTTTTTCCTCCCATCCCGCCGAGGATCTCGCCGCGCTGCTGCTCGCTGACGAGCCTGGAGACCTCACTCACGCCTTCTTCGTCTCCTCGGGCTCCGAAGGAACCGAGGCGGCGCTCAAGCTGGCGCGGCAATATTTCGTCGAGCGCGGGGAGCCGGAACGCACGCGCTTCATCGCCCGGCGACAGAGCTATCACGGCAATACGCTGGGCGCGCTCGCCGCCGGGGGCAACATGGCCCGCCGCGCTCTCTACGAGCCGATCCTCGCGACATGCTTCAGCCATGTCTCGCCCTGCTTCGCCTATCGCTTCCAGGACCCGGGCGAGAGCGGGACGGATTATGTCGCCCGGCTCGGCTCCGAGCTCGAGGCAGAATTCCAGCGCCTCGGGCCGGGCCGGGTCATCGCCTTCCTCGCCGAGCCGGTGGTGGGCGCGACGGCCGGCTGCGTGCCGCCGGTTGCGGGCTATTTCCGGGCGGTGCGGGACATCTGCGACCGCCATGGCGCGCTGCTGATCCTGGACGAGGTGATGTGCGGCATGGGCCGCACCGGCACGCTCCATGCCTGGGAGCAGGAAGGGGTTGCTCCCGACATCCAGGTGATCGCCAAGGGGCTTGGGGGCGGATATCAGCCGATCGGCGGCATCCTGATCGGGCGGCGGGTGGCGGACACGCTGGCGCGCGGAACGGGCCAGTTCGTCCATGGCCACACCTACCAGGCCCACCCGGTCGCCTGCGCGGCCGCGCTCGCCGTGCAGAAGGTGATCCGGAACGATGACCTGCTCGCCAATGTCCGCGCCATGGGCGCGCGGCTCGAGGCGGGGCTCGTCGAGCGCTTCGGCAATCATCCCCATGTCGGCGATATCCGCGGCCGCGGCCTCTTCTGGGCGCTGGAATTCGTTGCCGAGCGGGGCGCGAAAACGCCCTTCGCGCCGGAGCTCAAGCTCCATGACCGGGTGAAGCACGAGGCGCTGGCCCGCGGCCTCGCGATCTACCCGATGGGCGGCACGATCGACGGGAGCGCGGGCAACCACGTCATCGTGGCACCGCCCTACATCATCGACGCCGATGGGATCGATTTCATCGTGGAACGGCTCGGCGCGGCGGTGGACGCGGCTCTGGAAGGCAAAGAAAAAGAATCTGTACGATCTGGCCCGTCAGAGGGTTTTGTTCAAAGTTAATTTATTGAAAATAAATGATATTTTTCGTGATGTCCGGAGCGGCCGCCGCCCAGATCGGCCACAGAACGACGCCAACCGCTTGTTGAGCCAATGGGGTTTATTGAAGTAAAACAAAGGGATCGCGGAGGCTCCGGCGGGCAACGCCCCTGGCATCAGCCCGTTGCGTGCCTTGCGGCGGCCAGCCGTTCCTCCGCCTCCGCGCGCGGCATGGCAAGCGCGGCGCGGGCAATGGCATGCGGGAACCCGGCGCGCGCGAGGGCGGCGAGCTCGCGCCGCGCGGTCTCCGGGTCCGCACGATCCGTCTCCGCACGATAGGGCCCGAGCCGGCGGCGGCGGACGAGTGCGAGGGCCGCCAGCAG
>JASHRV010000354.1 GCA_030037175.1 Acetobacteraceae bacterium
ATACCATCGCACGGCTCAGAAACCGCGACCCCGCCGCCTCCGCCCGGCGCCGGATGAGCCCGCCCACCATCGGCTCGGGCCTCGTCATCGCATGGTGCGGCATGCGCGGCATCGTCACCCTCGCCACCGCGCTCGCCCTGCCCCCGAGCTTCCCCGACCGCGACCTCATCCTTCTCTCGGCCTACGCCGTCGTGCTCGGCACGCTGGTGATCCAGGGCCTCAGCCTCAGGCCGCTGATGCTGCGCCTCAATCTCGCCGACACCGGCGAGGTCGAGGCGGAGATCCGCCTCGCCCGCCGCCAGACCGCGGAAGCCGCCCTCGAGGCGCTGGCCGGCCTGCCCGGCCCGATCGAGCCCCTCATGGAGGAGCACCGCACCCTCCTCCGCCAGAGCGAGCAAGGCCCCGCTGCGGATGACGGGCTCTTCCTCGCGGCCCGCCAGCGCGTGCTCGCCGTGCAGCGCCGCGCGCTCCTCGATCTCCGCGCCCGCGGCATCATCGGCGACGATGCGTTTCACGTCGTCGAGGAGGAGCTCGACGCCTTCGAATACTACACCGAACGCCGCATCGCCCGCCTCGCGACCGAAACGGTGGCAAACAACGGCCCCTGACAACGCCCCCCGCATTGTCACGCGATCACCCGATTCCGCCCGACCGCGATCTGCCATACCATGCATAACGCTGAGCAAAGGGAGTGGCGCCGCATGTCGGAGATTTTCGCGCGCATCGTCGCGCTGATCGGCGCCGCGGCCATCCAGCTCCGCCGCCTGCAAGGCACCCCGCGCGAGCAGGCGTTCGGCGCCGAGCCCAGGATCCCCACCGCCCGCAAGCAAGGCAGCCTCCCCACCCTCAAGATGCCCACCGCCCGAGGCTGGCCGCCGGGCCAGACGCCCGTCGCGGCCCCGGGCCTCAAGGTCAACGCCTTCGCGACCGGCCTCAAGCACCCGCGCTGGCTCTGCGTGCTCCCCAACCGCGACGTGCTCGCCGCCGAATCGCTCTTCGTGCCCGAGCCCGCCAGAACCGTCTTCGACTACGCCATGCAGAGCACGATGCGCCGCGCCGCAGCACTCGGCGAAAGCCCCAACCGCATCACCCTTCTCCGCGACGCGGACGGCGACGGCACCGCCGAAACCCGCCAGCCCTTCCTCGAGAACCTGAACCAGCCCTTCGGCATGGCCCTCCTCGGCGAAACCCTCTACATCGGCAACACGGACGGCGTCTTCGCCTTCCCCTACAGCGCGGGCGCAGACCGCATCGCAGCACCAGGCCGGCGACTCACCACCTTCAACCCCGGCGGACACTGGACACGCAGCATCCTGCCGAGCCCGGACGGCCAAAAGCTCTATATCGGCGTCGGCTCGCTCACCAATATCGCCGATCAGGGCATGGCAACCGAACAGGGCCGCGCCGCGATCCACGAGCTCGACCTCGCCTCGTCCACCAGCCGCATCTTCGCCTCCGGCCTGCGCAATCCCGTCGGCCTCGCCTGGGAACCACACACCGGCGCGCTCTGGACCGTCGTCAACGAACGCGACGGCCTCGGCGACGAAACCCCGCCCGACTACCTCACCTCGGTCCGCGAGGGCGGCTTCTACGGCTGGCCCTACTGCTACTGGGGCAAAACCGTGGACGACCGGGTCCCGCAAGACCCCGCCATGGTCGCCAAGGCCATCACCCCCGACTACGCGCTCGGCGGACACACGGCATCCCTCGGCCTCTGCTGGCTCCCCGCCGGCCAGCTTCCCGGCTTCCCGGAAGGCATGGCCATCGGCCAGCACGGCTCCTGGAACCGCAGCACCCTCAGCGGCTACCGCGTGATCTTCGTGCCCTTCACCAACGGCCGCCCCTCCGGCCCGGCCCGCAACATCCTCACCGGCTTCCTCGCCCCGGACGAACGCTTCTCCTACGGCCGCCCCGTCGGCGTCACGATCGGCCCGGACGGCTCCCTCCTCGTCGCGGACGACGTCGGCAACACCATCTGGCGCGTGACCGGCTAGCAGGCCAGGGGCTCCGCCCCTGCACCCCGCTGGGGCCGCGGGCCCCAGACCCCATCCGCTTTTGCGACGGGTTAGGTGCCGCCCGGCGTCCCAGCCCTATGGCGCGATTGCCGGCGCGGAGCGAGGCTTTGGCCGCCCCGATCTCTGCCGCCTCGGCGGCAGAGATCGGGGCGGCCAAAGCCTCGCTCCGCGCCGAACATGGCCCACCGCTTCCACCATCTCGGGAGCCGGGACTTGCCGCGCAGCGCTTCGGGGGGTCTGGGGCCTCAAGGCCCCAGCAGGGGTGCAGGGGACGGCGTCCCCTGCCTCACTCGCTCACGCCTTGGCGTACGAGGCCTCGCCGTTGCCGAACGACCAGTCCTCCCTTCCGTTGGGGACGAGGTTGATGAGCACGTCCTCGCGCCGCAGCTTCAGGCGCTCGTGGAGCTCGTCGGCGACCTGGCTGTAGAAGGCGCGCTTCTGCTCGACCGAGCGGTTCCCGACCAGCGTGAGCTGGATGAAGACGAGGTCGTTCGTCCGCTCGATCCCGAGATAGCTCGGGTCGTAGATGAAGTCCTCGGCGTCGTGCTCGGCGATGACCTGGAAGCGGTCATGCTCCGGCGCCTTCAGATGCTCCACCATCGCCTTGTACACCACCTCGCCGATCGTCCTTCGATATTCGGCGGGCTTTCCCCTGATCAGGTCGATGCGCGCGAACGGCATGGCGTCTTCTGCCTCAGCCCCAGTGACTCAGTTCCAGTGACTCAGTTCCAGTGGCTCAGTTCCAGTGGCCCGGAATCCAATAGCCCTGCGGCGTGTA